>NZ_CABFVA020000016.1 GCF_902143375.2 Methylacidimicrobium tartarophylax | reverse complement strand
GCCGCCGATGCCGCCGAAAGCGCCCCGCCTCCTTCCGAGCAGGCCGCTCCCGCCGGCACGGCGGAGCCCGCCGCTGCGGAAGCGCCAGCGAATGCTGCTCCGGCCGCGGTAACCTCCGCGCCGGAAGCTTCGGCCCCGACGGGGAGCAACGAGCCCGCCGGGGAACAGGGAGTGAAGGAGGCTCTGGCTCCGTCGGCGAAGGAAGCGCTCGGGCCCAAGACCGGGCTCTACTTCGGAATCTTTGGAGGTGCCGCCTTCGGCATGAGTAATGGAGTCGGCGCGCTCGATTCGCCCCCGCTCTTCTCTGCCGGGGGACGCGCGGCGGTCGGGACGGCAGCGGTCGGGGGCATCCAGGTCGGCTATAACTTTCGGAGCATCGCGCTCGACTCTGCCAAGAGTTACTGGTTGCAGCCCGCGGCCCAGTTCGAGGCGTTCTACCTGGGACAAGCGACGGAGAGCGGGAGTCTGACAGGAGGGGTGGCAGGAAAGCCCGGCATTTCTACCAACCAGTTCGGATCGAATCTCAACATGGGGCTGTTCCTCGTCGACGGGGTGGCGAAATTTGTGACTCCGATCGGGCTTGTCCCCTACATCGGCGGCGGAATCGGCGGTGCCTATCTGGCCTCGTCCGGAACGAGCTTCGTTGGTCCCAGCGGCGCGGATCTGCTCGCCACCGGCAGCTATGCCCAGGGAGCCTTTGCGGGCCAGGGGCTGGTCGGGCTTCAATACAATCTCAGCGAGCACTGGAGCCTCTTTGCCGAGTACAAGATCCTTTATATTAAGGAGACGCAGTTTTCCTACTTGATGACAAGCGGCAACACGATGCTGATCAAGTATCCCGAGTATTACAATATTGCGATCGCGGGGTTGCGTTTCAATTTTTAGCCTGCCTGCGAGATAAGCCGGCAAGGCGACCGACCAGGGTTCGAGGCGCGTTCGCGCGATCTTGGTTCTCTTTGTTGCTCCCTGCGGATCTCTCCTCCGGGTAGCCAGCGACTCCAAGAAAAGCAATCGGGAGACGTCCGAAGCTTGCCTCCGTCAGCCGTCGGAATCTTCTTCGTAGGTCACGCGGTAGAGAATTCCGTTGGCGTCATCGGCAAAAAGCAGGCTGCCATCCGGCAGGAAGAGAAGGCCGACGGGGCGACCCCACGTCGTGGGATGCTCCCTCTCGCTGAGGAAGCCGGTCAGGAAGTCTTCATAGAAACCTTGTGGGCGCTGGTCGTCGCCAAAGGGGACAAAGACGATCTTGTAGCCGGTCGGTTCGCTCCGATTCCAAGAGCCATGAAAAGCGACGAACGCGCCGTGAAGATAACGCTCCGGGAAGAGAGGCTTGCCCGAGGGAAAGGCCAACCCGAGCGGTGCCGAGTGCGATTGGAAGAGCACGTCCGGGGTGCGAGTGGTGTCGACGAGATTGGGCTTTTGAACGTGGTGGTGGATGAGAAGTCTCGGATCGAAGAAGTGAGGGGAGAGGTAGGCGTAGGGCCAACCATAGAACGCACCTTGCCGGACATGCGTGAAGTAGTCGGGCACGAGGTCGTCGCCGAGCCGGTCTCGTTCGTTGACGACGGTGTAGAGGACGCCGGTCTTGGGCTCGAAGGCCAGACCTACCGGGTTGCGGAGACCGGATGCGAAGGATTCGGCTTTCCCTTTTGACAGAGGAATTCGCACGATGGAAGCCCGCGGGGCGGGCTCCTCGTCGGCATTGCTGCGAGAGCCGATGGTAACGTAGAGCCAGCGAGCGTCCGGAGAGAGCGCCAGGGTGCGGGTCCAATGTCCTCCGCCCGGCAACGAAGCGATCCGCTCGCCTTTGCCTCCGAGGCGGCGCTGACCCCGCTGATAGGAAAAGCTGAGGATCGAATCGGTGTTCGCAACGAAAAAGCGACCTTCGGAAAAGACCATGCCAAAAGGGAGATGGAGTCCATTTTCCGGGGTAGCGAAAACCGAGCCGCGTTCCGCGCTGCCATCCTCTCGCAGCCCTTCGAACAAGCGGATCCGGCCGGCGGAGGACTCGACGACGAGGATCCCTCCTTCGGGAGTGAGTGCCAGCCATCTCGGCTCCTCCAGATCGCGCGCAAATACGGATATCTGGAAGCCCGCAGGCAGGCGGAGAGAAGGGCGCCCAGGAGGAGGAACGACCGGGGGCTCGTAGCTGACGCTCGGCGTGGCGAAGGGCTTGGGAAGATCGGTGAGGTGAATCGCAATCGGCGTCGGCGTGAAAGGCTCCGAAAAGATTTGTCCGGCCCAGGTGCGGAGGAACGCTCCCGTCGCAAGCCAAGCGGCCAGGATGAAGCGGGACGCCGTACTCCAGGAGTGAAAACGCCTCTTCATCACGAGATCGATTCTCCGGGAGGGGAGCGGGCGGCCCAGTCTCATCGGTGCGACGAGTAGGTGCCCATTAACGCAGCCTCGTCAACCACATGTCCTGCCATTGCCTTTTCCAACTCCTTACGGCCTGTGCCGGTGGGCAAGGTGAGCAGAGTGTCCAGGGCAAACAGTCGAAAGAAGTAGCGGTGGACCCCACTGGGGGGTGCCGGCCCGTCGTAGCCGTCATCTCCGAACTGGTTGCGGCCCTTGCAGGCTTCCGGCGGCAACTTGCCGGGAAGGAGCTTTGCGGTAGCCGGCGGAAGATTCCAGACAACCCAGTGAACGAAGGTGCCACTAGGGGCGTCAGGATCATCCATGATCAGGGCCAGCGAGCGCGCACGGGCAGGCACTTCGGAGAAGAGAAGCTCCGGATTCCGGTTGGCGTAGTGATAACCGCACTCGCGAGGCAAGGGCTGGCCATTGGAAAAGGAAGGAGAGAGGATTTTCATGGCGGAGGTACAGAACGGAGCGAAACAGAGCAGTGAAGAGAGGGCGATGAGGCGCCGAGAGGACATCGCGCGAGCAATCTTGAAGCAAAAGGATCGGGAAGGCAATGGGCGACCATGCGAACGAGAATCCGTCCTCGGCGGAGAAGCAGCAGATTGATTCTTGCGCTCCTCCCATCCGGTAAGATAGTCTGCCATCCTTCGGCCGAAGGAACCAGATGCGGTCCGCTGCCATAGCAGTTCTTCTCCTGAGTCTTGCCTGCTCTCCTGCTCTTTTAGCGGGGGTCCTCCAGACCTCGAAAGGGCTGCGGCTTTCGATCCTCCACCAGTCCCCATCGGATGGCCCCAAAACGGCGTCCGCCGATCAGGCCCTGGCCCGCGATGGAGGGAAGGATAAACACAAACCCGCGGACATAGCCAAAGTGGCTGCCCCGAAGGGGAGGGTAAAGGTTCGATCCGTGGCAGGGAGCCGATGGAAAAAAGGCGATCGGCGCCAAACCGAGACCGATTCCGTAACCTCTCGCAAGTAATTCTCTTCAAGTCCTTATCCAAACGGCCGACTTCGATCCCGTCGCGGCTGTTTCTAGAGCGGGATTTGACTCAAAATCGCTAGCGCGATCTTTGTCGTAATTCCCGTTTGCCTTCTTCCCGGCCCCCGCGCACAATGCCCTAGAGGGAGCAGATGAGAAAGTTGGCAGCAGCGGCACTTGCCTTCCTGATCGTTATCCCGGCGTCTTTTGCCTCGGCGCACGTGATGAATACCACGAAGGGAGTTCGGCTTACGATTCTGCCCGTGATGGGGGCCAAGCGGGAAGAAGAGCCGATTCCGAAGGGCAAGGTGCGGGTTTCGCCGGTGGCGGTCAACAAGGCCACGCCTTCACGTCAAATCGCGCATGGCGCGAAGGACACCAAGACGCGGCAGACCTCGGTTCGGCACAAGTCACCTAAGCCGAGCGCGCGGAATAAGGGCTGATCAGATCCCGAATCTCCGAGATGCGATTGGCGGGAAAGCCGCCTTTCTGGGCATGCTCGCGAACCGCCTGTTCGTTGGGAGCAAGGTAGACGCAATAGATTTTATCGTCGGTGACGTAGCTGTGCAGCCACTGGATTTGGGGTCCCATCGCATCCAAAATCGAGCAAGACTTTGCCGAAATTCCGGCGAGTTCCCGAGGGGTGAGCTTACCGGCTCCAGGAATCTCTCGTTCGATGAGATAGCGTGGCATACTTTTCAGTCCTCCGGCTTAGTCCTCTGACAAGGTTTGTCTTTACCCCCTTGACAAGGGGGTTCGACGGTTGAGCATAGGTTACTTCGCCCTTGCCTAGCAAGCGCTTTGTTCAAAACACGCCCAAGGGCAAGGGAGGCTCTTCCTTCCTGTTCAATCGGGCGTCTCGGCCGGCTGGTTCTTTCCCGCGCGATCCCGTCGAAAATCGCATCTCTTCTGGCACGCTGATTGCTTTCAATTGATCCGCAGGAGGAAAGCGGATGATCGATTCGGGGTGGGGAGGATGGAAAGGAGGAAAACATACCTTTGCCGTGGCGCAGGGGAAGCCATCTCTCTCATCGGGCGAGAGCCGGTCATTCCGTGGATTCGCTTCCGAACTTCCCCCCATCCGTGAAATCAGACCAGCGAATGCGGGTGCGGTCCGGGGACCGAGATCACGTTGGCCAAAGCGTAGCTGCCACAAGCAAAGGAGAATCAGAATGGTTGTAAATCGATTGGAACGTTGGTTGCGCATGCTCGTTGTCTGTCTGGCTGCGGGCGCTTTTCTCCAGTCCGAAGCAAAAGCAACGATGGTCACCAGAGAATGCAATGCGCTCGGTCTGCAGTGCTTGGGGGGGACGCTCTTTTTGGCAGCGGACGAACCCAGTGTCGACAAGCGGGTTGCCGGGCTGGAAGCCTATATCCTGAACGGGGATCCTTCCGGAAGCAAAGTGAGCGGTGTCGCGGGACCGGGCCACAACGCCTGGTTAATGACCTCCTCGGCGTTGGTGCTTTTCATGACCCTTCCCGGTCTTGCACTCTTCTACGGCGGCCTTGTGCGCTCGCGCAACGTCCTCTCGGTTCTCGCCCAGTGCCTTGGCATCGCCGGGCTCGTTACGATTCTCTGGTGGGCCGTAGGTTACAGCCTCGTGTTCGGCACGAATTTCGGCACAGGGCCTCTGGGGCCGTTTTTGGGTGGCACCGACTTCTTTTTCCTCAAGGGAGTGGACGCTGCTCCGAACACATCCTACGCATTTTGGGTTTCGCAGAGCGTCTACTGCATGTTCCAGCTCATGTTTGCCATCATCACTCCGGCTCTGATTCTCGGCGCGATTGCGGAAAGGATGAATTACGGTGCCCTGCTGCTCTTCATCGGCCTCTGGATGCTCTGTGTCTATTTTCCACTCGCGCACATGGTCTGGGGGGCTACGGGGCTCATGAACGGGGTCTTTAACCCAGCGGCTCGAATCCCGGCGATCGATTTTGCGGGAGGGACCGTAGTTCATATGTCGTCCGGCTGGTCGGGCTTGATCCTCTGTCTTTTGCTCGGTAGAAGGATCGGGTACGGCAAGGAGCCGATCCTGCCGCATAGCATGGTCCTTTGCATGGTCGGGGCGGCAATGCTCTGGATCGGTTGGTACGGTTTCAACGCGGGAAGCGCTGGGGCGGCAGATGGAATCGCGGCCAATGCGTTTACCACGACGACACTGGCGACCGCCGTCGCCTCCTTTGTCTGGGGGATGCTCGAATACGCCCTGAAAGGAAAGCCAAGTGTGCTGGGGTATAGCACGGGTGCCGTTGCAGGCTTGGTCTGCATTACGCCAGCTTGTGGATTCGTCGATTCGACGGGAGCCGTTCTCATTGGGGTCTTGGCGGCGGTTGTCCCCTACTGGGCATGCTCCAAGCTGAAGAAGACCTTGGGGTATGATGATGCACTCGACGCCTTTGGCGTGCACGGGGTGGGGGGGACGCTGGGAGCGCTGCTGACAGGTGTATTCGCCACGGCGAAGGTCAACGGAAATCTGAGCAACGAGGCGGTGGCAGGAAAGAACGGGCTGGCCGCCCTGGTGAGCCACCATACGCTCTACTGGGCGCAGCTCGAGGCCATCGCCATCACGATCGGGCTGGCGGTCGGCATGACCGTGGTCTTGGCCTCGCTGGTCCGCCTCTTCGTCACCTTACGCGTGCCGGCCGAGGTGGAAACTCAGGGGCTGGACACGGCTCAGCATGGAGAAGAAGGCTACGCCGTGTAGCCCAATTCGCCAGAGCATGTCGGAGGAAAGGCCGCTGGTCGAACCCGGCGGCCTTTCCCTTTGTGTACGCCGGCCATAAGATCGAACTTGTCGAAGGAAGGCCTTTAGCGTAATACAGGCGTATATATTTTCAACCCTGAAGCGCGTGGAATCGTTGCGAAAGAGATTGACGGGATCGGGGGGGAGTCGGCTCAATTGTACAATAAATTGTGGTTGGTCTGACCACGCGCACAATATCTAGAACCACAGGAGAGGGCCATGATTTCGCTGGAAGATGCTCGACAGTTGGAGTTGGCCGGCATAGAGCCGCTGTCTGCCAGGACATTTACGGTTCAGAAGCGGAATGGGATGGTTGCTGCGTTCGAACCGAAGCGGATCTCCTGGGCGGTGGAACGTGCCTTTCGAGCTGAGCACGGGGTGCCTCCGGAACAGGCCGTTGCGGAAGAACTGAAGTCGGCGGTCGTGGAGGTCACGCGGGCAGTGGTGGGGCGCGCTGTCAACGCAGCAGTTGCCGGAGAGGCACTCGAAGTCGAGCGGATTCAAGACTGGGTGGAAACCGCTCTCATGGAAGAGGGATACCACTCGGTGGCCCGCCGCTACATCCTTTACCGGGCGGAGCGACGCCGGGCTCGGACTTTGCGGGCAGCGACGCAATCGGTAGCATCCCCGTTGTCTTTCGTCCTTCGATGCGGGGAGCGGGTTCCTTTGGATCCGGAAGGGCTTGGGCGGGAACTCGAGGAGGCCTGCCGGGGTCTCGAGGAGAGGTGCTCATGGAAGCGATTGGCTGAAGAGACCCTGCGGAGCCTCTATGATGGGGTCAGCGAGGATGAAATCGACCAGGCGATGATTCTCGCCGCCCGTTCGCGGGTGGAGGAGGAGCCCGCATACACCTATGTCGCAGCGCGGATTCTTCTGGCAAAGCTCTATCGGGAGACACTGCCCGAGATGCGTGGTCGAGAGGAGCTCCAGGCTGTACATCGGAACTTCTTCCCGATTTCCATTCGACACGGGGTGGATGTCGGCCGGCTCTCGCCCGAGCTGCTGAGCTACGATCTCGAAAGATTGGCAGGATCCCTCCGAATGGAGAGGGATCGCGACTTCACGTACATGGGGCTTCAGACCGTCTACGATCGTTATCTGCTTCATCACGAGGAGAGAAGAATCGAAACGCCTCAATATTTTTGGATGCGTGTGGCGATGGGATTAGCGCTGGCGGAGAGAGAGAACCGCGAGGCTCATGCGATCGAGTTTTATGAACGGCTCTCGTCCTTTTCGTTTCTCTCCTCGACACCGACTCTTTTTAATTCGGGAACCCTGCATCCTCAGCTCTCCTCCTGCTATCTGCTCACCGTTTCAGATGATCTTGACGGAATCTTCCAGGTGATCTCCGACAACGCTCGGCTTTCCAAGTGGGCCGGCGGCTTGGGAAACGACTGGACCAGCGTCCGGGCTACCGGCTCTTTGATCCGGGGGACGAACGGTCGGAGTCAAGGGGTCATCCCCTTTTTGAAAGTGGCGAATGACACCGCCGTTGCCGTCAACCAAGGGGGGAAGCGGAAAGGAGCCGTCTGCGCCTACCTGGAGACTTGGCACCTCGACATCGAGGATTTCCTGGAACTCCGCAGAAACACGGGAGACGAGCGGCGGCGGACTCCCGACATGAATACGGCCAACTGGATTCCCGACCTGTTTATGAAGCGGGTCATGGAAGGAGGAAATTGGACACTTTTCAGCCCGAGCGACGTGCCGGATCTCCACGATCTTTACGGTAAGGCGTTCGAGCGACGTTATTGCGAATACGAGGAGAAGGCGGACCGGGGGGAGATTCGGAATTTCCGGCGCGTGGCAGCATCGACCCTTTGGCGAAAGATGCTGACGATGCTTTTCGAGACCGGCCATCCCTGGATTACCTTCAAGGATCCATCCAATCTCCGGTCTCCTCAAGATCATGTCGGCGTCATTCACAACTCCAACCTCTGCACCGAAATCACGTTAAATACGTCTTCCGACGAGACTGCGGTCTGTAACTTGGGCTCCATTAATCTTGCCGCCCACGTGAAGGACGGAGCAATCGATGAGGAAGAGCTGGCGGAGACGATCCGGGTCGCTGTCCGCATGCTGGACAACGTGATTGATATTAATTTCTACCCGACGCCGGCGGCAAAAAACGCCAATCTGCGCCATCGTCCGGTCGGCCTCGGGCTGATGGGCTTCCAAGACGCGCTCTACCGTTTGAAGATATCCTACGCAAGCGCGGAGGCGGTGGAATTTGCGGACCGGACGATGGAGATCATCGCCTACCATGCGCTTCTTGCCTCGGCCGACCTGGCAAGAGAGCGAGGCGCCTACTCTACCTTCCCCGGTTCCAAATGGGATCGAGGTCTCTTACCGATCGACACGCTCTCCTTGCTGGAGGAGGAGCGCGGCGGGAATCTCGATGTGGACCGAACGATCCGGAAAGACTGGGAGGAGGTTCGAAAGGCGATTCGGAAGCACGGACTCCGGAACAGCAATCTGCTGGCCATTGCCCCTACCGCCACGATCTCGAACATCAGCGGGGTCTCCCCATCGATCGAACCGACCTACAAAAATCTGTTCGTAAAATCGAATCTGTCGGGCGACTTTACGACGATCAACAGCTACCTGGTAGAGGATTTGAGGCAGGCCGGCCTCTGGGATCAGGAGATGGTGGACGATCTCAAGTTCTACGACGGCTCGGTTTTTTCCATTGAACGGATTCCTCAGGAGATCAGGGAGCGATACCTCAGCGCTTTCGAGGTCGATCCGAGGTGGCTGATCGAGTCTGCGAGTCGAAGACAGAAGTGGATCGACATGGCGCAATCGCTCAATCTCTATCTTGCGGAACCGAATGGGAAGAAGCTCTCCGATATGTATTTCTTGGCTTGGCGGAAGGGGCTCAAAACGACCTACTACTTGCGAGCCGTGGCGGCAACTTCCGTCGAGAAATCGACCTTGGATATCAACGCGAGAGGCCTGCAGCCACGCTGGATGAAAAGCGTCAGTCCCTCCTCCCGTGTGCACGTCGATCGGCCGGAGGAGCAGAATGGACGGAGCTGCTCTCTGGACAACCCGGAATGCGAGAGCTGCCAGTGACCGGCGAGCAAAGCGGGCGCGGGCGGCAGCGTCAAGTCGAGGGAACGCGCAACGGGACTCCTCGTCGATTTGTAAGCTGCAGGAGAACGCTTGTGAGAAACGCAGGCTAAATCCACAGAGAAAAACAGAGCAAAGGAGAGACCATGTCTTGTTGTAACAGCTCGGAGACCGGATTCCAACGCCACGACCTCACCAAGAGGATCAACGCGGAAGACAAGCGGCTGATCAACTGCCGGACCGTGGACGTGAATCAGCTTATGCCCTTGAAGTATAAGTGGGCATGGGAACATTACCTCAACGGGTGCGCGAACAACTGGCTTCCCTCCGAAGTTCCGATGCAAAGAGATATCGAGCTTTGGAAATCCGACACCCTGAGCCCCGGAGAGCGCCGGGTCATTCTGAGGAATCTCGGATTCTTTGCCACCGGGGAGAGTCTTGTTGGCAACAATATCGTGCTTGCGATCTTTAAGCACATCACGAATCCCGAGGCTCGACAATACCTCTTGCGCCAGGCTTTCGAGGAAGCGGTGCATACGCATGCCTTTTTGTACATCGTCGAGAGCTTGGGTCTTGATGAGCGTGAAGTATTCAACATGTATCATGAGGTCAACTCGATCCGGAGCAAGGATGCCTTTGAGATGACCTTGACTGCGGATATTCTTCGAGAAGGATTCACGACGGAGACAGAGGCCGGCATTCAACAGTTTCTCAAAAATCTGGTCGGCTTCTATGTCATCATGGAGGGGATCTTCTTCTACAGCGGTTTCGTTATGATCCTCTCGTTCCACCGACAGAATCGGATGACCGGAATCGGCGAGCAGTTTCAGTACATTCTTCGGGACGAGACGATCCATTTGAACTTTGGCATCGACCTGATCAACGGCATCAAGGAGGAGAACCCCGGCGCTTGGACACCGGCGTTTCAAGAGGAGATCAGCGCAATGATCGCAGAGGCCGTGGAGATGGAATTCCTCTATGCGCAGGACTGCTTGCCGAAGGGAATTCTCGGATTGAACGCAGATGTTTTTCGGGATTACGTTCAGTACGTGGGCGATCGGAGATTGGAGCGGATCGGCTTGAAAGCGCGGTACGGATCGCGCAATCCTTTTCCTTGGATGAGCGAAACCATGGATCTCCTGAAGGAGAAGAACTTCTTCGAGACGCGCGTGACCGAATACCAGCACGGGGCGCTTCTTCAGTGGTAGGCTAATGCACCGCTTTCGCTACCAAGGGGAGGCCCTTTTTGTCGAAGAGACCGATGCCGCCGGCTTGGCCGAAAGGTATGGAACCCCGTTGTATGTCTATTCGGCCGGCACGATCGTCGATCATTACGAACGGCTGCTCTCCTCTCTTCGAGCGTTGAACCCGCTGATCTGCTATGCGGTAAAAGCAAATTCCAACTTGGCTCTGCTTCGCCTGCTTGCCTCCCGTGGCTCCGGCTTCGATCTGGTGAGCGGCGGGGAGCTCTATCGAATTCTCCGTGCGGGCGGCGATCCTGCCCGATCGACGTTCGCCGGTGTGGGCAAGACGGCCCAGGAGATCAAGGAAGCCTTGGAAGCCGGCATTTACAGCTTCGTGGTGGAAAGCCGGGAGGAGTTGGAGGTCATCGACCGCGTGGCTGCTCGCTTGGGGAAACGAGCGCCGGTGGCTCTTCGCGTAAATCCCGATGTCGGCGCGAGAACCCACGCCAAGGTGAAGACGGGCGTGGCGGAGAGCAAGTTCGGCATCTCTCCGGAGGAGATCGAAGGTCTTTATCGGCAGCTTCCGCACTTCTCGCACGTGTCCCTGCGTGGCATTCAGTTCCATATCGGCTCGCAGATTCGTGACGTGGAGCCCTTCGAAGAAGCCGTCCGTCGAGTGATTCCTTTGGTCGAGATCGCGCGCGATCGGTTCGGCGCAGAGTTCTTCGACATTGGAGGTGGGCTGGGGATCGCCTATGAAGAGGCTTTACAGAGCGGTGACCCCGGCTGGTGGGAGAGCAAGGCTCAATGGGCGACGCCAGCGCACTATGCAGAGCGGCTGCTTCCCTTGCTCGGGCCGCTCAAGCTTCGCATTATCGTGGAGCCGGGACGGCTGCTCGTCGGAAATGCGGGAATTCTTCTTACAAGGGTCCTCTATCGGAAGAATCGACCGCAGAAGAAATTTGTGATCGTCGACGCGGGGATGAACGATCTCGTCCGGCCGGCCCTTTATGGATCGTTTCATCAAATCGTGCCTGTTGCCCGCCGAAGCGGGGAATGGGTGGAAGCGGACGTCGTCGGTCCCGTCTGTGAGTCGGGCGACTGCTTCGCCGCCTCGCGGCGGATGGCTCCGGTAGAATCGGGAGATTTGCTGGCGATTTTCAGTACCGGCGCCTATGGCTTCTCGATGGCCTCTCAGTATAACTCACGACCGAGACCTGCCGAGGTCCTGGTCGACGGGGCGAATCACCGCCTCATCCGCCTTCGGGAGAGCTATGAGGATCTGGTGCGGGGAGAAGGGATCGACGAAGGAGAAATTGCTCCCGGGCTCTCGGGAAGAGCCGACGGAGCGAGCGGCCAAGCGGGAGAGAACGAGAGTTTAACACGAGACCAAGCGGGTCGGAAGGAGAAGCCATGAGTTGGCGGATCGATGGCCGAAAGGCCGCTATTGTTGTTGTGGACGTTCAAGAACGGCTGGCCGCAGCCGTGGCCGGTGCCGGGGCGATTCTTTCGAAGATCGACCGTCTTCTGGAAATCGGAAGACTCTTTTCGCTTCCGGTTCATTTCACAGAACTGGCTCCGCAGAAACTTGGACCCATTTCTTCATCGCTTCTCCGTAGTGCCGGAGATGAGGCGGGACGGTATGCCCGAAATTCCCTCTCGGCGGGAGCGGTGTTGCCCAAAGAACTGCCACAGTATCTGCTCATCGCGGGAATGGAGACCCATGCAGCCGTTCGGCAGACGGTCTATGATCTTCGGGAGAGGGGGCGTGCGGTTTATCTGTTGGCCGACGCCGTTGGCTCCCGCAACGCCGTCGATCATGAAGTCGCTTTAGAGGAGATGCGGCAAGACCGCATCGTGGTAACGACCGTGGAAGCGGCGGCTTGCGAACTAGGGGCGGAAGCGGCGGAGCCGATCTTGGATCAACTGCTTCCTCCTTTATCTTAGCGTGTCTCAGACGTTCAGGCTAGGGCTTGTGCGGTCTTCGCGCGTTTCCCAGCCTGTTCCTCGGAGGAAGCCGCCTTCTCTCTCAACGCTTCGTGGGGCGGGTTGATCGAAATCACACGCAGGATGGGACTCAGCAAAATCCGGTCCTGTGCCTCGTGGATGCGCGCTTTCCGGAGAATCGTTTTTACTGCTGCGGGCACGATCTCGACCGGGAGGATCAGTTCGATCTTCGTTCGAGGCAAGAACTCCGGGAGATAGTCATTACCGAAATAGCGTTCCGCCCCCGCCGTCGCCTTTTCCAATCCCTTCACGCGGCTGATCAGGGCATGGTGTATGCCGCGGCTGGCCAGCGCTTCACGGAGGTCGCCGAGACAAAAACGCGGAATGACCGCTTCGACTTTCTGGAAAAGTCCGAAGGAAAGGACCGGGTCCGGTGCCGCAAGCTGATCCCGCATGCTTCCTTCAAACAAGCAGCTTGTGTGCCACCTTCGAGGATCGAAAAAGAGCCGGCTTGGCCGGATCGTCGACTTGCGGCGCCGACCGTTTTGCGGCAGACTATTGGCATTGGAGTTGGTCTGTATGATTACCTATCTTTACGAAACAGTTCCTACTGAAAAGGGCGATGAGCCGAAGGTCTACGAGATCCGGCAGCCGATGGGGGCACCGGCTCTCACCCATCATCCCGAAAATGGAGAGCCGCTGCGCCGCATCATCTCGGCAGGCGTCGGGATTCAGACGGCTCGAAAGGGAGTTTCAGCCCCTCCGCCCAGCTCGTGTGGTTGCGGACATGGCGGCTGCGGCTGCCACGGATGAGGGACGTCGGCCCGCTTTTAGCGGGTCGGCCCGTCTGCAAATTCGATGGAAGCGGAGAGGTTGACGCTGCTCGAGAGCGATGCGGTGATCAGGCACCGCTCCTCCGCTTGATGCAAGAGATGCTCGGCCTTTTGGGGGTTGGCTCCTTTGGGCAGCTTCAGGGTAGGGCGCAAAAAGAAGCGCGTAAAGCGTCGCTTCCCATCGGCCATTTCGAGGGTGGCTTCGGTCGGGCAGACGATCTCGATCCACGGCAAGTGAGAGAGTTCGGCAAGAGTGTCAAAAGTGAGGATGAAGCAGCTCGCCACTGAAGCTACCAGCAGATCCTCAGGAGACCAGACGTTGCCGGGTCCGCCGAACTGAGCCGGAGCTGTCACAGCCAAGGACGGAAGATTCGCCGCCTCGACCGACAGATTGCCGGTAGGGCCTCCCCGCGCGACCACGTCGTAGCGGTGGGGAAGAGGGTGCATGAGAAACCGACTACCTCATCCCTGTGACGATTACAAGCTGGATCCGTTGCCTCGCTGATTCACGGTCAGCGGCTTTTTTTATGAACGGATAAGCGATTCTGCGTCAGGGAGGGAAAGAATGGCTAGACACGAAGATTGCGGCCTGCGAGCTTCGATTGCCAGTTCTCTTGAACGCGCTCAACGATCGGGACCAGTGGGATTAGATGGAGCGCCGTACAGCGGGTGGAGCGGCTCAAGTTGATCGTACAAAGTCGCTGCTTTTTGCTGCTTACCCCCAAAGGGCAGATTGCGTCTTGTTAGCTCGCTTATACCAGGGAAAGGCGCTCTTTGCTGTGCGCTTTTGCGGCCTTTTTACCTTTCGCCCTGCTTGCGTTCATAAGAGATGGGGTTGATTGTTCCGTAAGGTGGGAAGGGGAGGATGTAGCGGTCTAAACACTAAACACCCTTAAGAAAGGAGCCGAGATGCCGCAGGAAAAGAACGAGCACGGAAATCCGATGGGAGGGTCGCAAGGCGTCGGAAGCACGGTCACCACGCGGGAGTCTGGCCATCACGAGCACCAGATCGAACTTTCGTGGTGGAGGCGATATGTGTTTTCCACCGATCACAAGGTGATCGGCATCCAGTATATGATCACCGCCTTGTTCGTCACCCTCTTCGCCTTTGGTCTGATGGTGGTGATGCGCTGGCAGCTCTCCTACCCTGGGAAGCCCGTGCCGGTGATTGGTCCGCTCTTGACCGCGGTCTTCGGCGCCAACATGGCTCCCGGTGGCGTGATGACCCCGAATCTCTACAACTCCTTCGGCGCCATGCATGGAACGATGATGATCTTCATGGCGGTCGTTCCCGCGCTCTTCGCCGGCTTCGGCAACTTCATCGTCCCCTTGCAGCTTGGCGCGCCGGACATGGCCTTTCCCCGCCTCAACATGGCGAGCTTTTGGAGCTTCTTCGTGGGTGTGGTGATCATGCTCGTGGGCTTCCTGGTTCCCGGCGGAGCGGCGAAGTCGGGTTGGACCTCCTATCCTCCCCTGGCCGATATCGCCGACACGGGAATGGGCTTCGAACCGATTCTCAACGGGCAGACTCTTTGGCTGATCGGCATGGTCTTCAACATTACCGGATCACTTCTCGGCTCGATCAATATCATTGCCACGATCATTCAGCTTCGTGCCCCCGGCCTAGGGTGGATGCGACTGCCCGTCTTTGTCTGGGCGGAGCTGGTCACGGCTTTTCTCTTGCTCCTAGCCTTTCCGCCGCTCGAATCGGCCGCGATCATGCAGCTGATGGACCGGCTTTTCGGAACCAGTTTCTTCTCGCCTGACGGTCTTGTCGTCGGAGGCCGCCCCTGGCCGGCGAGCGGAGGCGGCTCGGCCCTACTCTGGCAGCATCTTTTCTGGTTTCTCGGTCATCCCGAGGTCTATGTGACGATTCTGCCGTCCATGGGGATCGTGGGTGAGGTGTTCGCGAACAACACGCGGAAGCCCTTGTGGAGCTACAAGACGTTCGTCTACTCGATGCTCGCGATCGGCTTCATTTCGCTGCTTGTCTGGGCCCATCACATGTACATGACCGGCATGGGACAGAGCGTCAGCATCTTCTTTCAGGTTTTCACCATAATGATTTCGATTCCGTCGATTATTCTGGGAACGGTACTCCTTCTTTCTTTGTGGGGGGGATCGATCCGCTTTTCGGTTCCCATGCTCTTCGCCCTTGCCTGGCTGCCGATGTTCGGAATCGGCGGCCTGACCGGCCTGCCACTCGGGTATACCGCTTCGGACATGGTGCTCCATGACACCTACTATGTGATCGGCCACTTCCACTACATGATGGCCCCAGCCGCGCTCATGGGGCTTTTTGCCGGGATGTACTACTGGTTCCCCAAGGCAACCGGGCGGATGCTGAACGAGTTTTGGGGAAAGGTGCATTTCTGGATGACGATCATCTTCTTCAACGGGATCTTCTTCCCCATGCTCATCCAAGGGTACACCGGAGTGCATCGTCGCTGGTTCGATGGAGGAGCCGGTTGGCAGATGGCGCAGCCCGTGCTCTGGCTCAACCATGTGATGTCCATCTCGGCCTGGATTCTTGCGATTGGACAGATTCCATTTATCATCAATTTCTTTTGGAGCATATGGCGAGGCAAGAAGGTCGAATCGGATAATCCGTGGCAAGCGACTACTCTTGAGTGGGCCACCCCCACTCCTCCGGGACACGGGAACTTCCTCCATCCCGTGGAGGTCTATCGTGATGCCTACGAATATAGCGTTCCTGGAGCCTCTCGTGATTTTCTGCCGCAGTGGGAGCGGGAGGAAAGCAGAGTCGCGGAACCAAAACTGTCCTCTGCATAAGGGAAAACGATCAAGAGATGGTTTTCCTCTGCCCAGTTGCGGGCGAGGAAAAGGTGCTAGAAATCCCAAAGAGGGATATCCAATGGTGGTCGAATTTCACGCCGCGGTACAGCATCTACCTCGCGACCTATTTTACGATGACGGGGCTTCATGGCCTCCATATCCTGGAAGGATCGTTGGTGCTCGGCTTCTTCTGGAGGCTGGGTGCCAAGCTCTACCGAACCAACGCGGAGCATCTGGCCAATCGCATGGATCTCTCGGGCCGCTTTTGACGGAGGAAACATCGGGATCGGGCTACTCGTCGCCGGAACGCAGGCGATCGTGGCCTTGGGAATCCTGATGTACTTTTTTTCGGAAAAGAAGACCGTCCATTACCTCGTGGGCATTGCGCTTGATTCGATGGTGGTGTTACTTGTGGCGTTCCTCTGGTGCTATATGGATCAACTCAGCTCCGTAAAGTAGGTTGATGATGTCGTTGCGACAGTTTCATCTCGTCTTCGTGACCGTCGTTACCTGTCTTTTTCTCGGGCTGGGAGGTTGGTTGCTGAAAGGTTACTACGATCATCAAGGGGGATTGCTTTTCTGGTTGGGCGGGGGCTCTTTTGCGGCCGCGCTCTTGGTAATCGTTTACGGGGCTTGGTTCCTGCGAAAGACTCGCCGATTGGGACTCATCGAATGAAATCGCGAATCAACAAGCTCCTGTCCGTGGGCGGAGGTCTCCTCTTCCTCGGGGTGCTTGGGTTCCTCGCGATTGGGCATGCCTTCTATTGGTCGGCGCTGAATGTCCCTGCGCTTGGGCATGAGCCCGGAGACGCTGCAGCTTGGACGCTGGTGGCGACCGCGTTGATTCCGCTGGGAGGAGTGGCGCTGCTGATCGGGACGCTCTATCGGCGGTCTCGGAAGCCCCCGCCGGCCTACGCGGAGTTCCTCGAAGAGGCGGATGAAGAAAAAGTCGATGCCGCCGAGAAGCGCGATATCGATAGGGCAATACGAATCATCCCAGGGCACGGAAAGAGGGCTGGAGAAGACGGAAGATGAATCTATTGGATTTCTGCGAGAGAACTGGCAAACGAAGCTCGCAGGCCGCAATCTCTTATCCCGCTGGTTCCTGAATGGAAATGCTGTCCTAGCGAGGCTTTTGCATCGAAAAAGCCGCTGGATCCGCGGCAACCTTGTGAGATATGCAGGCTATCCGCTTTCGAAGCCGACGAAAACGGGTTCCGGCTCGATTCGGACGGCAAAGAGCGTCTCGACGGCATCCTGGATTTCTCCCATGAAGGCGATGACGTCCGCCGCCGTCGCTCCTCCTCGGTTGACGATCGCCAGCGCATGCCGCCTTGAGATGCCGACGGCTGCTCGATGAAAGCCTTTTGGAAATCCCGCGTTTTCCACGAGCCAGGCTGCCGGGACTTTTTGCTTCCCATCGCTTGTGGGATAGGAGGGAGGGGTTAGTCCCCGCTTTTCCGCCCGACTCTGCAACTCCGCAAAAGCAGCGGATTCGAGAATGGGGTTTTTGAAGAAGGAACCGACGCTCCGGGCGTCCTCCTCGTCTGCGGCCATGACCATCGCCTTCGATCGGCGAATCTGCAAAACCGCCTCGCGAATCTCCTTGAGAGAAGGCGGAGCATCTTTCTTGGAAAAGAAGGAGCGGAGATCGGGGTGGCGGAACTCGGGGTTCCCCTCTTCCAAAAGGGAATAGCAGACGGCTAGAACCAGATAGCGCCCTTTCTCCTCTGTATTGAAAATGCTCCTGCGGTAGCCGAAAGAACAGGCTGCGGCGGGAAGCTCCACGACACGGCCGTCGCGCCGATCCAGGACGCGGACCGTCCGGATGGAGGTCGCCACTTCCGCTCCATAGGCTCCGACGTTTTGGATCGGGGTGCCTCCGACCGTTCCGGGGATTCCGCTTAAGAGCACCAGGTCGGCCATGCCCTCGGCGACGGTTCGCAAGACGAAGGGGTCCCACGGCTCGCCCGCGCCTACCCAAAAGAGGCGATTTCCGTTCTCCCGTCCGCCTGCCGCGCCGCCGATCGCCATCCGGAGGACAAGACCGGGAAATCCCCGATCCGCGATCACGACGTTGCTTCCGCCTCCAAGGACGAAGAGAGGGAGGTTGCGCTCCAAAGCCCAGCAGAGCGCCTCGTGCGTTTCCGCTTCCGTTCTGGCCTCCACAAAGTAACGGGCATCCCCTCCGACGCCGAGTGTCGTCAACGGAGCGAGCGGAACATTCTTCTGAATCCGCATGGGATCATGCATCGATAGCAGAAAAGCCGCCCGGCGGCATCCGTATTCTTTTGGGGGGAGAGCCTGGTGAAAATCGACTGCATCCGACGGATGGCCGCTGCGGGATTGGCGGAGGGGGCCCCATTGCTGAAAAGGTTTGCTTGTTGGCGGAGCCATTGGTTTTTATGAGGGCTGTCGGCTCCGGGCGTCGTGGATTCTCCCTGTGCCTCTAAAATCAGATCGGCGTGAAGTTGCTTCGGCATTTCGTAAGCGGATGGAGCGGGCTGCTGGAAGCCGCCGGCGCCATCTACTTTTTATTTGCGGATGTCGTCTACAGCATCTTCCGCTACCGACTCCGTTGGGAACTTTTTTTAGATCAGATTATTCGAATTGGAATGCGCTCCCAGGGAGTCGTTCTGATCACTGGAGCCTTTACCGGAGCGGTCTTCGCGGCTCAGACGCAGTTCCGATTCGGAAAGTTCGGGATGTCCTCGGCCACGGGCCCGGTTGTTGCGATTTCCATGCTTCGGGAGTTGGGGCCAGTGCTTTGTGCCCTCATGATTTCCGGCCGGGTGGGCTCCGCGATGGCGGCCGAACTCTCCACGATGCGGGTCACCGAGCAGATCGACGCACTGCGCGCCCTCGCGGTCGACCCAACCCAATATTTGATCGTGCCGCGGTTCCTGGGCCTGTTGGTCTCCATGCCCTTCCTGGTCGCATTGACGAGCGGAACGGGCATCTTGTTGGGCTACCTCGTTTCCACTCTGCTGCTGGGCGTGGACCCGACCTTCTATTGGGACAATACAGTGAAGTTCACGGGAGCGAAAGATATCTGGATGGGTGAAATCAAAGCCCTATTTTTCGCCGCGATTATCGTGCTGATCAGCTGCCACCGAGGCCTTCGCTGTCGCCTGAGCGCGGAGGGAGTCGGTATCGCGGCAACGGAGGCGATGGTCTTTTCTTCGATCACCGTGTTGATTTCCAACTTCTTTTTTAGTTTCCTCATGAACCTCATTTTGGCGTCGTGATGGTGCTCCGACTCGTGGAAGTGACCAAAACCCTCGGGACGCAGCAGGTGTTGGAAGGGGTAAACCTGGAAGTCGCGCCAAAGGAACGTCTTTGCGTCGTGGGGCGCAGCGGAGCCGGGAAGAGTGTCCTTCTCCGATTGATTCTGGGTCTAATCAAGCCGGATTCGGGGGAAATTTGGTATGGAGAGACCAATCTGGTCCCCTTGCGGGACCGGGAGCTTGCGCCGCTTCGGCGCGAGATGGGAATGGTTTTCCAGAACGGTGCCCTGTTCGACTTCATGAACGTCGAGGATAATGTGGCCTTCGCGCTGCGGGAGAGGCGAAGGCCCGAAAGCGAGATCCGTGAGAAAGTTTCGCGCATTCTGGAGCGGCTCTTTCTCAAAGGACATGAGAAGAAGATGCCTGCGGAACTCAGCGGAGGGATGCGGAAGAGGGTGGCGCTCGCGCGCGCGATCATTTCTCGGCCGAAGCTGATTTTCTACGATGAGCCGACTGCGGGACTGGATCCGATCGGCTCTACGGAGATCACGGATCTGATTCGATGCTTGAACGAGGAATTTGGGGCGACGACCATCGTGGTGACGCACGACATGCGCAGCGTGGAGCAGATTGCGCAGCAGGTCGCTTTCCTCCACGCGGGGCGGATTTATCACGCGGGCTGCGCGGAGGAGTTCCTCTCGTCGGAAGATCCCGTGGTGAAGGCGTTTGTTCATGGGTTGATCGAGGAACCGACCGTTGGAGCGGGTTGAGCTATGGCGACGAAACATGCGGAGTTTCAGGTGGGCGTTTTTCTTCTCACGGGCTTGGCCGTGCTCGGTGCTCTCGTTGTCCTGCTTGGACGGTATGGCGAAAAATTTCGGCCGACTTATGAGATCAGCGTGGAGTTCCCGAATGCCTATGGGATCGTGAGGGGCGCGCCCGTTCAATTTGCGGGCGCCCCCGTTGGCCGGGTGGCCGGAAGCCCGTATCCGATTCGGGAGGGGAGGGCGGTGGAAGTGCAGCTTAAGCTGTACGCGGATGCGAAGATCCGGAAAGACGCTCTCTTTCAGATCGTCGATGTCGGCATGCTCGGCGACAAGACGATCGAGATCACGCCGAGGGGGTCGTCGGCGCCTTTCCTCAAAGAGGGCGATCATGTCCGTGGAACCCGTCAGCAGACGATCGTTGACCTGGCCGGAGAGTTCCGGCCCGTGGCGGAGTCGGCGGGTAAGGTGGCCGACGAAGTCGGTACCTTGGTCGGACGGGTGAATGAGGAGGTTCTTACGGCGGACGTGGCGGCCGAGATTCGGGCGACGATCAAGGATCTCCAAAGCGTGCTGGCGCGAACGGATCGCATTCTCGAGGAAGCGCAATACGGCCGGGGACCGATTTCCCGCCTCTTGAATGATCCGGCGCTGGCAAGCGATCTTCGAGACTTTATCTATAATTTGCGGCGGAAAGGGGTTCTCTTTTACTCGGATGTGGCGGCTCGGCAGGAGGACGGAAAGCCATTGACGACTCAGCAGGCACGTCCGGTCAGTGCGGAACGAACGTTGCAGAGAGCGGCCGCTCCTCCGAAGCACCCGTGACCTGCCTATGTCACAAAGTTCGTACCGGAGGCTTGTGAGACATGCAGGTGAAGCATACGCCGGAGTCTGAGTCGATCGGAAGGGAACGGAGAGTCATCGGTGCGATTCTTGTCGCAGCGGGACAGAGCCGAAGGATGGGCTTCGACAAGATCTTTCGTCCCTTGACGACGCGAAGCGCGCTCGAGCTCTGCTTGGAAAGGCTTTCCGCATTCCCGCGCATCTTCGAAATCGTGGTCGTGGTGGCCCGGGAGAGGCGGGAAGAAGCTGCCCGACTGATTGCTCCGCTTGCGCTTCCCGTGCCGGTGGAGGTTGTCGAAGGAGGAGCCGAACGGCAGGACTCGGTCGAATCCGGGCTGCGAGTCGCGGATCCGCGATCGCATTTCGCTCTGGTTCATGACGCGGCTCGGCCCTTCGTGACAGGAGAACTGATAGAAGCCATCTTCCAGGTTGCTCAGCGGGAGGGGGCGGCGGCTTGCGGGAACCCGAGTGCAGACACCGTGAAGGAGGTGGATGAGCAAGGGAATGTGGTGGCGACGCTCGACCGCCGGAAGGTCTGGAATGTACAGACACCTCAGATTTTCCGTCGGGAGCTTCTGCTGGAAGCTTACCGGAACTTGCGAGAAAAAGGAAAGAGCGTCACGGATGACGCAGCCGCGGTGGAAGCCATCGGACATCCAGTCCGCTTGGTCTCCTATAGCGGCTTTAACGGGAAGATGACCCGCCCCGAGGACTGGGAACTGGCTCGCCAACTGTTGTTGGGGAAACGAGCGCTCTAATTCTTCACCAGGCGCGATGCGGATATCCGCATCGGACGGAGAACTATTTGATCTCCCGATGGAGGGTATGCCGACGCAAGTAGGGGTTATACTTGCGAAGCTCTACGCGGCCTGGCTTGAGTTTCTTATTCCTGGTGCCGAAGTATCGTGACGCCGGCTTTTTTTCCGCCTTGGCCTCCGTGCACTCCAAAATAACTTGTTCCCTGGGCATCGTGAGAAAAGATTAGGAGCGGAATCGGTTCGTGTCAATGCCCTTCGACGGAAGCATGAGAAAGCCGACCAGCAGGCCCAGAGGAAGAGGAGTGACGAAAGGTAGCGGGTCCGCTGCTCGGTGGAAGGTTGCGATACGAAGGCAGACGAGGTCGGAGAAGAGCCTGAGTTTGGCGGAGGAGGTCCATCAGATTCGCGTGCTCGCCAAGAAGCTGCGCGCCTATCTCCGGCTCCTGCGGGGAAGCGTTCCGGGAAAACTCGTTCCGCTCGAGGAGAAGCGGATCAAGCGTATCGCGGGGAATCTCGGCAGGGCCCGAGACGAGGAAATTTGCCGCCAGATCCTTCAGTGGTTAGCGGCAAAGGGAGACAAGGAGATCTGGCGGAAGAGGGTGAGGGCAGCGCTGGTTCATTGCCCGGAACCAGCGGCCGGGGCTTTGGATCGGCGGAAGCTGGTGCAGGCAAGAAAGGGCATCGAGGCCCGGCGGCTGCGGCTTTTTGCGCTGCTTGACGAGCATCCGGCGCAAGAGGGAAAGCTGGAGGAGTTGCTGAAAAAGGAGTACGGGAAAAGTCGCCGAGGATTGCGCGAAGCGCTTCGCGAAGGGAGCCCGGAAGCCTTCCACCAGTGGAGGAAGCGGGTCAAGCGGCTTGGCTACCAGACGGCGATGTTTTGCCCTTCTTCCCGAAGGACGCTTGCCCGCTTGGAAACGAAGTTCCTCCGGCTCGGTAGTCTTCTGGGGCGGCTGCACGATCTGCACGTTTTGAAAGCCCGGATCGAGAGGCGAGCGGTCCCGACGGAACGGAAGCTTGTTTCCCTCGTGGACGACTGGACTGCCCGGTACCAGAAGAAAGCGATACGGAAGGGGAGACGCTGTTTTCGGATAAGCAAAGGGAAGTTTCTCTCCCTTCTCCAGTAGTCGGCCTGATTTCGCCCGGGAGGCTTTCCGTACGCTCGGCTACTGGTCTTCCTGGGATACCGGCCTCGCGCGCGGGTAAACCGGCCTCGCGCGCGGGTAGTGAATCTCCCTTGGGATCGCTTGCGCCTCTCCGTAGAGGAGATAGGGCCTCCGAGCTTGAGCAAAAGCCTGTTCAGAAGCGTGCCATTGCGCGGCAATTGCTCCTACACTCTGATGGCGGGTCAAGATGGTTAAGATGGAAGAATTCCCGTAGAGCTTGCAGAGCATCTCCTTGCCGTTCGCCGACGCCGTACGCAAAAGCGAGGGATGCGAGGCCTGATTCGCTCGGGAGGCCAGATAGATGCCCAAGGCGGTTAGATTGACGCTGGTCCTCGGGCTGATCTCCAGGCGCACCGCCGCCCCGCCGTGTTCTCCTCCTACCGGGAGAGCCTGAACTCCGGTGTAGCCGATCCGGTTGATTTCCTGGGCGAGCGAAAAAGCATCCAGGTCTCGGCCGGCTACATATTGGAACGGAGCGGTAGTCCAGCCGACTCCAGAATCGGCGCCGAGATCTCCCAGGAATCCTGTCACCACATAGTAGAGCGGTGAGGTGGCCCAAGGGATATTGGGAGAGGTTCGTATCCAGGGCAGATCGGTGTCTTCCCAGACCATGTCGCGCCGCCATCCCTCCATGGGAATGACCCGAAGGGTGCAGGGATGGGAAACCCAGCCCCTCTGGTTCGCCATCCGGGCGATCTCTCCGGCGGTCATTCCATGGACGTAGGGCACCGGGATCCGCCCCACGAACGACTCCCAGGGAGGATGGACGAGAGGTCCTTCGATCCGGCGGCCCCCCAGCGGGTTGGGCCGGTCGAGCACGAAAAAGGGAATGCCGAACTCCCCGGCCGCATCCATAGCTTCGATCATGGTGCTGATATATGTATAGCTGCGGCAACCGATATCCTGCAGCTCGAAGACCAGGGCATCGAGGCCCGCCAGCATGGCAGCGGTCGGGCGGCGCGTATCTCCGTAGAGAGGATACACGGGAAGTCCGGTCAGCGGATCGCGGTGGAAGGAGACGTGTCGTCCGGCGCGAATGTCGCCCGAGATGCCATGCTCCGGGGCAAAGAGAGCGACGAGTCGGACTCCGGGCGCGTGCTTAAGGGCCAGGCGGGTGGGGCGCCCCGCCGAATCCACGCTGGCCTGATTGGTGATCAGGCCGACCCGCTTCCCTGTCAAAGGGGCGAATCGCATGCGTTCGAGAACGTCGATCCCCAATAAAACGGAGGCCGCCTCCGCTCGCAGGAGAAGCGACCAGGAGAGGAGAAGGACGAGAAGCAGGCCCAGCTTCTTGACAGGGGCAGACGGGAAGCGATAGGGTTTGCCCGTCTCGGCGGGTAGGAAGTGCGGCGAAGGATCGCTCCTCGGAATTCGCCTCATTATGGAAAGGTCCATGAGTTCGATGCGCCGTAGACGAGGAAGGGAAAAGAACGAAAAGGCCGGCTTCGTTGCTTATTGAGTCGCGTAAGCAGGCAATACCCTTTTACCGCGTAAGGCTGGTGTGAGCCAGCACAACTTCGATCTTTCCCACGCCCGAACTTGCCGGCGTGCGTTGGAGATGGGAAGCCAGCTCGCTGGCCGGGAGTGGATTGGATAGGTTCGGTTGGTTTGGTGACCATAGACCGTAAGGCCGGGAATCTCATCCCACCACTGCCATGATGCCTCCTAACCCGGACAAGCCTCCGGCACCGATCGCCGACCCGCTTCGCGAAAAGCTCTCCGCCAAGGTTGCCTACTTCTCGATGGAAATGGCGGTCGACGAGGAGATTCCTACCTACAGCGGTGGGCTGGGCGTCTTGGCGGCCGATACGCTCCGTGCTGCCGCCGGATCGCTGCTCCCGATGGTCGGCGTAACCCTGCTTTATCGGCGGGGCTATTTCTTTCAACGCTTCGACGCCCAGGGATGGCAGCGGGAGGAAGCGGTGGCCTGGTCTCCGGAAAATGTCTTATGTGAGCTTTCAGAGAGGGTTTCCGTAGTTCTCGAGGGGCGGACCGTGCAGGTGCGTGCATGGCTTTTTTGGATTCGCGACGCGGGCGAGGGAAGGGTTCCGATCCTTTTTCTCGACACCGGTCTCCCCGAGAATTCCGAGTGGGACCGTGCCCTTTCCGAGTTTCTCTATGGAGGGGATAATCGCTATCGACTCTGCCAGGAGGTGATCTTGGGCATCGGCGGGGTCCGGATGCTGCGCAAGCTCGGTTTTGAGCGGCTCGAACTCTTTCATATGAACGAAGGGCATTCCAGCCTGCTCACTCTGGAGCTCCTCGAAGAGGAGGCCAAGCGCGCCGGCCGAACCGAGCCCACTAGCGAAGACATCGAAGCGGTGCGGCGCATGTGCGCCTTCACCACCCACACCCCCGTTTCGGCAGGGCACGACCGTTTCCCTCTGGATATGGTGAAGAAGGTCATCCGATTGCCTGCGATTGCCGACGGCGCATACAAAGGCCGATTTTGTTGCGATGGGGAAATCAATTTGACCCATCTCGCCTTTGAGTTTAGCCATTACATCAACGGCGTCGCCAAGCGGCACTCGGAAGTCTCTCGGGTGCTCTTTTATCCCGCGACGATCGATTCAATCACCAACGGTATCCATCTGCCCTATTGGGCGAGCCGGCCGATGCAGGATCTCTTCGACCGTCATATTCCTGGTTGGCGCGCCGACGCGTTTAGCGTTCGCTATGCGATTGCGGCTCCTCTCGAGGAAGTTCAGCAGGCGCACGAGCAGAGTAAGGCGCAGCTCATTCAGTACGTCAATCGAGAGACCAACGCGGGGATGAACCCGGATGTTCTGACCATCGGGTTCGCTCGACGAGCAACCGCGTACAAGAGGCCGGAATTAATCCTGACCGACATCGAGCGGCTCAAGCGAATTTCTGGTGTGAAAGGGCCGCTTCAACTCATTTTCGCCGGCAAGGCCCATCCGCAAGACGAAGAGGGGAAGCGGGCGATTCAACGAATCATGCAGTCCCGGATCCGCCTGCTGCCGGAAGTCCGGATGATCTATCTCGCGGAATATGATCTGGCCCTGGCGCGGCTCTTGGTCGCCGGGGTGGATCTCTGGCTCAATACGCCGCAACCTCCGCTGGAGGCCTCCGGAACAAGCGGCATGAAGGCAGCCATTAACGGGGTCCCCAATTTTTCGGTCCTCGACGGCTGGTGGATCGAAGGATGTATTGAGGGAGTGACCGGTTGGTCGATCGGTCCAGACCATTATCAGCGGAAAGAAGGGTCCGATGTTCAGAGGGATGCCCGCGATCTCTATGACAAGCTCGAGGACGTAATCGTTCCCTTGTTCTACGGAGATTCCGAGGGATACACGCGCGTCATGCGTCAAGCGATCGCGCTCAACGGCTCCTTCTTCAATGCTCAGCGGATGTTGCAGCAGTACGTCCTGAAAGCCTATTTTGCTTAGGAAAGGATGATCGCACAGGCGGAGGGCAGGCGCTTCTCTCCCATGAGCGCTCCTTGGCGGACTGCCAAGAACGGGAGTTCGGGCACGAGTAGGAAGCGCCGGACGTGGATGCGGCATGAACTCAGGCATTGAGAACCCGGCGGAAGGTCTTGTGGGTCACGAAACGGTGACGCGGCAGGAGACGGATAGCATGGGATCGATCTCGATCCCGGCCGACTGCTATTATGGGGCGCAGACCGCACGCTCGCTGATTCATTTTTCGATCGGTTCGGAACGGATGCCGCTCGAAGTGATTCGCGCTCTTGCTCTGCTCAAGAAAGCAGCGGCTCTGGTCAACCGGGAGCTAGGAGTTCTTTCTGGAGAGAAAGCCGGATGGATCGCTGCAGCCGCCGACGAGATCCTGGCAGGAAGGTTTGATCATGAGTTTCCTCTGCGGGTCTGGCAGACCGGGAGTGGCACGCAATCCAACATGAATTGCAACGAGGTCATCGCGGGACGGGCCAACGAACTGGCGGGAAGGGAACGCGGAGGAAAAGTGCCGATCCATCCCAACGACGATGTCAATCGATCCCAGTCTTCGAATGACGCTTTCCCCTCCGCCATGCATCTGGCCGTAGCGCTTGCGCTTCATCAGAAGTTCCATCCGGAATTGGATAAGATGGTCGACTGCCTGCGGCGGCGCAGCCAGGAGTTCGCGGGCATCATCAAGATCGGCCGAACGCACCTGATGGATGCCGTGCCCCTGACGCTTGGACAGGAATTCGGGGGCTATGTGGGACAACTCGAACTGACGTTAGCCGATCTCCGCGATCGGATGGCGCCTCTCCTCGGACTGGCGATCGGAGGGACGGCGGTAGGCACTGGGCTCAATGCGCCCGCCGGCTTTGGTGAAAGGGTCTCTGCGAAACTGGCGGAGTGGACGGGATTGCCCTTCTTTTCCGCTCCCAACAAGTTTGCCGCACTCGCTTCCCATGAGCCGCTTCTCTCCGTCAGCTCTTCCCTGCGCAACCTGGCGGCTTCTCTTCTCAAGCTGGCCAACGATATCCGTTGGATGGGCTCGGGTCCGCGCTGCGGGTTAGCCGAGCTGCTTCTACCGGAAAACGAGCCCGGCTCTTCTATTATGCCCGGGAAGGTCAATCCTACACAGTCGGAGGCGTTGGCGATGGTCTGCATTCAGGTCATGGGTGCGGATGCAGCGGTCGGGTTTGCGGGCTCGCAAGGAAATTTCGAGCTCAACGTGTTCAAGCCGATGATCGTGTTCAATGTTCTGAACTCAATCCGGCTCCTGGGCGACTCGTGCCGCTTTTTCCGGACCTACTGCCTCGAAGGGCTGCGTCCGAACCTGGAGGTGCTTCGCAGCGAGGTGGAGCGATCCTTGATGCTCGTCACGGCTCTGACGCCCCGCCTTGGGTACGATCGATCGGCGAAGATTGCTCAGCAAGCGTATCGCGAGCATAAGACCATTCGCGAAGTTTGCGTGAGCGATGGTCATCTCTCTGCGCAGGAGTTTGACGCGTTGGTCCGGCCGGAAGAGATGGTGGGAGACGGATGGCAGGGATGATGAGAGGCGATGATCCGATCTTTTCCTTGAGTACGATGAGAGGTAGAGGTGCAGCACGGATGGAAAACCAGGCAAGAGACAAGAGGGAGGGTTTGCATGGGCCGTCGGAGGGGAAGGTGGGTGAGAGGGGCCGGCTCGTTGCGATGGGGGAAGTTCCCGGCGTGCGAGCGGAACTCGAGGGGAAAAGGATCGTCGTGACCAATGGGTGCTTCGATCTGCTTCACGTCGGCCATCTTCGCTGCCTCGATTTTGCTCGATCGCTCGGGGACCTGCTCTGGGTGGGAATCAATGACGATCGATCGGTGCGATCCCAAAAAGGGGAGAATCGGCCCATTCACGCGGAGGCGGAAAGAGCGGAGCTCCTTGCCGGTTTGCGGCCGGTCGATCTCGTGACGGTCTTTTCCGGCAGGCGGGCCACTGCGTTTCTCCAAGCGGTGCAGCCGACGGTCTACGTCAAGGGCGGTGACTACCGGCGAGAGACGCTCGACGCCGAAGAGCGGCAAGCGCTGGAAAGGATGGGTGTGGAAATCCGATTTTTTCCTCTGGTGGAGGGGAGATCGACCACGGCGGCTTGGGAGGCGCTGCAAAAGCGATGAGTTCACCGAAGCGAGTTTCATTAGGGGTGCTTGGATCGGGGCGCGGCAGCAACTTCGCCGCAATCCTGGCCTCGATCGCCTCAGGACGACTGGCCGCCTCTATTTCCGTGGTGATCAGCGACCGGGAGGATGCGGGGATCCTGGAGCTGGCTCGAGAAGCGAAAATCCCGACAGTCGTCTTGCGCAAGGGGAGGTTCCGGACCTGGCTTGAGCCGGAGATCGAGGAGGAGCTTGCCCAGTCCCTTCGGCAGTTCCGGGTCGACCTGGTGGTTCTTGCCGGCTTTCTGCGGGTCCTCAAGGGGCCGTTTCTGGCCGCTTATCCGGGGAGAGTCCTCAATATTCATCCGTCGCTCCTCCCCGCCTTCAAAGGGAAGGAAGCCTGGAAACAAGCCTTGGCGGCGGGAGCAGTCGAGACGGGTTGCACGGTCCATTGGGTGGATCTCGAGGTGGACAGCGGCCCGATCCTTGGGCAAAAGAAGGTGCCGATTCTGCACGGCGACACTCCCGAAAGCCTCCACGCCCGAATCCAAGAAGCGGAGCATCTTCTCTATTCGGAGGTGATCCAGCGCGTCATCGAACGGAAACTATGGCAGGGGATCCCTTCGTAGAAGAGCAGGAGCTCGACTTCTGGGGAAAGTCGAGGAGCCAGACGACAACTCCCGGGGAAGGCGCGGAAAAGCCTCTTTCGGTCAGCGAATTGACGCGGAGGATTCGTGCGCTTCTCGAGGCGGGCTTTTCCCGAGTATCGGTCGAGGGAGAAATCTCGAACCTTCGGAGTCCGAGTTCGGGTCATGTCTATTTCACCCTCAAGGATGAACAGGCGGTCATCCAGATCGTCCTCTTTCGCTCCGACGCAGCCCGCCTGCCGAACCGTCTGCGCGAGGGTGCTGCGGTCGTCGTCCGAGGGCGGCTGACGATCTTCGAGGCGCGGGGTCAATACCAGATTGTTGCTACCGACGTTCAAGCCCGGGGCGAGGGTGCGCTACTCGAGCGACTGGAGGCGCTCAAAAGGAAGCTCGCGGCCGAAGGGCTTTTCGACTCTTCTCGGAAGCGAAGACTCCCGGTGTTTCCGGAAAAAGTCGGCTTGGTCACCTCCCTTAAGGGTGCCGTGATCCAGGATTTTCTGCGGATTCTGCAGCGGCGCGCGCCGGGGTTGGAGATCTTCGTTCGGGATGTGCCGGTGCAGGGAGTTCAAGCAGCCAGGGCGATCGCCGCAGCGATCCGGGCCTTTAACGGCCCTCCGTCCGTCGACGTTCTGGTGATTGCCCGCGGCGGGGGCAGTCTGGAAGATTTGTGGCCGTTCAATGAGGAGGTCGTTGCTCGTGCTCTCGCGGACTGTCGCCTGCCCACGGTTTCGGGAGTCGGCCACGAAACTGATTTTACGATTGCCGATTTGGCCGCGGATCTGAGAGCTCCGACGCCCTCTGCCGCAGCGGAGTTGATCGCTCGGGATTGGAGCGACTGGCGCCGGGAGGTGGTGCAGTTGAGGCGGAGAGCCGAACGCGCGGCCGCCAGAGTGTTGGAGCTAAGCCGCGAAAGGCTGGCGCGCGAGGCGGGCCACCCGTTTTTTTGCGAGCCCTCCCGCATGATTTTGCGCTGGCAGCAGCTGGTGGATGAGGAAGAAGAGGCGCTTGGCCGTTCTCTGCGGCGGGCATTATCGATCAAGAGGGAACGCTGGGAATATCTCGTGCGCCACTGGAAGGCGCTGCGGTGCGAGGAGCAGATTCGGCGCCTGTCCGAGCGGATCGGCCAGTGGGCTGCCCGGCTGGCTGCTTTGAGCCCGGAGTCGACATTGCAGCGCGGATACGCGATTGTTTTTGACGAGCAAGGTCGTATTCTGCGAATAGCCCAATCCGATCTGATCGGTAAAGAAGTTCGGCTTCGACTCGCTTCCGGTTGTCTCGATGCGTGCGTGCTCCGCCTCGTCGCGAAGGAACTTCAGGCGGGACCGGAGTCGGCTCCCCTGGTGGAGCCGAAATGCGACTGAGAATATTTCTCTACCGAGTCGAAGGCGGGCTTGACATCGGTGATGAACTTGGCGATGTTTGTCCTTCGCTCAAGGACGGGGTTTTGTCCCAAGTAGAGAAAGCGACGAATGCCCATGTAGCTCAGCTGGCAGAGCACGTCCTTGGTAAGGACGAGGTCACCGGTTCAAGCCCGGTCATGGGCTCGGCCGCAAGGAAGAGGGCTTAGGGAACCGGAAAGATTAAGAAGGATAGAAGCGAGGAGTATTCATGGCGAAAGAGAGTTTCGTACGTTCGAAGCCGCATGTGAATGTAGGCACCATCGGGCATGTGGATCATGGGAAAACCACGCTGACGGCGGCTATAACCTCTGTCCTTGCCAAGAAGGGTTTAGCGGAGAAGAGGGGTTACGATCAGATCGACAATGCTCCGGAAGAGCGGGAGCGCGGTATCACGATCAGCACGACCCACGTCGAGTATGAGTCCGACAAGCGTCACTACGCGCACGTCGACTGTCCGGGACATGCGGACTACATCAAGAACATGATCACCGGTGCTGCTCAGATGGACGGAGCCATTCTTGTCGTGAGCGCCCCGGACGGTCCTATGCCGCAGACCCGGGAGCATATTCTTCTGGCTCGCCAAGTGGGGGTTCCCGCGATCGTGGTTTTCCTGAACAAGGTCGACATGGTCGATGACCAGGAGTTGATCGATCTGGTGGAGCTCGAAGTGCGCGAGCTGCTGAGCAAGTATGAATTTCCGGGGGAGAAAATCCCGATTGTCCGGGGAAGCGCGCTCAAGGCCCTCGAAGGGGATCCTGAGCAGGAAAAGAACATCATGGCGTTGATCGCGGCGATGGACGAGTATATTCCGATCCCGGAACGTCCGAAGGATCTGCCTTTTCTCATGCCGGTCGAGGACGTCTTCAATATTGAAGGTCGAGGAACGGTGGTGACGGGTCGTGTGGAGCGAGGGGTGCTCAAGCGGATGGAAGAGGTGGAGATCGTAGGCATCCGTCCGACCGCCAAGACCGTGGTGACGGATATTGAAATGTTCCGGAAACTCCTCGAGTCGGCAGAGGCCGGAGACAATGTCGGGGTTTTGCTCCGTGGCACCAAGAAAGAGGATGTCGAGCGAGGACAAGTCGTTGCAAAACCGGGGAGCATTACTCCGCATACGAAGTTCAAAGCTCAAGTCTACGTGCTCGGCAAGGAGGAAGGGGGCCGTCATACGCCCTTTTTCTCGGGATACCGGCCCCAATTTTATTTCCGAACGACCGACGTCACCGGGAATGTGAAGCTGAAGGAAGGGGTCGAGATGGTGATGCCCGGCGATAATGTCGAGGTGGAGGTCGAGTTGATCACTCCGATCGCGATGGAAAAAGCAATGCGGTTTGCCATTCGGGAAGGCGGCAGGACCGTTGGTGCTGGCAGGGTGGTAGAGATCCTGACCTAGCGAAGGAGTTGAATCCGGTAGCGAATCTGCTTAACTAAAAAAGAATCCCGGTAACAGGGCAGTAGCTCAATTGGTAGAGTAGCGGTCTCCAAAACCGTCGGTTGGGGGTTCGAGTCCCTCCTGCCCTGCGGCTATGCGAAGCATTTCATTATCAACTTGGGTTGCGATGGCGCTCGGCATCGCGGGTGCTGTCGCGCTCGGATGGGCCTGGATGAGACACCGAAAGCGGGTGGAGGCCTTTCTGGTTGAGGTTTTAGGTGAGCTGAAAAAATGTGCATGGCCGTGGGAGCCGCAAGAAAAAGGAGCGCGCCGGTACCGGGAGCTGATCGACTCGACCGTGGTGGTCGCCATCTCCTCGGTGATGCTGGCCGCGATCGTGACGTTAGCCGACTTTTTGCTCGTTCGGGTGGTCGGCTTCGTCACAAGGCTCCACTTGTAGATGCGCTTGTAGGATACCAATGAAACCGCTGGAAGAAGTGCGCGAAGCCGGATTGACCGAGGAGCAGGGCGGCGAAGAGCAAGCAACGCCCGAAGAGCAGGGGCAATGGTACGTTCTGCACGTGCTATCGGCTCACGAAGGACGGGTCAAGAAAAGTATCGAAAGGCGCATTCAAACCGAGGAGATGGGAGGCCTGATCGGACAAGTGGTGATCCCGGTCGAGCGCGTTTCCGAGATCCGGAGGGGAAAGCGCGTCCAAATGGACCGGAAAATCTACCCCGGGTACGTCTTCGTTCGGATGCAGCTTCGCGACTCTCAAGACAAGCTCGTCGAGCGGAGTTGGTACTTCATTCGGGAAACTCCGGGCGTCATCGGGTTTGCGGGTGGGGAAAATCCCCTGCCGATGCCTCGTGAGCAGGTGGTGGATATTCTGCGCCAGATGAAGGAAGGGAAGGAGCGACCCTCTCCGAAAACTTCCTTTGCTGTCGGGGATCGGGTCAAGGTGGGCGACGGTCCGTTTTTGAATTCGGAAGGGGTTGTGGAAGAGGTGGACTTGGAGCGCGGGAAGCTCTGGATTTCCGTCAACATGTTTGGCCGCTCAACACCCGTAGAGCTGGAATTCTGGCAAGTAGAAAAAGCGACGTGAGAAGGACCGCACAGAAGAAGGACGTAGAAGAGTTGCGTATGGGCATGAGTTTAATGGGTGGCTTACGTCCAATTCTCATCAGCGGTTGAAAGAGGGAGAAGAAAATGGCGAAGGAAGTGCATGCGATCGTTAAGCTCCAGATACCGGCCGGGCAAGCGAACCCAGCCCCGCCCGTTGGTCCGGCTCTCGGGCAGCACGGCGTGAATATCATGGGCTTCTGTAAGGAGTTCAACGCGAGGACGCAGAAGGAGGCTGGGATGTTGCTTCCGGTCGTTCTTACGATTTTCAAGGACAAATCCTTCACTTTCGTGACGAAGTCTCCCCCGGCGGCTGTGCTGCTGAAGAAAGCAGCCAACATCGCTACCGCCTCCAAGGAGCCGAATCGGGTCAAGGTGGCAAAGGTAGGGCGGGCGCAGGTCATGGAAATCGTCCGGCAGAAGAAGAAGGATCTGAATGCGACTTCCGAGGAAGCCGCCTTCCGTACCATTGCCGGCACGGCGCGCAGCATGGGGATCGACATCGAAGCGTAGATCGAGGAGTGATCCGAGGGGATTTGTTGTCCAAGAGATCGTTTGGAAGGAAGGGAGTGAGACGTGAATTCTAGGCAAAGCAAGCGCTACCGAGAGGCGGTGAAGCATCTCGAGTCTGGAAAGTGTTATCGGATCACCGAAGCAGTCGAGGTCTTGGCGAAGATGCCGAAGGCCCGCTTTGACGAGTCGGTGGAACTATCGATGCATTTAGGAGTGGATCCAAAACAAGGCGAGCAGATGGTCCGTGGCAGCCTGCGGCTTCCGCACGGTTCCGGAAAGAATGTTCGAATTGCTGTCTTTGCCCGGGGATCGGCGGCAGAGGCGGCAAAAGCCGCTGGTGCCCAGTTCGTCGGTTTTGAGGATTTGTTGAAGAGGGTTTCCGAGGGTTTCACAGGCTTTGACGTTGCCATTGCAACACCCGATGCCATGCAGGAAGTGCGCAAACTGGGCAGAGTCCTTGGTCCGCGGGGCTTGATGCCCAATCCCCGTACCGGGACGGTTACCGAAGATGTGGCTGCCGCGGTGGCAGAGTGCCAGGCGGGGCGAGTCGAGTTCAAGATGGACAAGAGCGCGAACGTGCACATCTTGATCGGAAAGCGCTCTTTCTCAGCGGAGGCTTTGCAGGACAACGCCGTGCAAGCGATGGAGGCCGTTCAAAAGGCGAAGCCGGCGGCGGCGAAGGGGCGCTATGTGGAGTCGCTCTCTCTTTCCGCGACCGTCAGCCCTAGCATTCCTTTGGACGCGAGCACGTTTCAGCGCAAGTAGAAGGGAAGGGAAAGGAGTCAAATCATGAAGCCGGAAAAAGAAGCTCTCACGACGGAGATCCGGGACTGGCTCGAAGGTTCTGCTTACGTCCTTTTCGTGGCTTATACGGGCCTTCGTGCGGAAGAGTTCCGCGAATTGCGGCAGCGCCTGGCTTCCGTGGGGGCGCGCTGTCGGGTGGCGAAGAATCAGGCATTGACGCGCGTGCTGCGGCAGGCTCGGGAGTTGCCGGAGGAATGGGCGCTGAAGGGACAGCTCGCTGCGATTGCCCACGGGGATATGATCGCGGCCTCGAAAACTCTCAAGAATTTCACGGCAGAATTCACTCGGCCGAAGCTGGTGGGCGGTCTGCTTGATGAGCGTCCGCTGAGCGCCGAGGAGGCGACGGCGATCGCTGAGCTGCCGGGACGGGAGGAGCTGTTGGCGAAGATGCTCGGGCTTCTACAGGCTCCGGCAACCCGACTGCTCTGCGTGCTGGCAGAGCCTTCCAGAGCCCTGGTGCGAACGCTCGCGGCGTATGAAAAGCAGCGGGCGGGCACTGCGGTGGAGTAGCCGAGGAGCGGCGGAGTACGTTTTACGCAAAGCAAGCTTCGGAAGATGGACCGAAGGGGGCGATGAAAATTGCCCGCAGGGAAGGGAGTAGGATCCTGCTAGCCTCGGAGCCCTCCGGGGAGAATCGCTGACGCGGGTGCGTGGCGCTACGGGATCGGAAAGGATATCATGGCAGACTTGAGTGGAGTGGTAGAGCAGTTGAGCAATCTCACAGTTCTCGAAGTGGCGGAGCTGGTCAAGCAACTCGAAGAAAAGTGGGGAGTCAGTGCTGCAGCGCCTGTGGCGGTGGCGGCGGCGCCTGCGGGCGGAGCTGAGGCCCAGAAGGCGGCAGCAGAGGAGAAGACCTCTTTCAACGTGATTTTGAAAGCGGTGGGCGGCAACAAGATCGCGGTGATCAAGGAAGTTCGGGCCTCGGTCTCGGGTCTCGGTTTGGCCGAAGCAAAGGCCTTGGTGGAGAGCGCTCCCAAGCCGGTAAAGGAGGGAGTAACCAAGGAAGAAGCGGAAGCCATGAAGAAAAAGATCGAAGCAGCGGGCGCGCAGGTCGAGATTCAGTAAACGCTCCGAGCGCAATCGGAAAACAGAGCGGCTGGGCCCGGATGGAGAAGCCTTCCGGGCCGGTCGATACC
>NZ_CABFVA020000015.1 GCF_902143375.2 Methylacidimicrobium tartarophylax | reverse complement strand
CCGCCCGCGCAGCGGGCGACATCTTGGGACTCCTCCAGGCACAGGCGAAAGTGTCCTGACTTCTGGACGTTTGACAGGATGGCGGATTCTCTTTCAAGATGAATGGGAATGACTGCGCTCGCGTCTGGCCTGCACTTCTCGCCTTCGATCCGGTGCAAAGGGGCAGGGAAGCGCGGCGGGATGGCGTGCTTCGCCCGAGGATGGATGCGGACGTGCGGTAGGGGTGGAGAATCTGTTCCGGCGAGGCAGGCAGGTCTGCTTCGAGGACCGTAAAAGGAAGGCTGGGGAGCAATGCAGGCTACAACGGTCGCCAAGGAGATCGCCCTCCGTGTGGAGGAGTTGTCCTATTCCTACGGGACCCGCGTCGTCCTTGACCGCGTCTCCTTTCAGGTGGAGAAGGGGGCTCTCATCGGGATCCTGGGGCCGAATGGAAGCGGAAAGACGACTCTCTTTCGACTGCTCTCCACTCTCTACGCGGCCCCTGCAGGGATGATCACCCTGGCTGGCTCTGCCTATCCTGCGCAGGCAGCGGCCGCACGACGGCGGATGGGCATCGTATTCCAATCGCCCAGCCTCGATAAGAAGCTGACGGTGGCCGAAAACATGGTTCACCAAGGCCATCTTTATGGGTTGCAGGGAAGCGGATTGCGAAAAAGGATCGAGGAACTCCTCCGGCTCTTCGGCCTGGAAGAGAGGACGCGCGACCTGGTGGAGACCCTTTCGGGTGGACAGCAGAGGCGGGTCGAGGTCGCCAAGGCGCTTCTCCATGAGCCGGAACTGCTGCTTTTGGATGAGCCGAGCACGGGGATTGACCCGGCAGCGCGGCGGGACTTCTGGCGTCATCTTTTCGCACTCAAAGAGCAGAAGGGGCTGACGATTCTCGTGACGACTCACCTGTTGGACGAGGCCGAGCGATGCGATCGTCTCTTGATCTTGGATCGAGGGAAACGAGTGGCGTGGGAAACGCCGAGCCGGCTCCGTGAACTCATTCCGGGATCGGTGCTCTCGATCCGGTCGCCCAAGCTTTCGGAAATGGAGGGAGCGCTCAAGCAGCTTTGGGCGGATCGGATGGTCCGCCGGGTCGACGGGGCGCTGCGGATCGAGCCGCGTTCCGAGGAGTCGGTCGAGGACGTGATGCGGGATGCCGCCAGCCTCTTGCAGCGATTCGGCGCGGATGTCACCGCTCTCACCGTCTCCCAGCCTTCCCTGGAGGATGTCTTTCTTCACTTGACCGGACATCATTTCGAAAGCCAAACCGAGGAATCGCATGGAACCTAGAACCAGTAGCATTGCTTCCGGCAGCTTCGGCTTGGGCGTTTATACGCTGTGGAACCGGGAGGTCGTCCGGTTCCTGCGGCAGAAGAACCGAGTCGTGGGTGCTTTGGGTACCCCGCTGGTCTTCTGGTTCCTGATCGGCTCGGGAGTCGGGAGTTCTTTTCGGACCGGCGGAACCGGCTCCGGCGACTACTTCTCCTACTTTTTCCCGGGAATGCTGCTTCTGGTCGTCCTCTTCACCGCAATCTTCTCGACCATCTCCTTGATCGAAGACCGCCGGGAAGGCTTTTTGCAGGCGGTGCTCGTGGCTCCTGTCCCGCGGTCGGCGGTGGTTGCAGCGAAGCTCCTGGGGGGAATGACCCTCAGTGTCCTCCAGTGCCTGCTGATCTATCTGCTGGCCCTCCCCTTGGGCCTCCACTTCTCTCTGGGTTCCTTTGCGCTCGTCGTCGTGACTCTCTGCCTCTTGGGACTCGCGCTCACCGGGATCGGCTATCTGCTTGCTTGGCCGCTCGACTCGGTTCAGGGTTATCATGCTCTCATGAACCTTTTGCTGATGCCGCTTTGGCTTCTCTCCGGAGCGCTCTTTCCTCCGAACGGATCAGTCGGCTGGATGCGTGCGATCATTCATGCCAATCCTCTCTATTATGGGCTGGAACTCTTGCGAGCGGCGCTCTGGCCGGGACGGTCGAGCGCTCCCCTTTGGCTCTTTGGAGCCATCACTCTCCTCTTTACCGCTGCGGTCGGACTGGCGGCAGTCGTCATTACCGACCGGGTCCGAGTGAAGCATCCATGAGCGAAACCGCGAGGCCGCGCTTCGGTATCGGTCTGATTCCCTTCGGCCTAGCGACGGCCGTGGTTCTTTCCCTGTTCCTGAGTCTGGGTTATTACGCGCTGCTTCATCGAAAGCAGGGGGCCGCTTCGCTGCCCGTGCTGCGCCGGGTCCAGCCCTTTTCCTTGACCGATCAATCGGGGAAGACCGTGACTCGGGAAGACTTCCAAGGAAAGGTCTGGGTGGCGGATTTTATCTATACCTCGTGTCCGGGTCCTTGTCCGGCGGAGACCCTCCGGATGAAGGAAGTTCAAGATCTCGTGGCGAATCTGCCGAATGTCCGGTTGGTTTCGATCTCGGTCGACCCGGGGACCGATACGCCGACGGTGTTGCAACGCTACGCCGATGCTCATGGAGCCGATCCGGCCAAGTGGGTCTTCCTCACAGGCGGCGTAAAGGAGATCTGGCGCTTGGCCTCGGAAAGCTTTGCCTTTGCCGTAGGGGAGAATCCACCGAGCCGTCCGGCCGAAGAGGGACCCGTTTTCCACTCGACGCAATTCGCTCTCGTCGATCAGGCGGGACGCATCCGTTCGTATTATGACGGATTGAAGTCCGGCACCCCGGCAAGGGTGGCCCAGGACATTCGGCAACTCCTCGACGAGCAGCCCGAGGCAGCGAGAGCGACGGTGCCTCCGTCCCCAGTAGGAGACAGGTGATTCCGGTCTCGGATCTCCCTGCGGTCAACGCGAGCCTCAATGCCCTGACGGCCTGCTTTTTGATGGCCGGGTTCGTTGCGATCAAGCGGAGGCAGATCGCCTATCATCGCAACTACATGGTGGCGGCTTTTGCCACCTCGATGGTCTTCCTGGCCTGCTACCTTTTCTATCATGCGATTCACGGGGCAACCGCCTTTCCTCGCCACGACTGGTCGCGACCACTCTACTTTACCATTCTCAGCACCCATACCGTGCTCGCAGTCGTGAACCTTCCTGCGATCCTTACGGCGCTCTACCTTGCAGCCAAGGGGCGTTTTGCTGCGCATGCCCGAGTCACCCGGCTTCTTTGGCCATCGTGGATGTATGTGTCGGTCACCGGGGTGCTCGTCTATTTCATGCTCTATCACTGGTTCCGTAAGTAAAGGGGCCGTTCCGAAGGGACCGTGTGCAGGCGGTACCGGTTGCTCGACAGAGGCAAGGGGAAGGCGGTACTTTACCGACGGGAAGTTCTACTGGAGAGGGGATGATGACGGTTCGCCAGCCGGTATTGCTTGGACAGACGATGGGGGGCAAGGTTCCTCCGACCGCGGTCGTCATTTTCGGGGCATCCGGAGATCTTACTCATCGGAAGATTCTTCCTGCCTTCTATCACTTAAAGAAGAACGGACATCTTCCGGAGGGGATGGCGTTTGTAGGTTTTGCGCGGCGGGAGCAATCCGAGCAGCAGTTTCGAGAGGTGCTTCGGCAGTCTCTCGCGGATTTTTCCCATACCCAGCCCATCGACAACGCGGTCTGGGCAGCATTGGAGCCGCATATCTACTACCAGAAGGGCGACCTGTCGAACCCCGATGACTATCAGGGGCTGGCGGAACGCCTTCGATCATTGCCCGAAGCGAATCTGTTTGGGCAGAATCATCTCTTCTACTTAGCGACCGCTCCCAATTTTTTCTCAGTGGTGGCGGAAAACCTCGGCAAGGCAGGTCTTCATGCGGGACCTGGGGTGAACGGCTCTCGGCGGCTCATCGTGGAAAAACCCTTTGGGACCGATCTTCCCTCGGCCCGGTGTCTGAACGAGACTCTCCACCAGGTATTTCCCGAGCGGTGCATCTTCCGCATCGACCATTACCTGGGAAAAGAGAACGTTCAAAATCTCCTCTACTTCCGTTTCGGCAACTCGATCTTCGAGCCGCTTTGGGACAGGCGGTACATCGACCATGTGCAGATTACCGTGGCGGAAACCCAGACGATCGGCTCCCGGGGCGGCTACTACGACATGGCCGGCGCTTCCCGAGACATGCTGCAGAATCACCTGATGCAACTTTTCACCTTGATTGCCATGGAGCCTCCCGCTTCCCTGGAGGCGGAAGCGATTCGGGATGAAAAGGTGAAGGTGCTCCGTTCGGTCCCGACGCCGAGTTCGGAGGAGGTGCAAAGAAACAGTGTGCGCGCCCAATACGGCCCCGGCATATTGGGGGCGAAGACGGTTCGACCTTACCGGGAGGAGGATCGCGTTTCCCGCCGCTCGTTGACGGAGACCTACGTCTGTCTACGTCTGGAGATCGATAACTGGCGCTGGTCGGGAGTTCCCTTCTATCTGCGCACCGGAAAGGCGCTCAGCCGCCAGTACACGGAGATTTGCATCGTCTTCAACCGTCCTCCCTGCGTCCTTTTCGCACACAGCCTGAAGCACATCGCTCGAAATTGGCTGAAGATCCGCATCCAGCCGAGCGAGGGCATACACCTGCTGTTCAACACGAAGGTGCCGGCGCAACCTCTGATTGAAGAAGCGCGGATGGACTTTTACTACCGCCAGCGGGATCACTACTTTCCGGAGGCCTACGAACGCCTGCTCTTGGATGCTCTGATCGGGGAGCCCACCCTCTTTACCCGATCCGACGAGGTCGAGCAGGCTTGGCGGATCATCGATGCGGTGCAGGGGGCGTGGCGCGAGGAGGAACTCGATCGGCTCCCGCTGTACGCTCCCGGGTCCATGGGACCGGTGGAGGCAGAGGAGCTTTTACGCCGAGAGGGACGACGATGGGGTGATTCCCCCTGTGAGGAGGAAGAATCGGTACGGGAGTAGGCATGGCGATCTCTATTTTTTCCTTTCGCGAGCAGGAAGCCTGGCTCAATCGCCTTACGAGCGAGTTTCAGGGTATGCTCTCCGAAAACCGGCCTCTGGCTCGGCGGTTTCGCGTCGCGCTCTCCGGCGGAAGCACTCCGATCCCTCTCTATCGTCACTGGGCAGGGCTCGATTTGCCGTGGGAGGGAATCGACTGGTGGATCGGCGACGAGCGCTGGGTGCCCGTCACCGATCCGAGGAGCAATGAAGGGATGATCCGCAGTAGCTTGGGGGCTTCCGCGGGCGCACGCCTTCTGCTGAGAAGTTGGCACGGAGGAGTGGAGCCATCGGAGGCAGCACGGCTGTATGACAGCGCCTTGCGGCGGGAGCTGGGCGATCCCCCCATTTTTGATCTCGTGCTACTGGGACTCGGAGGGGACGGACACACCGCATCCCTTTTCCCGGGCAGCCCGGCACTCGAAGAGCGGGCTTCCTATGCCGTTCCGAATTCCCCTCCGGGAGGAGAGGGTCCGCTCCGGCTGACCCTTACCTATCCCTGTCTTGATGCGGCCCGCTCCATCTGGTTTCTCGTTGCGGGAGGAGCAAAGGAAAAGATCGTCGAGCGGCTGCTTTCCGGCGACAAGACACTCCCGGCAGGCCGCATTCAGGCAGTCGACCAGCGGCTCTACTGGGTTCGCGACGGATGAGAGGGACTTGGAATATCTCTCGCCTATCGGCTGGGATTCTCCTTGCCGTCCTTGGAGTTCTTTTTAGCAGGACTGCGGGCTGGGCTGCCTCGGACGAGAAAAAGGCGCTCTTCGCGCAGGCCTATCAGGATGCGCTCGTCGCCTTTCATCGACAAGACTGGCGGGCTGCCCAGGAGGCGATCGTTCAGGCGCGTCGGATCGATCCGGACGATCCGCGCGGCTTGGTGTTAACGGCCAAGATCTTGCTCAAGAAAAAGGACTACGCGGGAGCAGAAATCAACGTTGGCGAGGCCCTTCGGCGAAAGCCGCAGTTCGGCCCGGCGCTGCTCGTCTCCGGGGATCTCGCCTTTGAGCAACGGCGTTTTGCCGAGGCATTCCGCCTGTACAACGAGGCGCTTCTACAGGAGCCGGGCGAGAAGGACATCATTCTCAAGATGCTCTATTGCCAAGTCATGCTAGGCGACTTGGGCGCGGCGGAGCGACTTCTGGCACGGTTGAGCCCTTTTGACGAAGCAAATCCGGCGTACTATTTTGCAAAGGCGGCTATTTTCCAAGGTCGCGGCGGGCGGGAGCCAAGGGATCACAAGGATCTGTTGCAGACCGCTCGGGTGATGTACGGCAATACTGTCTTCGCCGAGTATCTCCGCGATTATGAGTTCTTGTTTGCCGATCGCCCGTAGACTACGTTAGTTTCACTCTTCTGCCGGAGCCGGCGGGGGTGTGTTTCTCCGGCGGGGTAGCCAAGTGGTAAGGCCGGGCTCTGCAAAAGCCCCATGCGTGGGTTCAATTCCCACCCCCGCCTCCCTTTCTCGTAAGTGACGACGGGAACGAGACTTGACTCGGCTTGCGCGCTTCGCATAGGTATAGAATGGTTTCTCATGAGCGCCTCTCCCAACGAGACCAACGGGAATGCGCCTTCGCGGGAAGGCTGGCAGAGGCGTGTGGGGATTGCGCTCTTTCTCTTGGGATGCTTCTTCGCTCTTCCGGGATGCGCAAACCACGGGAACACCGCGAATCGAGGAAGTAGCGGTCAGGTAGCGTGGGGCGCCGTTCCCGAGGGCGCCATTCCGTCCAACCGGGTCGTCAAGGTTTCCCTCCAAAACCAGGCGGTATACGTTCTGGATGGGGGGCAGGTGGTCTGGGCCGCCTCCACCAACGTGGGAAAGGCTGGGCATGAGACTCCGACGGGGTCGTTTCGAGTCAACCAGAAACTGGAGAGGAAACGGTCGGGCTCATACGGGTTTTGGGTCAACGGAGACCGTGTCGTCCCCACCGAAAGCGGAAGGGGCGGATCTCCGGGTTCCGGATGGCACTACGTCGGATATCCTATGCCGTACTGGGTAGAGTTTCTCCCCGGATACGGCTTTCACGAGGGCTTTGTCTGGTTGCAACCCCGCACGCACGGCTGTCTGCGGCTGCATGGGGCGGCGGCAGGCCAGTTCTACCGGCTCGTCCAAGTGGGAACACCCGTGCACATCAGCAGAAGCCAGCCGGAGGACGAGACGGTGGGTCGGAGTATTCCCAGGTTTGATGACTCTCGGGAGCCCGACCCTGCCAACGGTTTCCTGATTTCGGACGAGGCGTTTCTTAGGCCGTGGGGAAGCTAGGAGGCTAGGTCCTCGTCCTCTGCTCCATTGACCGGACCACCCGGGTGCAGCGTGGACAGAGATCGGGATGATCCGGGTCGGTCCGCCCGACCTCTTCCGAATATTTCCAGCAGCGCGCGCACTGTCGGCCCGTGGCTCGCCTGACCCGTATCAAAACCGGCGCTGCCTGGAGTACGCGCACTCGGGAGACGAGAAAGACCTCGGCGAGTAGTCCTTCGTCCCTTGCACGGAAATGGGGAGTCTGCACTTCCACTTCGGCTTCTAAGGCCTTCCCGATTTCCTTGGCGCGGCGGCTGCCTTCCAAGGCTTCGTTGACAAGGCTTCGGAGCTCCAGAATTCGAGTCCAGCGTTCGGAGAAGGGGAGGTCCCCTCGCGGGGACTCTTCCGGTGGAAAGAGCTCCAGGTGGATGGAGCCACTCTTTCCGAGAGATTGCCAAGCTTCCTCGGCAGTAAACGGGATCATGGGCGCGGCTAGGCGGAAGAGGTGTTCCGCCATTCGGTAGAGAAGAGTTTGCGAGCCGCGTCGGGCGGGTCCGTCCTGGTCCTCGCAGTAGAGGCGGTCCTTGAGCAGGTCGATGTAGAAAGCGGAAAGCTCGGTCGAGCAGAAGCGGGTGAGCGCATGGTAGGCGGCCGGGAATTCGTAGCGCCGGTAGGCTTCGATTACGATTCGAACCAGACCGCGCAGCCGGTCGGCCATATATCGGTCGAGTTCCGGAAACTCTTCCTCGCGGACCTGGTGCCGGGAGGGCTCGAAATCATGCAGGTTGGCCAGCAGGATGCGAAACGCGTTTCGCAAGAGGCGATAGCTGTCGGAGATGCGGGAGAGGATCTCTTGGGAAAAGGGGACGTCATCCCGGTAGTCTGCGCTTGCCACCCAGAGTCGCAAGGTGTCCGCGCCGTATTGCGCAACGAAGTCGGAGAGACCGCGGGCACCCGCCATTTTGGAGAGCTTTCTCCCGTCGAGATCCATGACGAAGCCATTGGTCAAGACCGTCCGGTAAGGAGCTTTGCCGCTTCGAGCGACCGATAGCAGCAAAGAGGACTGGAACCAGCCACGATGCTGGTCGCTTCCTTCCAAGTAGAGGTCTGCGGGAAACTCGCCTCGGGGAGCTAGAACGGCTGCATGGCTCGAACCGGAGTCAATCCAGACGTCGAGCGTGTCAGTTCCTTTCCGCAGCCCCGCCGACAGGCCGAGTTTCCGGGCGAGGGTCTCATCGTCGGTCGCATACCAGAGATCCGTTCCGCTTCGCCCTACCATCCGCGCGATTCTGCGGATCACTTCCGGTTCCAGCACCGCACTCCCATCCTGTCGGTAAAACACCGGAATCGGGATGCCCCAAGATCTCTGCCGGGAGATACACCAGTCCCGACGGCTCTCGACCGCACTGTAGATACGGTTGCGCGCCCGAGGGGGAAGCCATGCAACTGCGTCGATCTGGCGAAGAGCCTCCGGTTGAAACGCTTTTACGTGGATGAACCATTGCCGGACCGAACGGAAGATAATAGGGGTTTTCGATCGCCAGCAGTGGGGATAGTCGTGGAGATAGGCGCGCTCCGCCCAGAGCAGGCCGGCCTGCTGGAGCAGGGCGATGATGCGGGAATTGCCTTCCCAAACGGTGAGGCCCACGAGCTCGGGAAGGCCGCACTCTTCGGTGAATCGCCCGTCATCGTCGACGGGGGAGAGCGGAGGCAGTCCATGTTCCTGGCCGAGCAGGTAATCTTCCATGCCGTGACCTGGTGCGATGTGAACGAATCCGGTGCCGCTGTCCCCCGTCACGAAATGGGCGGGATAGACTAGGCCGGTGCGCGCCAACAGCGGATGGCGGTAGCGGAGCCCGCGCAGTTCTTCGCCTCTCCGGAAGCGGCGCACGCAGGGCGCATTCTCCAATCCAGGCAGAGCGTGCGCTCGGTCGATCGCCACGAGGAGATGGCGGTCGCCGGCGACGTAAAGCCCGTATGGGAGATCAGGATTCAGGGCGACGGCAAGGTTCGCGGGCAGCGTCCACGGAGTGGTCGTCCAGACAAGGAGCTTGGTCTCCTCCGGTAGACCGCGCTCCCGGCAGCTCTCCGGAAGGAGGGGAAACTCGACATCGATCGAGGGATCGGTTCGTGGTTGGTATTCCACTTCGGCTTCCGCGAGCGCGGTTCGGCAGCCGGTGCTCCAGAACACGGGGCGGAGTCCCTCGAAGACCAATCCTTTCTCTACCAGGTCGGCGAAGAGAAGCAGAACCCCTTCCTCGTAAGCGGGATCCAATGTTCGGTAGGGCCGCTGCCAGTCACCGAAAATCCCGAGCCGCTCAAACTGCTCGCGCTGGATTCCAAGATAATGGAGAGCATAGCTCGCACAGCGTTTCCGGATGGTCAGCGGGTCCCGTCCCTCGGGAGGGAGGTCCGCCATCACCTTTGTCTCGATGGGAAGACCGTGGCAGTCCCAGCCGGGAATGTACGGAGCAAAAAAGCCCATCATGTTCCGGGACTTGAGAACGAGGTCCTTGAGCGTCTTGTTGAGGGCGTGCCCGAGGTGGGCGTTTCCGTTCGCAAAAGGGGGGCCGTCGTGCAGGATGAACCGAGGACCCTGGTTCCGTGCCTGAAGGATCTGCTCGTAAAGATTTTCCCGGCGCCACCGCTCGAGCAGGAGCGGCTCCCGTTTGGGCAACTCGGCGCGCATCGGAAAGGATGTGCGCGGCAAAAGGACCGTGTCGCGGTAATCCATGAGGTCTAGACCGGAGAGCTTTGATTGCGCAGGAAGCGGAGATCGTTTTCCGTAAAGAGCCGGAGGTCGGGGATCTCTTCGACGATCATCAGAAGCCGCTCGATGCCGAATCCGAATGCGAAGCCGGAGTAGCGATCGGGATCGATGCCGGTGCCCGAGAGTACCTTCGGGTGGACCATTCCGCACCCGCAAAGTTCGAGCCACTCTTTTCCCGTTTTTGACCGGCCGGGTCGAAAGCCATCGATCTCGAAGCTGGGCTCGGTGAAGGGAAAGTAGTGAGGACGAAAGCGAAAGCGGGTCTCGCGGCCCAACAGCTCCCGGAAGACCAGTTCGAGGGTTCCCTTGAGGTCGCGCACGCTCAGATCTTCATCGACGACGAGTCCTTCCACTTGGAAGAAGGCGATCGAGTGCGTGGCGTCGATTTCATCCCGGCGGTAGCATCGCCCCGGAGCCACGATACGGATCGGCGGCCTCTGCTTCTCCATCACGCGGATTTGCACCGGGCTCGTCTGGCTGCGGAGCAAGAGCCGCCCTCCGTTTCTCGAAGGAGTCGCGGGAATGAGAGGGGAATCCTTCAGAAAAAAGGTATCCTGCTCGTTGCGTGCCGGATGGTCCGGAGGGGTGTTGAGCGCGTCGAAATTGTAAAATTCGGTTTCGACTTCCGGGCCGTCGGCCAAGGCAAAGCCCAGCCTGCGGAACACCTCTACGATGCGCCGTGACATGCGGGAAATCGGATGAATCGATCCCTCGGACACCGGACGGCCCGGCAGGCTCACATCGAGGGAAGGGCCTCTCGGAGGAACGGGCGCCAGTGCCGCCCGCCTTTCTGCAATCGCCCCTTCGGCCCACTCCTTGAAGGAGTTGATCTCTCGTCCCTTCTCGCGTCGGTGTTCGGGGGGAAGAGCAGAGAGGGAGGCGAGCAGGCGAGGAAGTTCTCCTTTTCGGCCGAAGTAGCGGAGGCGGATCCCTTCGAGAGCGGCCTCGGTCTCGGCAGTTGCTAGTGCTGCTCGTAGCTCGTTCTCTCGTTCTTGCCATTTCTTTTCCACAGACCACTCTCCTTGCTGCGAGAACTTTTTGATCTCATACGGGCTGCGCCTGCCCGCTACCGAGCCGGCGCAGCGCCGGCACCCTGCTCCGAGGCAACCTCTTCGGGCGGGAGAACCGTGGGAATCGGACCTGCCTTCTGTCTGTCTCCACGATGGAGGAACATGAGGAGAATGCCTCCGCAAATCAAGATCGAGCCGATCCACTTGAACGGCCAGCCCGGATCATAGAGAACTTGAAGGGTAGTTTCGTGGAGATCCCGGGGATTCCAGGAAGCCTGAGAAAATTTGTAGTTACGTCCAAGAGCGGAGCGCCAGAAACTCCCTGGAAAAATGGCAGGAGAGTTCATGTGAGCGGTCTCGAGGCGTTGCACGCCCGTTTTCGGATCGGTGAAGCGGACCGTGGCCTGGAAGTCAACGGGCGCATCGCTTCCTTCCTCGCGCGGGACAACGAACTTTTCCAGGGAAATCCGGAAGGGGAGAGGCCGGCTTTCCAGCCCGTAGGCCACTCGAACGGGAATCCCTTGCATCGTGAAGGTTTGGGTGAGACCGGAGAGGATCCAAAGAGGAGAGGATTGGAGCTGGTTCTTGGGATCCTCCACCCGGCCGCGGACGCCCGATCCGATCGCCATCGTGAAGGCCGTGCCGGCTTCCCGTTTGCGAACGGTCGTCTGAATCGACGCGCGAGGCTCGTAGCGGAGAACCGCAGCCTCCCAGTCGGCCCATCCCAGAGAAAACATCTGGCCGGGGTTGGCAGCCCCCTCTGCGGAGATCTGGCCCCGGCGATTGAAGGCCCGATAGCCGATCCGGTCGCCTTCAGAAGATTTCCATAAGGAAAGGCCGGGCGAGGAGCCCTCGCCTTCCGTCCAGCTGAGTTGCACCAAGACGGCGGGATTGTCGGGACTCTCCGAGAGAGAGGTCGGCTTCCCCTCTCTCATGGCAAAGTTGGGCCAATATCCGGTCAAAAGCGCTTGCGCACCGCCGGGCAAGTCGAGCGGCTTGCCTAAATGCTTTGTGACTTCCCAAGCATTCTTTTCTCCCGAGGGAGAGATCGCGACCAGAAGCATCTGCTGACTCTGATCGTCCGGGACGAGGAAAAAGCGGTAGCGAGAAGGGACCCCCTCCACGGCATGCGTGATCGGCTGCTCGGGAGCGCGGGCGAAGATCACCTCGGCCTCATGCAGCGATCGCCCGGGAGAAGAAGTGGGCGGTTCGGTGAGCCAGTGGATCTTGGCGAGGCCAAAGAAATCCTGGGTCTGGTGGGCAGGCTCCTTCTCCAGAAGTGCCAGAAGAGTCTTTTGCCCGGCCATCCGGCTCTGCAGGAGGAGGGTGGCTCCGCCTCCGGCGGAAGGATCGGAGGAGGAAACGACCTCCTCGGCGAGAATCAAGTCGGAGGAAAAATCGTCGATCACCAAGCGGAGGTCCGTCCCCGGAATGGCGAGCGTGCGCGGATGGTCAAGACTGGGGCGCCAGAGCTCCGCAGGAAAGGCCACCCGGAAGATTTCCCGGCGAAACGGATCTTCCAGAAAAAGAGCGGTTTGATTGAGCGTCACACGATCTTCGGGAGGATCTCCCAACCGCAGGTGGACGAACCCTTCGAAGCCGCCAAGCCGTCCGATCATGGCCCCCGTCAGTAGGAGAATGATTCCGTAATGGGTGACTACGAAGCCTAGGTGGCGTCGTTTCCAGGGGATTCGGGTGAGGGTGACGGAGAAGAGATTGAGGCAGAGAAGGACCAACCAGCCGAGGAACCATGGAGAGCGATAGACGTAGTGCTGGGCCACCGCCGAATCGAAGCGCGACTCGATCAAGGTCGCCGCTGCGCAGGCCGCAGCCAGGCTAAGAAGAAGGCCGACAGCCAGCGGAAGAGAACCCAGCGCATGAACGACTCTCCAAAAAGCGGACTTGCGCTTACGCTCGGCGATGAGCTCCTGGCGCGCCTGATCGGAGAGGGAAGTGAAAAATTTCACCCGGACGGATGGGAAGCCTATCGCGTGTTTGGAGGCGAATATGATAGGGGGAGAAGCGCGGGAAAGCCAAGGAGAAATGCGCTCGCGAAAGAACCGGCCGAGAGGCCATTGAGGAGAAACTTTATGAGCCATCCGTTCACCGACCTTGCCATCGCACAGCATGCTCGGGTCGTCCCGATCGAGGAAATCGGGGCCAGGCTGGACATCCCGAAGGAAGCCCTTCTTTTTTGCGGGCAAGGATATGCCAAGCTGCGCTGGTCTCTCCTCAAAAGCCTGCGCCATCGGCCGAAAGGCCGATTGGTCGTGGTTACGGCCATCACGCCCACTCCAGCCGGGGAAGGGAAGACGACAACCGCAATCGGCTTGGCCGATGCCTTGCAACGCCTCGGGCAAAAGACGGCGGTCTGCCTTCGCGAGCCATCGATCGGACCGATCTTCGGCCGAAAGGGAGCAGCGACGGGAGCGGGCCGGGCGCAGGTCATTCCCCGGGAGGAGATCAATCTCGAGTTTACAGGAGATTTCGCAGCGGTCGGTCTCGCTCATAACCTACTTTCGGCTCTCGCGGACAATCACTTCTATCAGGGAAACGAGCTTCGCCTCGATCCGAGCCGCCTCCAGTGGAAGCGGGTGATCGACATCAACGACCGGGCCTTGCGGCGGATCGTTGTCGGTCTCGATGGCCGTAAAGGGTGGGTGAGGCAGGAAGGATTCGAAATTGTCGCCGCTTCCGAAGTGATGGCGATCCTCTGTCTTGCCCGGGATTATCACGATCTTCGCACTCGCTTGTCGCAGATTCGCGTCGGTGCACGCCTCGGCGGCGGGTCGGTGTCGTCCGGGGATCTGGGGGCGGCCGGGGCGATGGCGGCGGTGCTCCGACACGCCTTTCTTCCGAACCTGGCGCAGACGCTCGAGCAGGTTCCCGCCTTCATTCATGGTGGACCATTCGGGAACATCGCCCATGGATGCAGCTCCGTGATCTCTGCCGAAGCGGCGTTGAGCCTCGCGGACTGGGTGGTCACGGAGGCGGGTTTCGGAAGCGATCTCGGCGGCGAAAAGTTTGTCGATATCTTCTGCCGTCAATCGGGTTTGCGGCCGTCCGCGGCGGTGATCGTCGCAACCATTCGGGCGCTCAAGCTGCATGGCGGTCTTCCGTTGGATGCCCTCGATCGGGAAGACCTTGGGGCCTTGGAAGCGGGGCTCGCCAATTTGCGCAGGCATGTGCGGATCATGCGCGACCTTTTTGGACTGCCCGTGATCATCGCCTGGAATCGGTTTGCGACGGACACGGACGCCGAGTTGCAGTGCGTCGAGCAAGGAGCGAGGAATATGGGTGTGCCTTCCGCCGAGTGCCGACACTGGGCCGAAGGAGGGGCGGGAGCCGAAGAGCTCGGCCGAAAGCTGCTGGAGGCGGTGGAGCAGACCCCCTCCCGCTTCCGTTTTCTCTATGATGACGAGACTCCCCTGTGGGAGAAAATGGTCTCCGTTGCCGAAAAGGTCTACGGAGCCGGAGAGGTGACGGCCAAGCCATCCGTTCGACGAGCGCTCTCCCGTATGGAGGAGGAAGGATTTGGGAAGTTGCCCGTCTGTTTTGCCAAGACTCAGTACTCGTTTTCCGCCGATCCCCGACTCCGCGGAGCGCCCGAAGGGCACTCGCTTCCCGTTCGGGAGGTTCGCCTTGCGGCCGGAGCGCGCTACGTGCTCGCTCTGTGTGGAGAGATCCTCACCATGCCTGGGCTGCCGGAGGATCCCGCCTCGCTGCAAATCGACATTGATGAGGACGGTCGGATCGTGGGCGCGCTTTAAGCCTGCCTTGCCCAACTGTTTCGCAGGAGAGACTGGGGGCGCGGAGTGAGTCTCGCTAAAGGCTGTTTTTTTTGGCGGAAGAATGGTAATGCTGCGAATACACTAACGAAGTTGACGTCGATCTCTTCTCTTTATGTATCACTGCCTATTGGTGCCGCTGGAGCAGAGTCCGTTGGATGAAGCGGTCTTAAGCCACGCCCGCGAGTTTGCTCGGCTTTCGGGAGCGAGGCTCGTCCTTCTGCATGTCTCACCCCTTCCGGCTTTCCCGCTCGCCGGAATCGAGGAGTGGACGCTCGAATCCGGCGAGCGGATTGCGCTGCGTCAAGACGAAGCGATGAATCGGGCGCGGCAATATCTCGAAGACCGGGCTGAAGAACTGCGGAGCCAAGGTCTTTCCGTCGAGGTGGAACTCGCTCTTGGGGATCCTGTCAGCCAGATCGTTCGGACTTCGAAGGAAAAAGGCGCCGATCTGATCGTCATGGGTAGCCACGCGCACACGATCTTGGGGGCACTCTTCGGCAGAAGCACTTCCTTGCCGGTTCGGCGGCTCACGGAAGCGCCGATCCTTCTGGTGCGGACCGAGGGCGAAGCGCCCGCTCAGTGAATCCAGCCCCAGCGCGGGCTAAAAGGCCAGTAGACGAAGGAGCCGGTTCCCACAAGATCGTAGCGGGGAACGGGTCCCCAGAAGCGGCTGTCTTGGCTATCAGGGCTATTGTCGCCCATCGCCCAATAACCGTCCTTGGGGACGACCACCTGCTCTTCCGGGGATAAGAGATACTGTTGGCCCGGGAGGACGACATAGCCGTGGTAGCCGTTGCGTCCGGCCTCGACGCGCGCCATGGCCGCATTCGGAGGAGTCGTGCTCCCGTTGATGCGCAGAAAGGGCGGGTCGATCTGAAGGCGATCGCCGGGAACTCCGACGCATCGCTTGATGTAAAAGAGCGATCCATCGAGGCCGTGTTCCCGCATGGTCGCTTCGATGCCTTCGATGCCGGCGGTCCGGAAGACGAAGACCTCACCGCGCCGCGGGGGGTGAAAGTTGTAGACCGCCTTGTTCACCAACACCTGGTCCCCTGCCACGGTCATGAAGTTGAAGATGGGCTCTTCCGCCCGAAAGAACAGACCGGACTGGAGGCCGATTTTGTAGATCAAGATTGGGGCCGGCACCCAGACGCGCCGCTTCTCTCCGTCCTCGAAGAGGAGATCGGTGTATTCGACGAAGAACTTTCCTGGGACCAAACCGACGAGCGACACGTCGCGGGAGAAGCGCAGATAGTGATATTGCCTGCCGAAAAGGAACAGATGGAGAAGACGAACGGGAGCCGAGGGAGGTGGCTCCGCCCGGGCGATCGTCTGAATCCCGTAGAGAGTCGGCTTCATCGAATCGGTGGGAATCTTGAACGGCTGGAGGAAATAGGCTCGGATGGCCAGCGCCGCCGCGATCGCCACCAGGAAAATCTCCACGTTTTCTCGCAGCCCCGCCCAACGCCTCGGCGGAAAGAGCCGCGTGGCCAGCTTTTCTCCTCGGTCGAAGAGAAGAGGAGCGGTCGTGCCGGAGGCTTGCGGATTCGAAAGAAACGAGGCGACCTCCCTCTCAAAAGTTTCCGCCTCTTGTTGTGCATCCAAGGAGAGCAGGTCTTTCTGACGAACGCGCAGCCGTCCAATGGCCTTCCTCAGGTGGTCCAGATCCCGGCAGAGGCGACGGAGTTCTCGTTTGGCCGAGAACGAGAAAGGCGAGGATCTCATGTCCCGGTCTCCGTTTTTAGGATCTGCAGAAATGCTTCCTGCGGGATGTCGACACGGCCAAATGTCTTCATTCGTTTCTTGCCTTCCTTCTGCTTCTCCAGGAGCTTCCGCTTCCGGGTGATGTCCCCTCCGTAGCATTTCGCCGTAACGTTTTTCCCGACGGAACCGATATCCTCACGTGCGAGGATCTTGCTTCCGACGGCAGCCTGGATCGCGATCTTGAAAAGATGCCGTGGGATGAAATCCCGCAGCTTGGCGAGAATCGCTCTTCCCCGCGCCTCGGCCCGGCTGCGCGCCACGATGCAGGAAAAGGCATCGACCGGTTCTCCGTTGACGAGGATGTCGAGCTTGATCAGGTCTTCGGTCTGGTAGGGGGCGGGCTCATAATCCATCGACCCATACCCTCGCGTGAGCGACTTCAACCGATCGTTGAAATCGACCAGGATTTCGCTCAAGGGGAGGCGGCATCGGAGCATCACGCGGTTCTCCCCCGCCGATTCGGTCGACTCGCAGGTTCCCCGCTTATCCAACACCAGTTGCAGAATCTCTCCGATTCGTTCCGTAGGAATCAGCAGAAAAACGCGCACCGTCGGCTCCGCGATTGTTTCGATCAGGGAAGGATCGGGGAGGCGCAGCGGGTTGTCGATCTCGACCTGGGTCCCATTCGTGAGCTTCACCTGGTAGACGACGCTGGGATAGGTGGCCAGAATCTCGACATCGTGTTCGCGCCGCAGCCGCTCCTGCACGATCTCCATATGGAGCAGTCCCAAAAAGCCGCAGCGCAAGCCCGATCCCAGCGCCGCCGAGCTCTCTTGGGTGAAGACGATGGCGGGATCGTTGAGCTGGAGCTTGAGTAGAGCGCTCCTGAGCTTTTCAAAATCCGCCGGATTGAGTGGATAGATGCCGCTGAAGACCATCGGCCGGGCTTCCAGGAAACCGGAGAGCGGTTCCTGAGCGGGACGGAGCGCGGAAGTGAGCGTATCGCCGACCTTCACCTCGTGCGGACTCTTCATGTTGGCGATCACATAGCCGGTCGCTCCCGCCTTGAGGCGATCCTGCAAGGTCATCTTGGGGCAGAAGATGCCCACCTCTTTGATTTCGTAAACCCCCTGGGTGGCCATCAAGAGGATCTTCTGGCCGCGGGAGAGTTCCCCCGAGCGGACGCGGACATAGAGGACCACTCCACGGTAGGGATCGAAAACCGAGTCGAAGACCAGGGCGCGGATGATCCCGTCGTCGATCGGCTGCGGGGGAGGAATCCGATGAACCACCGCCTCCAGAATCTCGGTGATTCCGATCCCCGCCTTGGCGCTCGCCAGGACGGCTTCTTCTCCCGGAATGGCGAGGACCTCCTCGAGTTGGCGTTTCACCGAAGCTGGATTGGCCGTCGGCAGGTCGATCTTGTTGATGACCGGGATTAGGTGGAGATCATGTCGCGCGGCCAGATGAACATTGGCAACCGTTTGCGCTTGGACTCCTTGCGCGGCATCGATCACCAGGAGCGCTCCTTCGCAAGCCGAGAGGCTTCGGGAAACCTCGTGGGAGAAATCCACATGGCCGGGCGTGTCGATGAGGTTGAGTTGATAGCTTTCTCCATCCGCGGCCTGGTAGCGCATCGTCACGGGATGAGCCTTGATCGTGATCCCCCGCTCTCTCTCCAGGTCCATGGAGTCGAGGAGCTGATCTTGCATCTGCCGTTCGGGAATCGTGCCCGTAGCCTGGAGCAGGCGATCCGAGAGGGTCGTCTTTCCATGATCTACATGAGCGATGATGCAAAAGTTGCGAATGCGGGATGGAGGAAACATGCGGTCGTTCTTTCCCTCTTATAAGGGGGAAAGAGGATGGCGCAAAAGTTAAACCGGCTCTCTCTCAAGCTTTCTCCTCCGGCGGGCCGGTGCCGCGCCGCAGGAGAAAGGTTGGGAGAAATGGCGGCTAGACCAGTGCCTTTTCGATCTCCTGGTGGAGCTGATTGCAGCCGATCTGAAGCTCCATCAAGAGATAGCCAAGCCTCTTCTTCGGGGTGCTTCCCAGGGAACTCAGAGCCGCGCCGAGCGCACCGGCAGCCGTGAAAGCAGAGGCGAGAGCGTGCGAACTCTTCTGTTCCAGCCGCTCCAGGGAAGCAGAAGTGGAGGAGAGCAGGGCAGCAAAGCTCCTGGGCAGCCGTTGGTCTCCCAGAAGAGACCGGAAGACGGCTTCTTCCTCGTAGCAGGGACCGCTGGTCTCTCGGTAGGCATGAAGAGAAGAAAATCCGCGGAGAACCGCCGTCTTTTCTTCCAAGGAGGGAGCGGGGCTTCCCGAGTCGTCCGGAGCGAGTGCGCAAAGAGCTGCGGCGAGGTTTCCCATTCCTTCGATCCCCTGGCCCAGGACGAGCCAATCCTGGGGAGCACCCCGCTCCAGCGAGAATCGGGCGATTTCGTAGATGGAGCTGATTCCCTCTACCCGTTGGAGGAACTGAGCGCGAGGGATCGGAACATCGCCGATGGGGACAGGCGAAACCGGTGGCCCGGCTGGAAATTGGCCGAGCACCTCCCAAAGCTCTTCCGGAAGTTCTACCCGCAGGTGTCGAGCATTAAGCCGAGCGCCCTCGATCGAGCTCCTCATCGACAGCGGATTATCCTCGGCCTCCAGGAACCAGAAGAGCTCGCCTGCCGGTCCGAAGATGGGGCCGGGAACCGCCATGCGCAACGCCCGACGCAGTCGGATCAGGCAGGCTTCCCCCCTTCCTTTGCCGCCGTCCCAGCAAAGAGGCCAATAAGCGTCCACGAGCCGGATCGTGTCGAGCGCGCGAGTCAGGTAGCGCGAGAGCCAATAGAAGTGGCTTGCCTTGCGAAAGATCATGGCCTTGCGAGGCTTTGTGCCCTTCCCTCGTGCTTGTCGGCTCGCAGTACCCAGGTATCCTTGCTGCCGCCGCCTTGGCAGGAGTTTACGATGAAGGAGCCTTCCCGCAGGGCGACCCGGGTGAGCCCTCCGGGGATGACGGTGGGAGTGGGCCCGAAAAGAACAAACGGACGCAGGTCGATCCGCCGGGGCTGGAGCCGCCCCTCGATCCAACAAGGGACTTGGGAGAAAGAAAGGACAGGCTGCCCGATGTAGTTGCGAGGTTGGGCAAGGATCTTTTCTCGAAAGGCGGCGCGTTCCTGGACGCTGCTCGTCGGTCCGAAGAGCATGCCGTATCCTCCCGCTTGGCTTACCTCCTTGACGACCAGGTTGCTCAAGTTGGCGAGAACATGGTCTCGTTCCGCAGGCCGTTCGCAAAGAAAGGTTTCTACGTTGGGCAGAATGGGTTCTTCTCCCAGATAATACCGGATCATGGAAGGAACGAATGGGTAGATTGCTTTATCGTCCGCCACTCCTGTGCCAATCGCGTTGACCACATTCACCCGGCCCGCGCGGCAAGCGGCTACGAGCCCTGGGACGCCCAGGAGCGATTCCGGGCGCAAGGCAACCGGGTCGAGGAAATCGTCGTTGAGACGTCGGTAGATGGTTCCCACCCCCTTCCATCCGGAAGAGGTTCGGAGCTGTACCTTCCCCTCGATTACCGCCAGATCTTTTCCTTCCGCCAAGGGGATGCCCATTTCGTGAGCCAGGAAGGCGTGCTCAAAGTACGCGGGATTGTGGATGCCCGGAGTCAGCAGGACGGTGAGATCGTCCCTGGCCCCTTCGGGGCGAAGCGCGGAAAGCGCTTCTCGCAAAAGGGTGGGATAGGGCTCGATCGAGGCCACCGGGGCGGCTTCGAAGAGAGAAGGGAAGACTCGGCGCAGGACGCGCCGATTCGTCAGCATGTAGGAAGCCCCGCTCGGAACCCGCAAATTGTCTTCCAAGACGACGAAGCCATCCCGCAGCCGCAGGAGATCGGAACCCACGATCATTGCATAAATTCCGTGGGGCATGGCAACCTGCGCCATTTCCTTCCGAAAGTGGGAAGAGCCCAAGACTAGCTCGGCGGGAACGACCCCTTCCTTCAAGATCCGGGCCTGGGCGTAGATATCCCGAAGGAAGCAGTTGAGAGCAGTCACCCTCTGGATCAGGCCTTTTTCGAGGTGGAGCCATTCCGAGGCGGAAAGGATTCGCGGTAAAAGATCAAACGGAAAGACGCGACTCTCGTTCTTCGAATCTACGGCAAACGTGACTCCGCCGCGAAAAAGCTCTTGGGCAGCGATCCTCTGTCGCTCTTCCCAGAGTTCGGGGGAGAGTTTCCCGAGAAATTTCCAGAGCCCACGGTAGGGAAATCGCGGCTGCATCTCCGCATCGACCATCTCGTCGAACTCCGAATCGAGTGGGTAGAGGGGACCGGGCAGGCAACTCTCCTCGCGAGGTTCGACGCCGGAATCGACCGGAAATGCCGATTGCATGCTATCCCTATCATAGCAGAAACCATGCCGACTAGGGGGGACCTACGCTGGGTGCCGATCAAAGCGCTGGAGCCATGAATTCAGGCCCGATCGGTTCCGGAATCCGCCGCTTGAGAATCCGGTCGATCTCGCCCAGATCACGATCCGAGAGGGGAGAAGGTGATATCTTGGCGCCCTCCAGGATCTGCGTTGGTCTTCTCGCTCCCCAGAGCACGACCGAAATTCCCGGCTGCTGCAGAGCCCAACGGGCCGCAAATTGTGCCAGCGTGCATCCATGAGCCTGGGCCAAGGGGCGAAAGTCGTCGACAGCGGCAAGATAACGCCGAAATGCGTCGCCTTGGAACTTCGGGTCGATGCGTCGGAGGTCTCCCTCCGCAAAGGAATGGTCTGCGGAAAATTTACCGGTCAGCAGGCCACGGCAGAGCACGCCGTAGGTTACCACTCCGATGCCGTTCGCTCGGCAATAGGGCAGCAGATCCCTTTCGATCCCGCGTTCGAAGAGGTTGTACGGAGGCTGGTCGGTATGGAGAGGAGCGACCTTTCGCCAGGCTTCCATCTGGCTCGGGGAGTAGTTGCTCACCCCGAGGGCCCGGATCTTTCCTTCGGCTTGGAAAGAAAGCAGAGCCTGCGCCGTCGCCTCAATCGGCACGCGCGCATCGGGCCAGTGAATTTGATAAAGGTCGATCGAATCGACTCCCAGCCGGCGCAGGCTCCCATCGATCTCTTTGCGGAGCCGCTCCGGACTGGAGTTCCGACGGATCTCTTCCTGATCGTTCCATTCCAGTCCGGCCTTGGTGGCGAGAACAACCCGATCGCGGCCGATGCGCCGAAGCGCCTTCCCGACGATCTCCTCCGCACGCCCGAATCCATAGACCGGTGCGGTGTCGAGAAAGGAGATCCCGGCGTCGACCGCTGCCTCGATCGCGGCGATCGCCTCCTTCTCCTCGGACCCTCCCCACATCCAGCCGCCGATGACCCATGTACCCAGGCCGATACGCGAAACCCGCTTGTTTAATCCTGGCAGCGACGTGTATTCCATGCGGCTTGATTCCTCTTTGGGGGGGCTTCGTTCAAAACCCTTAATGTTTATGTTAGGAAAATCTCGACTTCCGTGCAACGAAAGGGCTTTCGGGAGAGGGCCTCTTTTTGAGGATTCCGCTTCAGCCGGTCGCGTCGCGGCTGAGCGCCTCTTCCAGGGCAAGACGGCAGGCCGTGAGCTCTGTAAGAGAACCGTCTTTTGGCGGAGCGATGAGCGCCCCTACCTGGATATGGCATGCGCAGAACGGATGCGGAATCTGAAACCGGTCCCAGCTTCGCAGTTCCGACTTTCGGGAGAAGGAGCAGGTGATGGGAAGAATGGAGCGCCCCAGCAGTTGGGCGATTTGCAAGATGCCGTCCTGCAGCCGGTATCGAGGTCCGCGCGGTCCGTCGGGAGTCACGGCGATATCGCGTCCCTCCCGTCCCAAGCGGAGAATGGTGCGGAAACCGAGACTCCCTCGCCGCGAAGAAGAGCCTCGAGCCGCTTCGAATCCGAATTGGGAGAGCAGCCGGGACAGAAGCTCCCCATCGTTGCTCGCGCTGACGAGCGCCACGAGCCTGCGTCCGGGAAAGTGGCGCGAGTAGAGCGCCGGCATGACCAGGAGCCGGTTGTGCCAGAACGCAAAGATCAGAGGCTCCTGGGGAGGGTGGCTCACGATCCCCTGGGGGTCTTCGATGGTCAGCCGAAGCGTCTCCGTCAACCGCTGGACCAGAAAAGCCCCGAGCACCGGAGAAAGGTTTCTGCGCAGAGAACGACGCCGGGAAGCGAGCCAGGAACCCAGGCTTTGCGACCGTCGTTCCTCTGGGCGATTCTCTTCCGCTTCGAGGTCCGATCTCATTCCGATTCGCCGGCTGCTTCCGAAAACTCTTCCTTGAGGCGTTCGATCCGCACGCGCCGAAATTTCTGCGGGATCACGTCTTCGGCGATCAGACGAAAACCGTCGACATGGAGGGTTTCGAATCGTCTCGGTTGCCGACCCCATTGCGCGAGGCACCATTGGGATACGGTCTGCGTTGTTTCTGTGGGCAGCGGCCAATTGGTTTCGATCGCAAGATCCCGTAAAGGCAAATCTCCATCCACGGTGGCCGAATCCTGGGTCAATTCGTAGATCGGGCTCTTTTCGATGTCGAACTCGTCCCGAATATCGCCCACGAGCTCTTCGAGCACGTCTTCAAAGGTCACCAGGCCGATCATCTGGTTGTCCGGATCCGCCACGATGGCCATATGGGTCCGCGCCTTGCGGAACTGTTCGAGCATCGCGGGCAGGAGAATACTCGGCGAGAAGAGAAGAGCGGGACGGAGAAGGGAAGTCAGCGTGGTCTGTTTCCCCAAGGCGATATACTGCCAAAGAAGCTCTTGCAGAAGAATGATCCCGACGACCTGTTCGGCATTCTCTCCGCAGACGGGGAATCGGCTATAGCCGGAACTCTGCGCAACGCGGATCGTCTCCTCGATCGGCGCATCCCGCCAGAGCACCACTGCTCGCTCCCGTGGCACCATGACCTGCTCGGCCCGGGTTCGGCGCAGCCGGAGCGCTTTGACCATGATCTTGTTGATCAGCTCATCAAAAGGGTGAGGATGTGGGGAATGAATGAGGATCTGCTGGAGCTCCTCGGGGCTAAGGGAAGGGCCCGCGCTTTCCGGCTTGGGGAGGGCGAAGCCGAGGAGTCGGAGGAGACAATCCGCCGTCTGGTGTAAGATCCAGACGAACGGATAGAAGAGGTAGTAGAAGACAACCAGGGGAGGGCTGAGCAGAAGGACGATCTTTTGAGAGTGCTGCAGGGCGAGAAACTTCGGGGCGAGTTCACCCAGCGCAATGGAGACGAAGGTGATCAGGCTAAAACCCAGCACGGAGCTCAGCGAGTTGAGGTAAGGCCCTTGTGGCAGGCCGCTGGAGAGCAGGAGAGGAGTGAGCCACTCGGCCATGATCGGCTGGCCGGCCCATCCGAGCCCGATGCTCGCGAGAGAGACACCGATCTGGATCGCGGGAAGAAAACGATCCGGCTGCCGCACCATCCGCAAGGCGAAGGGCAGCCTCCAGTCGGAGCTCTTCAACAAGAGCTTGAGCTGGGTGACTCTAACCTTGACGATCGCGAATTCGATGGCGACGAAAAATGCGTTGGCCGCTACCAACAGCGGCAGCAGAAGGGCTCTCCACCCCGAATCCCCCCCTGTATCCATTCTTTCTCTATCTTTCCGGTTGTGGAAGTTTGTGGTGCGCCCGAATTCCCTTGGGTTAAAGACTATTTTCCGTTAAATGGCGGCTAGTCGCTTGGCTTCGTCATGAATTTTGCGGCCTCACCCTGCTCTGGTCGCCCGCGAGGCTCGTCAGAGGAGGAGGAGTACCGGGAGGCGCTCGCCTTTCTCGGTCGGTGCCGCCGGTGGGGTATGAAGCTCGGACTCGAGAACATGGAGCTTCTGGCCCGAGAAGCGGGATCGCCGCAAAACGGCTTGCATTTTCTTCACATCGCGGGCACCAACGGCAAAGGATCGACCGCTTCCTTCTTGGCTTCCGCGCTTCGCGCCGGCGGTTACCGCGTCGGTCTCTATACCTCGCCCCATCTTTGCACCATTCGCGAGAGAATTCAAATCGACGGGGTCATCGCCTCAAAGGCGCAATTTACTCGCTGGATTCGGACTCTTCAAGTGGCAATCCGCCACCTGGAGGAAAAGCAGCCGGGATTCGCTCCCACTTTTTTCGAGGTGCTGACGGCGGTGGCTCTTCTCGCTTTTTGTGAGGGGCAGGTTGATTGGGTGGTTTGGGAGACGGGCCTGGGCGGCAGGCTCGATGCGACCAACATCGTGCGCCCGGAAGCCTGCATCATCACCACGATCGGACTGGAGCACACCCGTCACCTCGGCTCCACCCTGGTCGAGATTGCGCGGGAAAAGGCGGGAATCCTCAAGCCGGGCGTATCGGCAATCATCGGGGTGGGCCAAGAGGAGGCTCGGGAGGCGATCCGGGAGATCGCTCGCCGGGTTGGCAGTCCCTTACGGGAGATCGGGGACTTGGGGATGGAGTCCTGCCAGGACGGAGGGCTTTGCCAAAAGGCGCGGATCGACGGCCAGCGGCTCGTCTTGGGTCTCTTGGGCAGCCATCAGGTACGCAATGCGGCCTGTGCCTACGCGCTGCTTCGATTGCCCTTGTTTTCAGGAAAACCGCTTCCCCAAAAGGCGCTTCGCTCCGGCTTCCGGACCATTCGCTGGCCGGGGCGCTTCCAGGTCTTGCAGGATGATCCTCTCTGGGTCCTGGACGGTGCTCATAACCCTCAGGCAGCCGAAGCCCTGGTCCAGACGTGGAAAGCAAGCTTTGGGAAGCGGCCCTATCACTTGGTCTTTTCCGTTTTGACGGACAAAGATTTCATGACGGTGGCCGACATTCTCTCCCGGCAGGCGAGCCAAGTCAGCTTGGTCAGACTGTCGACGGAACGAGGGCTTTCTCCCGCTCGCCTGACCGGCTGCTTTCCTCACTTGCCCTGCCAAGTTTACGATTCGTGGGAAGAGGCGAGGCGGGCGCTGGCGAAGGACCTGGGCCCGATTCTGGTCACCGGTTCTCTTTTCCTGGTCGGCGAAGTGCTGGCGGGATGTTGGGATCTTCTTCCTGAGTTCGAATCGAATGAGCTGCTCGAATCTCCCCACTCTCCCACGCCTGGTTCTTTTTGATCTGGTCGGGACCCTTCTTGAGCCCGCAGCTCCCGTGGGAGCGATCTACGCGGCCTCAGCCGCCCGGCATGGGATCCAGGTCGATCCCAAGATCATTGCCAACCAATTCCGGCAAGCTCGATCGCGCTACCGCTATCGTCCGCAAGCCACGGTCCCATCGGATGGGGACGACCGTCTATTCTGGAGAGAAATCATCCGGGAGAGCCTGGCTCCCGCGCTCGATTCCGGCCCGGGCTTGGAGAGGCAACAAGAGATTGTCGAAGAACTTTACGCGTACTACGGTCGCGGCACCGCTTGGCGGCTCTACCCGGAAACAAGGAGCGTGCTGGCGGATTTGCGGGGCTTGGGGCTGCGCCTGGGGATCCTTTCCAATTGGGATCGACGGGCGCGGCGGGTCCTGGCCGATCTGGGCCTGATTCAGTTTTTCTCAGCAGTCTTTTTGAGTGCCGAGTTGGGTGCGGCCAAGCCCGACCCGCGCCTCTACCGCCTGGTTTCCGACAGACTCGGATGCCCAACCGGAGAGCTTCTTCTCGTCGGCGACGATCCGGAAAAAGACGGAACGGCAGCCCAGGCTTGCGGATATGCGAGCTGGGTGGTACGGCGACCCGAGAGCGATCTGCAGGGGTTGCTTCTCCTATTGGCGAAAGCCGCGCGCCGCTAGTAGCCGTTCTCCGGCCGGCGGGTCGTGTGAGATCTCCTTTGCGTTTTCGTGCTCGCTGTGCGATAGGAAACCCCCGGTGACGGAACGGACGCGCCTGTCAACGGTCGGCCTGAAGATCCTCATGGGTGTCACGGGTCTCTTCCTGGTCGGCTACATCAGCCTGCATATGCTGGGAAACTGGCAGATCTTTCTCCCGGCGGTGTATATCAACCAGTACGCCTACCTGCTCAAATCGGTTCCGCTTCTTCTCTGGACCGTCCGTCTCCTGCTCCTCGCCTCCTTCGTCGTTCATGTCTCCTGCGCCGTGCGGCTTGCCCAGATTCGCCGGCTGGCTCGGCCGGTGCCTTACGATCAGCACAAGCCCAACGGGGCGAGTTGGGAATCGCGTTCCATGCTGCTGACAGGGATCGGGCTCGGCCTGTTCGTGCTCTTTCACCTTTATCATTTCACCTGGCACCTCCCTCCCTTTTCCGCTTTCGATGGCTTTACCGCCCATCTTAAGGAAACATCGCGTTCAGTGCCCGACGTGCACCGCATGATGGTCGAAGGGCTCAGGAACCCTTGGGTCGCGGCGGCTTATCTTCTGGGCATGGGGTGCCTCTTCTTTCACATCCGGCATGGGATCGACGGGATCTTTAGCACCCTTGGGCTGGTCAACCGGAGGAGCTTCCCCTGGGAGCGGTGGCTCGCTCATGCTCTAGGCTGGGTCTTTTTCCTCGGCTTTTCCGCCATTCCCGTGGCGATCGTGCTAGGGTGGGTCCGGTGACCCGCGGGGAAAAACGAAGGGAGAGAGGGCGATGAACGTGCCCGATGCTAGAATTCCGGAAGGACCGCTCGACCGCAAGTGGCAGACCTGTCGCGATCGGCTCGGCTTGGTTGCTCCGGCCAACAAGCGGCGGATGCGTGTGATCGTGGTGGGAACCGGGCTGGCGGGGTCTTCGGCAGCTGCTTCTCTGGGCGAACTCGGATATGGGGTCGACTGCTTCTGTATTCAAGACAGCCCGCGGCGAGCCCATAGCGTTGCCGCCCAAGGTGGGATCAACGCGGCGAAAAACTACCGGAACGATGGGGATTCGGTCTATCGGCTCTTTCAGGACACGCTCAAGGGAGGAGACTTCCGAGCCCGCGAGGCGAATGTTTATCGGTTGGCGGAGCTCAGCACGCGGATCATCGATCAGTGCGTAGCGCAAGGGGTACCTTTCGCCCGGGAGTATGGCGGGCTTCTCGCCAACCGCTCCTTCGGAGGGGTGCAGGTCTCCCGCACCTTTTACGCACGCGGAGCGACGGGCCAGCAGCTCTTGCTCGGCGCTTATGGCGCTCTGAATCGGCAAATTGGGTTGGGACAGGTGGAGATGCATCCACGCACCGAAATCCTTGATCTGGTCGTCGGCGACGGCCGCGCCCAAGGAGTGATCGTGCGGGACTTGGTCAGCGGCCGGATTTCCGCTTGCTCGGCCGACGCAGTCGTCCTGGCGACCGGGGGCTACGGCAATGTCTTCGCACTTTCGACAAACGGACAGCTTTCCAACGCGACGGCGATTTGGCGGGCTTATCAGAAAGGAGCGGGTTTCGCCAACCCCTGCTTTACCCAGATTCATCCGACGTGCATTCCGCCGTCGGGCCGCTCCCAGTCGAAGCTCACCCTGATGTCGGAGTCGCTGCGAAACGACGGGCGGGTCTGGATTCCGAGCCGTGCGAATGATCGCCGTCCTCCAAACCTGATCCCGGAAGCCGAACGGGATTATTTCCTCGAGCGCCTCTACCCGAGTTACGGGAATCTCGTTCCTCGAGATATTGCCAGCCGGGCGCTCAAACGGATGTGCGACGAGGGACGGGGCGTCGGCCCCAATGGTCTGGGCGTCTACCTCGACCTGAGCGATGCCCTGAGTCGGCTGGGTCCCGCGGCGATCCGGGAGCGCTACGGGAATCTCATCGACATGTATCGCCAAGTAACCGGAGAAAACCCGATCGAGCAGCCGATGCGGATCTATCCCGCGATCCATTACGTCATGGGCGGTCTTTGGGTCGATTACCACCTCATGTCGACGGTCCCGGGGCTCTTCGTGCTGGGCGAGGCCAACTTTTCGGATCATGGAGCGAACCGACTGGGGGCGAGTGCCCTGATGCAGGGTCTCGCGGACGGGTACTTCATCCTGCCCTACACGATCGGGGATTACCTCTCTCGGAAGAAGACAGGCTGTCTGTCCATCGACGCGGCTCCTTTTCGAGACGGCGCACGGAATTCGGAAGCGCGGCTCGCGAAGCTGCTCGCGTTGCGTGGGCCGAAGAGTCCTGCGGAATACCATAAAGAGCTTGGCGCACTGCTCTGGGAGCATTGTGGCATGGTCCGAAACGGCCAGGGGCTCAAATTGGGGATCGAGAAGATTCGGGAGCTCCGAGACTCTTTCTGGAAGAATGCCCGGGTGGTCGGCTCGGGCGAGGGCTATAACCAAGCGCTGGAGCGGGCTGCGCGCGTCGCCGATTACTTGGAGCTCGGCGAACTCCTCTGCCTCGATGCGCTTTCTCGGGAAGAATCCTGCGGCTGCCATTTCCGGGAAGAGCATCAGACGGAGGAAGGGGAATGCTTGCGAGATGATGCCCGCTTCGCCCAGGTTGCTGTCTGGTTCTTTCGGGGAGAAGGAGAGGCTCCGGAGCGGGCGGCCGAGCCGCTCCGGTTCGAGAGCCTGAAGCCGGTCGCCAGGAGTTACAAGTAGGTGAGGATCACGCTGCGGCTCTGGAGGCAATCCTCCCCGGCGGAACAGGGCGGGTTTGTCGAGTACGTTCGGGAGGAGGTACGCCCTGACCTCTCCTTTCTGGAAATGCTTGACGAGCTCAATCAAGATCTGGAGCGGGCGGGAAGGGAGCCGGTCGCCTTCGAGCATGATTGCCGGGAAGGGATTTGCGGTAGCTGCTCCCTGATGATCAATGGGCGGCCGCATGGACCCGGAGCAGGAACGACCACCTGTCAGCTCTACATGAGGAGCTTCGCGGACGGAGAGCGGATTACCGTGGAGCCCTTTCGCAGCAGGGCGTTTCCCTTGATCAAAGATCTAGTCGTCGATCGGAGTGCATTCGACAGGATTCTGCAATCCGGAGGCTACATTTCCGTCGGGACCGGTCAGGCCCCGGAAGCCAACACCGTTCCCGTCCCCCATTCGGTAGCCGAAGAAGCCTTCGACGCCGCGCATTGCATCGGCTGCGGTGCCTGCGTAGCCACTTGCATCAATAGCTCCGCCGTCCTCTTTGTCGGCGCGAAGGTGGGCCATTTAGGGCTTCTTCCCCAGGGGAAGATCGAGCAGGACCTCCGAGTGCTAAGGATGGTCCGGGCGATGGATCGGGAAGGTTACGGCGCATGCAGCTTCACACGGGCTTGCGAGGCGGTTTGTCCGAAAAACATTTCCGTTGAGGTGATCTCCGTTCTCAACAGGGCGTATTGGCGCGCCCGGGCGAAGGAGTTTCTGGGCTGGATCAAGCCGGTCCGGTAGGCTTTGCCCCCGCTGGGTGTCCGATCGTCCCCGCTTCCAGCGGGAAAGAAACAAACGTGATGGAGAAAAAGGAAGAAGGGAGTCCTGCCCTGCAAGGTTTGGGCTGGCTTCTGGACTGGCTCCATCGCCGCTTCTTCTGGGCGCTGATCGCCGCCCACGGGCTGGCGGCTTTCGCTCCGGCTTTTGGGCAGCGGATTCGGCAATTCACCTTTGGCTCGATTCCGATCTTCGGGGAATCCTTCTCGATTTCTCTGCCCGTCGTTCTCCTTTTTCTCTTGCTCTGGAACGGGGGATTCGGCGTGCCGGGAGGTAGGTTAAGAGAACTCTTCGGCAACCTTCGCGCGCTGATCCCCAGTCTTCTGGTCAATTTCTTTCTCCCCCTTCTCTTTCTGGCCGCTCTGCGAGCCGCTCTCGGGCTTTGGCACAACCAGGAGGAAGTGGAGAACCTTATGATGGGGCTCGGGATTGTTGTCGCCATGCCCATCGCGGGAGCTTCGGCGGCTTGGTGCCAGAATGCGGGAGGGGATATGGCCCTCTCCTTGGGCCTGGTGCTGAGCTCTACGGTTCTGAGTCCCTTTTTAGGATCTCTTTCTCTTCACGCCGTGGCCTCGATGGTGGGGGGGGATTATGCGGAAGATCTTCGCGAGATGGCTGGACGCGGAATGGGGGTATTCCTCATCCTCTGCGTGGTTCTGCCCTCCTTGCTTGGGATTATGGTCCGGCATCGCGCGGGAGAAGCCTTCTTCGCCCGTATCCGCCCCGCCCTGCGTCCCGCCAACGAGCTGATTCTCCTCTGGCTGATTTACATGAATGCCGCGGCGGCGCTCCCTTATGCATTCCGGTATTTTGACGCAGATTTTCTCGCAATGCTTTTGGTCGGATCCGGCATTCTCTGCGTGATCCGTTTCCAATGTGGAGACTGGCTGGGACGGCTTCTGCGAGTCTCCATGCCGGAGAGGACCGCGCTCGTCTATGGCCTGGGTATGAACAATAACGGCAGTGGATTGGTCTTGGCCGCCTTTACGGTTCCTGACCACCCGCTGGCGATTCTACCCATCGTTTTCTACACTCTCCTCCAGCAGATTACCGCGGCATGGTATTACAGCTACTGGGTTCCGCGCCGAAAGATTTGAAGAAGCGTCTTCGAATCCTGCCTTGGATGGGCTAGCCGAAGCGGCCTGTCAGATAGTCTTCGGTCTGCTTCTGGCTGGGATTGGTAAACAGCTTCTTGGTCGATCCGAACTCGATCAGCCGGCCTTCCAGAAAAAAGGCGGTACGATCCGCCGTTCGTCCGGCTTCCTGCAAGTTGTGGGTGGCCAGCACAATGGAATACCGCTGCCCTAAATCCCGGATCAGCGATTCGATCTGTGCCGTCGCAATCGGGTCGAGCGCCGAGCATGGCTCGTCCATGAGCAGGACTTCGGGGCGGACGGCCAGGGCCCTGGCGATGCAAAGCCGCTGTTGCTGGCCACCGGATAGCTCGGTACCCGGAGCATGCAGCCGGTCCTTGACCTCGCTCCAAAGAGCTGCCATGCGGAGCGCCTCTTCGAGGCGCTCTTCGAGAAGCTCTCGGTTTCGTGTGCCGGCCAGCCGCAAGCCGATCAGGACATTTTCCTGGATGCTCATGGTAGGAAAGGGGTTCGATTTCTGAAACACCATGCCGACACGGCGGCGGAGGAGGATCGGATCGCCGCTTGACTCATAGATGTCGTCCCCGAAGAGGCGGATTCGCCCTTGCACGCGTGCGCCCGGAGTAAACTCATGCATCCGGTTGAGCGCTCGCAAGAAGGTGCTCTTGCCGCACCCGCTGGGTCCGATGATTCCCGTCACTTGATGGGAGGGAATGTTGAGTGAGATCCCATGGAGCACGGCCCGGCTCCCGAACCAGACATGCAGATCTTCGATTTGAAAGGCCGGCGACTGCTTCTGCGGATCCGCTCCTTCGGAGGAGGCGGGCACTGCTCGTTTGGGATCGGAGGCACTCGCGCTCATTGGGATTTTCCCTTGGCCAAGGCGCGGACTACAATACTCATGAAAAAGACTAAAGCGAGCAGAACCAGCGCCCCAGCCCAGGCTTGCCTGTGCCAATCGGGATAGGGAGAAATCGCATAGGTAAAGATCTGAAGCGGGAGCGCGGCCATCGGCTCTTGCAAGTGAGCGGCCCAGACGCGATTTCCGAAGGCGGTGAAAAGGAGGGGTGCTGTCTCGCCTGCCACACGAGCCGCCGCGAGCAAGACGCCCGTGAGCACCCCTCTTCGGGCGGTCGCCAAGATGATGTGGAGAATGACTTGGCCGCGCCGGAGGCCCAACGCGAGTCCCGCTTCGCGGTAGGCGGAGGGAACGAGCCGGATGACATCTTCTGTCGTTCGTAAGATCAAGGGGATCATGATAAAGGAGAGGGCCAGCCCGCCGGCGAGGCCGGAGAAGGTCTTCATTCGGAGGACTACCCAGGAGTAGACCACGATACCCCAGATGATCGAGGGCACGCCGTTGAGTACATCCGCGGTAAACCGGATGGCCGCACGAAGGCGGGCGTCGCCGTATTCGCAGACGCAGATTCCGCCGAGCACGCCGACGGGGGTTGAGACCAGGGTGGCGAGGGAGACCAGAATGCAGCTTCCGACAATCGCATTCGCCATTCCGCCGCCGGTCTCGCCCACCGGCTTCGGCAGCTGCGTGAGGAAGTCCCAAGTAAGAGAAGAGCCTCCGGAAGAGAGAAGGAAGACGAAGACAAGGAGAAGCGGACTAATGACGACGATTGCCGCAAGAATAGAAAGGATCTGGAAAAAACGGTCGACGACTTTTCGAATCCAAAAGTGGCGGGAATCCGCCCTTTCCTCATTGGAAGCTTCTTTTTGTGAATGCGGCTTCGGATGGGAGGGGTTCGGCTGAGGGCTCATCCGTTCGTCTCCATCGATTGGGTGCGGAGCGGCCGGGGCGCAAAGAAGAAGGGCACGCTACGGATCAGCAGCCGGGCCAAGAAGTTGACGACAAAGGTCACAGCGACCAGGGTGAGGCCGATTTCGAAGAGGGCGGAAAGGTGCTCTTCGGAGGTCACTTCGGCAAATTCGTTGACCAGGACGCTTGCCAGGGTATAGCCGGGAGCGAAAAGCGAGAGCAGGATTTCCGGGCGGTTCCCAATCACCATGGTCACCGCCATCGTCTCTCCCAAGGCTCGGCCCAAGCCGAGAACCCCGGCTCCCACAAGGGAGCTCCGGACATAGGGGAGCACGGCCACGCGCATGACTTCCCAACGGGTGGCTCCCAATGCCCACGCCGCTTCTCGCAGCGTCAGCGGAACCGATTGGAGGATTTCAATCGCCAAGGAGGTAACGATGGGGGTGATCATCATCGCAATGACCAGGGCGCCGGCCAATAGGCTCACTCCGTAAATCGTCCCTTGGAAAAACGGGAGCCAGCCGAAAAACTTCTGCAAGAAAGGAAACGCGGTCTGCCGCAGCCACGGCACCATTTCGAACATGGCCCAGAGTCCCCAGACGACGCTCGGAACGGCGGCCATGAGATCGACGAGTGCCAGGACAGGGCGGCGAAGCCGGACGGGCGCGAATTCCGTGAGAGAGAGGGCCGTGGCGACCGATAACGGAAAGGCCAGGAGCAAGGCGAGGGCGGAAGAGACAAAGGTTCCATACAAAAAAGGGAGAGCCCCGAATCGACCAGCAACCGGATCCCAGTGGGAGCTGACGAGAAATCCCGCGCCGTAACGGCGAATCGCCTCCTTCGCTCCCTGATAGAGCTCCCATCCGAGCAGAGCCGCGAGAGCCAAGACGGAGATCCCCGCTCCTACCACCAGGAACCCAAATCCCTGATCCAGGATTCGACCGATGCGCGCGGAACTGGTCCAGGCTCTCGCGCCGGCGTCGGGCGGAAGCTCGTCCGAGGGTGGCTTGCGCCGGAAGGGGTTCAACCTGTCCTTCCTCCCCATCCCCAAGGAGAGCCAAGCCCCTGCTTGCCCTCAAGGGCATCGTAACGCGGTCTGCCGTCCTTCATTTGATCGCGCATTCTTATCGGATCTCCGGCAAGCTGGCTAGAACCCGTTCTCGGAGGCGAGGGGGGAGGGGAGCGTAATCGAGCGAGGAGGCGAGCGCCTGGCCGTCAGTGAGACACCAGCGCACAAAAGAGAGAAGCTTTTCCGCCTTTTGGCGATTCGACGGCTTCTCGTAGAGCAGCAGCCATGTCAATCCGGCAATCGGGTAGGCTCCGGTGTTCTCTGCGTCGGCAATCGAGATGGGGAAGTCACCCGGCGTAAGCGATGTCGGTGCCAAGGCCTGGGCAATCGATTCGGGCGAAGGGAGAACGTAATTCCCGGCACGATTTTGCACGGCCGCGAAAGGGAGTCGGTTTTGAAAGGCAAACGCGAGCTCCAGATAGCCGATTGCCCCCGGGAGGGAGCGGATCTGCCCCGCCACTCCCTCGTTGCCTTTGGCCCCGATCCCGGACGGCCACCGGACCGCCGTACCCCGCCCGACGATTCCGGACCATTCTCGACTGATCTTGGAGAGGTAGTCGGTGAAGATGTAGGTGGTGCCGCTTCCGTCCGAGCGGTGGACGACGACCAGAGGCAGCGATGGGAGCGTGATCCCCGGATTGATCTCGGCAAGCCGCGAGTCGTTCCAGTTCTGGATCCGACCCAAGAAGATATCGGCGACGACATCTGGGGTGAGACGGAGTGGGGGAGAGCCGGGAAGGTTGTAGGCAAGCGCGTCGGCGCCCGCAATCATCGGGATGTGGAGGATCTTGCCGGGCGCGGTCTGCAGGAGGGACGGGCGCATGGGGCTGTCTGAGGCTCCGAAATCGACGATCTGGTGAAGCAGCAGCTGCTGCCCTCCCCCCGATCCGATTGCCTGGTAGTTGAAGCGTACCGTACCGTCGAGTCGCTCGTAGGTCGCGAACCAGCGGGCATAAAGGGGGTAGGGGAAGGAGGCGCCTGCACCGTTGATCAGAGGCTTCGATTCGCCTCCCGGGAGGGCCAGTGCGAACCAAGCGAGGAGCAAGCTCAAGAAAAGGAAAAGGCTCCAAGGACCTGGAATCTTCATTCGAAGGAAAAACCACTACGGAATCGACCTCTATCGGTAGCCCAAGGTTGTCTTCGTCAGGAAGGTTGTCGTCTTCTTTCGCGGCCAGTCGCTCCGGTGTCTCTCCCCTCTCCGGGAACGGACAGGTCTGTTGGGCGATTGACCCAGAACGGCTGCTTATGCCACAAGAGGAGACGGCGCACCTTTTCGTCAAGGAAAAGTGGGAATAGAGAAGCAGGTTCTCGTGGTGGTGGAAGCCGATCCGGCGCGAAGTCCTCGTGCGGCGGAGGGGCTCCGGGTTGCTGCGGGATTGTCGATGCATCCGGAGCTTCTCGTTACCGTCGTCCTTGGGCGAGAGGCGGCCCGGTCCTGGAGGGAAAAATCGCCTCGGCCCATGGACCAGGAGGTGTGGGACCGGGCTCTTGCCGACCTTGCCGAAAATCAGGTGCGCTTGCTCGAAGAGGAGCCCATTGGCGCTGCGTGGCATGGGGTGATTCGTTTCGGGGATTAGAGAGGAAAAGAGGAGGGAAGCAGGTTGAACACAGATATGCCCGTCTATCTGGCGGAGCGGAAGAGAGTGATTGATGAGGCGTTGCGGCACTACCTGCCCCCGGGTACCAAGAAGCCGCAAGCGCTGCATGAGGCGATCCGTCATAGCCTCTTTGCCGGGGGAAAGCGCATGCGTCCCATCCTCTGCTTGGCGGCGTGTGAAGCGGTGGGCGGGGACTACGCTCCGGCGCTTCCGCTTGCCTGCGCGGTGGAGTGCATTCACACCTATTCGCTCATCCACGACGATCTTCCCGCCATGGATAACGACGATTGGAGAAGAGGGAAGCCGACTCTCCACAAGATCTACGGAGAAGCCATTGCCATCCTGGCCGGGGATGCGCTTCTTGCCGAGGCTTTCGCGATCGCTTGCCGCTATGGCGGGGGGCGATATGGGCCGGGGGTCGTGGTGGGCGAACTGGCCCGTGCTTCCGGCAGCCGGGCGCTGGTGGGTGGGCAGGTGGCCGACTTGGAGGCGGAGGGGAGGGAGATTTCGGTCCGTGAGCTTCGGGCCATTCACTTGCGGAAGACCGGCGCCCTCATTACCACTGCTCTCCGCTTGGGGGCCATGGCGGGCGAGGCGAGCCGCGAATCGCTGCGCGCGGTCACCGAGTTCGGCCGCTCGCTCGGGTTAGCATTCCAAGTGATCGACGATATTTTGGACGTGACGCAGACCAGGGAGACGTTGGGAAAGAGTGCCGGGAAGGACTTGGCGGCAGTGAAAGCGACCTATCCCCGGCTGCTGGGGCTCGATGGCGCCCGGCTCGCGGCCCGACGGTACACCGCACGCGCCCACGGAGCGCTTGCTCCCCTGGGAGAGAAGGGCACCATTCTTGCTAATTTAGCCGGCCATCTGCTCTCGAGGGAAAGCTGACCGGCGGAAGGACCAGAAAGTCTCGATTTTGGGTTGACGCGGACGGGATTCGCACGTTATCAGCCGACGTTCCTATGCGCTCTGGAAAATTGTATTCCCAACCTTCCGAAAGAGAAGCTCAGACGAAGCCCGTCTTGGTAATCGAGGAGACGTTGACTCATCCGCAAGCGATCGGTCTGGCGATCGCACGAGCGCAAAACTATCTTCTCTCCACCCAGAAGCCCGATGGATATTGGGTAGGAGAGCTTTTTGCCGACGTGACCCTGGCTTGCGATCGGATCTTGCTGATGCACTGGCTCGCCAAGGTCGACTACCGCAAGCAGGCCCGATTCGTGAAGCACATCCTGGATCGGCAACTTCCTGACGGGGGATGGAACATCTATCCCGGCGGTCCCAGCGAGCTCAATGCCACCATCAAAGCGTATGTCGCCCTCAAGCTTGCGGGCTTTGCTCCGGAAGATCCGGTCATGGAGCGAGCCCGGTCTACGATCTTGCGGCTGGGTGGCATTCCCAAGTCGATGACCTACACGAAGTTGGGGCTCGCCCTTCTTGGGATCTATCCCTGGCATCAGCTTCCCGTGATTCCGCCGGAGATCGTGCTCCTCCCGAATTGGTTTCCCTTTCATCTCTACAAGATGTCGGCATGGACCCGAACGATGCTTGTCCCGCTGGCGATCATCCACCATTTTAAGCCGACCCGGCAGCTTCCTGCGCACCTCCGGCTCCACGAGCTCTTTCCTGCGGGTACAGAGCAGGAAGGGATCTCCTGGATCTGGTCGACCAAGTTTCTTTCCAAGAGAAACGTCTTCTTATTGTGCGACAAGCTGCTCCAGATTTGGGACCGTTCTCCCTGGAAGCTGCTGCGCAAGCGCGCCTTGAAAAAGGCGGAGGAGTGGATCGTGCAACGGATGGGCCAGGGATCGGATGGACTCGGAGCCATCTTCCCGGCGATGCATTATGCGATCGTCGCGCTCAAGGCATTAGGCTATCCGGAGGAGAATCCCCTCTACCAGAAGGCACTTCGCGACTTCGAGGGTCTGGAGGTGGACGAAGGTGAGGAGCGCGACTTTCGGGTCCAGCCTTGCGTGTCGCCCGTCTGGGATACCGCCGTTGCGGGAGTGGCCCTGGGGAGATCCGGACTGGCCGCCAATCGAGCCGAACTTCGAAAGGCTGCTGCCTGGTTGATGGAGCGGGAAATTCAGGTGAGGGGCGACTGGTACGTGAACAACCCTCATCCGGAATGCAGTGGCTGGGCGTTCGAATACAACAATGTCTATTATCCGGATGTCGATGACACGCTGATGGTGCTTCTTGCTCTGTTGCGCATCGAAACGGACGACGAGGAGAAAAAGCAGGAAGTGATCGAGCGCGCCTTGCGCTGGGTGATCAGCTTTCAGTGCCGGAATGGTGGTTGGGCTGCTTTCGACAAGGATGTCAACAGTCCCTGGCTCGAAGACGTGCCTTTCGCCGACCACAATGCGATTCTCGATCCTCCCTGCTCGGATATTACGGCCAGGGCGCTCGAGCTGGCTGGGATGAGGGGAATCAAACGGAGCGAGTCTTTTGTTCAGCGCGGGATCCGGTTTCTGAAGGAGACCCAGGAAGCCGACGGTTCGTGGTTCGGACGGTGGGGAGTCAACTATGTCTACGGCACCTGGCAGTCCCTCCGTGGGCTACGGGCGATCGGGGAAGACATGAATCAACAGTGGATCCTCCGGGCTCGTGACTGGCTGGAATCTTGTCAAAACGAGGATGGTGGCTGGGGAGAGACGCCGGACTCCTACGAAAACCCACAACTCAAAGGCAGGGGGCCGAGCACGGCCTCGCAAACCGCCTGGGCGGTCATGGGAATCCTCGCGTGTGGGGAAGTCGATCGTCCCAGCTTGCAGCGGGGCGTTGCCTATCTTCTGCGAAAGCAGGATCCGGACGGCTCATGGCCGGAGGAGTTTCTTACCGGGACGGGTTTCCCCGGCGTTTTCTACCTGAAATACGACATGTACCGGAATGCCTGGCCTCTCCTCGCCCTTTCCGAATATGCTCAAGCGCTCTCCCTGGCCAAGGAGCAGACCGAGAATTGGGTTCGTGCGACTCTTTCCATCGCGGTTCGTTCTCGCTCCAGCGCCGGCAGACTCGGATGATCGGAATTGCATTCGCCGTCAGGCACGAGGCCAAGGAGTTCCTCGCCGCGCTCGAAAAGAAGCGGTGGGAAAAAGCAGCCGCGGCTTCGCTCTGCACCGGCTGGCTCAGGCAGCAGGAGGTCGCGGTCGCCATCATCGGTATGGGTCGGGAGAGGGCGGCGAGGGGAACCGAGCAGTTCTTGGGGCAGTTTCCCGTGCGTTTCCTCGTCCTTGCGGGATATGCCGGAGCGCTGCGGCCCGAGATCAAGCGGGGACAAATCGCCGTAGCCTCCAACTATTTGGATGCAGGATCGGCGCTCTGGTTTTCCGGAGCGGAAGTGCCGGAAGCGCGCATTGCGACGGCCGATGCCGTCGTCGGCGATCCGGAGAGCCGGCGCAAGCTGGCGGAGGCAACGGGCGCAGATCTCGTCGATATGGAAACGGATGCCGTGGCGAACATCGCCCGATCCAGAGGAATTCCTTTCGTGAGCCTTCGCGTGGTCACCGACGATTTCGAAGACCGGATCCCGGTGGATGCGATTGCTGCAGCCTGGGAGAGTCAGGGAGGAAGCATTCGTCCCATCCCGTTGGCGCTTCATCTGGCGACCCACCCTGCGGAGATTAGACCCCTTCTGCGGTTTGCCCGATTTCTTCCCGAGGCCCGGCATCGATTGACACGCAGGCTCCTGGAGCTAGTCTATAGCTTAGAAGGAAGTGGAGGAACGAGTGCAAACTAGGCTCATCGAAATCACCCCGAAGGCCCTGGATGAGATTAAGAGGTTGGCCCCGGTTCCGGGGGCTGCCCATTTACGCATCGCCGTACTGCGGGGCGGTTGCGCCGGCTGGGAATACCGGATCGAGTTTTCGACGGCGCAACCGGGTGACGTCGAGTGGCAGGATGGTGAAATTCGGATCGCCGTCGATCGCGAAAGTGTGGCGAGGCTGGAAGGAGCGGTCCTCGATTATCAAGGCGGACTTTCCGGGGCGGGTTTCCGGTTTCGGAACCCCCATGCGCGGGGAACGTGCGGCTGCGGGACCTCCTTCGAGGCATAGCCGGTCAGGGAGCCGTACGCACTGGAATGTGTTTATTTCCTTCTCTCCTGCCGTCAAAGGCTTTGCCTGCGCAAATCCCTTTTGCTTCCTTCGGTGGAAAATCGCGTAGAGGCGGTCATGGAAGCTCGTAGGGCTTACCCTTTCGACCGCATCGAGGCGAAATGGCAGCGAGCCTGGCAGAATCGTGGCGTCTTCCGTGCGGCCAATCCCGGAGAACCGGGTGCGGGAAAACCGAAGTATTACGTGCTCGACATGTTTCCCTATCCCTCGGGCCGGGGACTGCACGTTGGTCACCTCGAAGGCTATACTGCGAGCGATATCGTGGCCCGTTACAAGCGGATGTGCGGATTCAACGTTTTGCATCCGATGGGCTGGGACGCCTTCGGCTTGCCTGCAGAGCAGCATGCGGTAGCGACGGGCATCCATCCGCGAATCACCACGGAACGCAATATTGCCAACTTCCGCGAGCAGATTGCGGCAATGGGCTTTTCCTACGATTGGTCGCGGGAAATCAACACGACCGATCCTCGCTACTACCGCTGGACCCAATGGATCTTTCTCCAGCTGTTCCGACGCGGGCTTGCCTACGTCGCCGAAGCGCCGGTCTGGTATTGCCCGGCGCTCCAGACGGTCTTGGCCAATGAGGAGATTCTCCCCTCACCGGAAGGCCCGGTTTCCGAGCGAGGCCACCACCCGGTCGAGCGACGACCGCTGCGGCAATGGATGCTTCGCATCACCGCCTATGCCGAGCGGCTTCTCGCCGACTTGGATCTCGTCGATTGGCCGGAATCGATCAAGGAGATGCAGCGGAACTGGATCGGGCGCAGCGAAGGTGCCCTCATCCGATTTCCGATCGAGGGAAGCGAGAGTTCCCTCGAGGTCTTTACCACTCGTCCCGATACGCTCTTCGGCGCGACCTATCTGGTCTTGGCGCCTGAGCATCCACTGGTTGCCCAGATCACTCGCCCGGAATGCCGGGAGGCTGCGGAAGCCTATCAACGGGAGGTTGCCAAGAAGAGCGACTTGGAGCGGACGGAGCTCATCCAGGAGAAGACGGGTGTCTTTATCGGGGCCTTTGCGATCAATCCGGCAAGCCGAGAGAGAATTCCCGTCTGGATCGCCGATTACGTCCTTTTGTCTTACGGGACGGGAGCGATCATGGCCGTACCGGCGCATGACGAACGTGACTTCGAGTTTGCTTCCCTCTTCGGTCTCCCGGTGCGCTCGGTCGTGCATCCAAAGGAGTCGGCATCTCTGCCAGCACGCTGCTTTCCCGGAGAGGGAATCGCCTGCTCCTCCCAGTTTCTGGACGGCTTGCCCACAGCGGAAGCGAAGAAGGCGATGACGGCTTGGCTCGAGGAAAAGGGTCTAGGCAAGCGGACCGTCCAGTATCGGCTGCGCGATTGGCTCTTTTCCCGGCAGCGATATTGGGGAGAGCCCTTTCCGATTGTCTGGCGGAACGGGGAGGCGCAGCCGGTTCCCGAGACGGTGCTTCCCGTTCTCCTGCCGGAGCGAAAAGAGTTTTCTCCCGAGGCGGGCGGCTTTGCTCCGCTCTCCCAGGAAAAGGGCTGGGTGGAGCTACCGGACGGAGCCTGCAGAGAGACTAACACGATGCCTCAGTGGGCGGGCTCTTGCTGGTACTACTTGCGGTATCTCGATCCCGGAAACGACAGAGAACCGGTGTCTCGGGAAGCGGAACGATACTGGATGGGACCCGAAGGAGTCGACCTCTATATCGGCGGAGCAGAGCACGCGGTGCTTCATCTGCTCTATGCCCGCTTCTGGCATAAGTTCCTTTACGATATCGGAGTGGCTTCGACGCCCGAGCCGTTTCACCGTCTCGTCAACCAGGGCATCATCCTGGGAGAAGACGGCCGGAAGATGTCCAAGTCTTTTGGGAATATCGTCAACCCGGAGAGCCTGCTGCGGGAATACGGAGCCGATACCGTGCGGCTCTTCGAAATGTTTCTGGGACCATTGGAGCAGATGAAGCCCTGGTCTTCGCAAGGGCTCGAAGGGCCTCACCGCTTCCTGGCTCGCGTCTGGCGACTGGTGATGGAGGAGAACGCCGAGGGCCGCTGGATGCCACGTTCGGACATTTCGACGGAGGAGGCTCCCCTCGCGATCCAGCGACTTCTTCATCGTACGATCCGCAAGGTCACAGAGGATCTGGAGCGCCTCTCCTTCCATACGGCGATCGCGCAGATGATGATTCTGGTCAATGCCCTGACGCGCCAGCCGGTCCCCTCCCGGATCGCTCTCGAGACGCTGATTTTGCTCCTTTCGCCCTTCGCTCCCCATCTCTGCGAAGAACTCTGGTCGGTGCTGGGTCATCCCGAATTCCTGGCCTATGGGCCATGGCCGGAAGCCGATCCCCTACTTCTGACCGAGGAGGAAGCGGAATGGGTCATCCAGGTCAACGGCAAGGTTCGAAGCCGGATGACGGCGGCGCGGGATCTCGGTCAGGAGGAAGTCGAATCCCTGGCACGCCAACGACCGGAGATCGAGTTATGGCTCGAAGGAAAGCCCGTGCAGAAGGTGATCTTCGTTCCTGGGAAGCTCCTGAACTTCGTGCTGGGCCGGAAATAGGCGATGCCGTGAGCCTGCGGTCCCCGGGTCGGAAGGTCCAACCTCCCTCTGCCTTCTTTAGGAGGCTTGCGAGACCGACGAGAAGGTGAACTCCTTTGCGACCAGCGCGGGCACCCGAGCGGGGAGATCGTCGACCTCCGATCCTACGGTAGCCTCGGGCTTTCCGAGAGCCAGGGCATTCTTGAGAAGGGTCACCGGGCTTTCGTTGAAACGGAAGTTGTTTACCGGGTGGGCGATCTTCCCCTTCTCGATCCAAAAGGTCCCATCGCGAGTGAGCCCGGTGAGCAGGAGCGTGCGAGGATCGACCGTTCGGATATACCAGAGTCGGGTCACGAGCACGCCTCGATCGATGCGTTGGATCAGCTCTTCGGTCGAGCGGTCGCTGCCGGACAGGAGCAGATTGGTTGGTTCGGGAATCGTTGGGGCCTTCTTCTCTTGCGCCCAAAAACGAGGGCGAATCAACTCTTGGAGCTTGCCCTGGTCGATCCAGACCCTGGGTGTTGCCGGAAGACCATCCGTCGAATAGATGGAGCCGGGAGCCACCGCGTCTTCCGGATCGGAGCGGAGCGAAATCAGGTCCGAGAAGAGCGTTTCTCCCAAAGCCGTTTTTCCTCCCGGGCGAGAAAGAAAGCTGCGCCCCTCGTCCGCGGGACGGGCGTGGAGCGAAAACAGGAGCATGCCGACCAGGTCGCATACGGCCGAAGGCTCGAGCAGGACGGTGTAACTTCCCGGTGCAAGAGGTTGAGGATGGCGTGAGCGGAGCGCCTTCTCCATTGCCCGTTCGACGAGGACGGGGAGGGAGATCTCATTAGGAGAATAGGCTGCGCTCGCCGCCCAGCCCGCGCCCTCTCCGTCCCGAGTGCGGGCGGAGACCGTATATTGAAGGCGAGTCGCCTGCTGGAAGACCCAAAGGCCGGTTGTGGCCGTATAGGCCGAAAAGCTGCTTTCGCATTCTAGGAAAGCCGCCCCAACGACTCGCTTGGCTTGCGCCGCGGCGAGGACCGTCTGCCCCTTTTCTGCCAGATCCTTTGCTGAAAGGCGGGCTGCCTCGGAGGAATAGCCCTTGGCGGGAGGATAGGTCTGTGCTCCGGGCGGGGGGAGAAATTCCGGATCTTCCGGAGAAACGCGAGCCACCTCCTCCGAACGGCGGACGAGCGCGGCAAGGTCGTTAGGATCCGCCTTGTTTCCCGCTGCTTCCCCTCTCCGTTTTCCGAAGGAGGACTCGACGCGGCAATGGAAGCCCTCGTCCTCTCCGTCCGTCGTGACCGTGTTGCAGGCGAGGCGCACATTGAGGCGGCTCCAGCCGGAAATTTCGGCGACAGCGGTTTCCGCTCGGGAATAGGAGAGAAGTTTGGTTCCGAGCTCCCGGGCCTCCCCTTCCGACAAAATCATATGCCTCTCCCGGTGTTGAGGATCTGGATTCCCCGGAAGCGGGCGGGGACGGCTCCATGCGAGACGGGTGCGGACTGGACCGGCTGACCCTTGCCGCAGGAGAGCGTTCCGCCGAGCCAGTATTCCTTTACCCCACCGAGCCCATCGCAAGCATTCCAGAAAGGGACGGTCGTGCTCTGATAGGCAACATCACGGAGCATCTCGCCGAGCTTCCCCTTCCGGATCTCGTAGAAGAGCTGTCCGCCGAACTGAAAGTTCTTGCGCTGCTGATCGATGCTCCAGCTTCCGTCCCCGACGATATAGACCCCGTCCTCGACGCCTGCGATCAACTCCTCGAGGGAGACATCCTGTTGCGAGGGCTGTAGAGAGATGTTGGGCATGCGCTGGATCGGAAAGTAGGCGTGTCCTTCCGCGAAGGAGCAGGCGTTGGAGTGAGGGAGGCCGATCCAGCGGGACTGGCCGATGGCCATCTGAAAATTTTCAAACCTCCCGCGGGAGATGATCGGGAATCGGGCGTAACGAGCCGGCATCCCGTCATCGTCATAGGCCGCCGTGGCCAGGCCGCCCGGCTGATCGCGGTCGGCCATCACCGTGACGATCTCACTGGCAAAGCGCAAATGGCCCCGGTCGGCGGGCTTGACGAATGTCGTGCCGGCAAAACCCGCCTCATAGCCGAACGCGCGGTCGAGTTCGGTGGAATGGCCGATGGTTTCGTGGAGGGTAAGCCATAGGTTGGTGGGATGGAGAACCAGGTCCTTCTTGCCTGCGGCGACAGGCTTGGCCTTGAGCTTTCGGCTCGCATCCTCGGCTGCCTGACGTGCCTCCTGTTTCCAGTCGTGCAAACGGATATATTCATAACCGGCTGCCCGCGGCGGAAGGAAACTAGAGCGGTTGGCAAAGCGCCCGGTACCAGGATCGGTTGCGGTGACGGTGAGACGCGGATAGGTGCGGAAAAAGAGCTGCTCGAGAAACGAGCCGCCGCTCGAGGCGAAAAACTTTTCCTGCCGGACGAAGAGGAAAAAGCTTCGGCAGAAAGGAGCGCCTGCCGCCCTGGCCGCCGCATTGATTCCGAGAAGCTCCTCTGCCTTTTGATCCAAGGGGATGGAGAAAGGATCCTGCTCGATCGGCACGCGCCAACGGTCGATCCTCGCTTCGACCCGCTCCAGCTCGACCCGTTGCGTGGCCAGAGCACGGTTGGATTTCGCCATCTCCACCGCGCTGCGCGAGCACGCGCTCGCGTGCGCTGGGTCGAGCACGCTTGCGGAGCTGAATCCCCAAACGCCGTTCACAAGAACCCGCACCCCAAGACCGCTGCTGGCGGAGACCTCGACGTTCTCGATTCGTTCTTCCCGAGCGGAGAGCACTTCGGATTCGGAAAAAAGGACGCGAACGTCTGCGTATCCGGCACCGGCGGTTCTGGCTGCATCCAGCGCGGCCTCCGCGAGCCGGGCGGCCTCCTCCCGACGGGAAGATCGTCCTTCCGACGTTGCGGCGGCCAGCGGCGCGCCGCCCCCGAGGAGGCCGGCAGCCAGGCTTTGCAGGAATTTTCTGCGGGAGATGCTCATGCTATGCCGGACCTATCCTCGATTTACCCATAGCAAGAGCGCCTGGGTCGCGGCAAGGGCAGCGTTACTTGGGCAAGGAATCGGCAGGTGACGGGCTGCGCCGCCCGCAGCGAAAAAGGCTGCCGTTGCCGGCGGTCGTGGTAAAACAAAAAGAGGGAGGGAGACAAGAAGTGAATACTGATGCGGAAACCTGGCTTGCCGAACACGAGGAAGATCTCTGTGCGTTTCTCGCGGAGATCGTGCGCATCCCGACCGTGAATCCCCCGGGGGAACATTATACGGATCTGGTCGAGAGGTTAGATGCCAAGCTTCGGGAGATGGGCCTTTCCACGGAAATCGTAACGGTGCCTCGGGAGATCGTCGCCAAAACTCTCCGGGCGGACTTTGCGGACTTTCCTCGTCATAATCTGGTCGGACGCTGGGACGTTGGCGCGAAAAAGACCGTCCAGTTCAACTCCCATTACGACGTCGTTCCCGCGGCGGGAATTTGGAAACATCCTCCCTTTTCGGGCAAGCGCGAGGGTGGCTGGTTGTTCGGTCGCGGAACCGCCGACATGAAAGGCTCCCTGGTCGCTAGCCTCTTTGCGGTGGAGGCGTTGCGGCGGACGGCGCTCAAACCTCATGTCAACGTGGAGTTGGCTTTCGTGGCCGATGAGGAAATCGGCGGAGAACTCGGCACAGGCTATCTCGTCAGCCAGCGGAGGAGAACCCCGGATTTTGCCGTCGTTTGCGAAGGGGGAGCTGCGGGTAAGATCGGCATCGGCCACAATGGCATCGTTCAGTGGGAAGTGACGGTGCTCGGCAAAGGAGGTCACTCCGCCTATCCAAGCCGGACCGTGAATGCCTTCGAGGAGATGATCGCGCTTGTCTCGCGCATCGAACCGGAGATCAAGCGGACTCTGGCTGATCCTCGCAAGCGCTTTGTGACTCCGTCGGGCGAAGAACTGGAGCCCGTGGTCAACCTGGGCGGGGTCTTTGGCCCCGGGAAGGCGGCAAAGGTGAATATCATTCCGGGAGAGGCGAGCTTCACGGTCGATCGGAGGCTCACTCCGTCCGAGGAGTTGAACGTGGTCGAGCGGGAGTTGCGCGAGATCATCCAATCGGCCGCTGCGAAATGCCGCATGGGGATTCGGATTCGGCAGATTCACACGACGGCCCCGTGTGCTCTCTCTCCCCTCTCCGCATTGCCTCAGGCGTTCCGAAGAGCGGTGCAAGGGGTGCGGGGAGGGCGTGCGCGCTTCACCGTGAACCGGGGCGCGACCGACATGCACTACTATGCGCGGAAACGAGGGATTGACACGATCGGCTACGGGGTCGAAGGGAAAAACATCCATGCCATCGAGGAGCGGATCTCCGTTGCGGATCTCGTGACCACCGCCAAAGTATACGCTCGATTCCTGCACGATTTTGTGCCGGGCTCCCGGGAAGGCGGATAGGCGGCCGGATGAGGAACCTTCGTAGCCGAGGAAGCGGTAGGGAAGGAGCCGGTTTACGCGATCAAGCGAACTCGCTAGAGGCATTTCCTCGCGTATGGTGGTGTTTCCTCCTTCTTCTTTTCGTGGGATCGGCAGTCGTCTGCCTGTCGCGGGCTTACCCGCAACAGCATCCATTCGAAGCGGGCGTCGGGGTCGTCTACGCTCCCGGGCACGCCTTCATCCTGAAAGCGCCCGAGGGATGGATTCTCGACCGGGAATCCCGAGGGAAGGGCCGATGGGAGCCGGTCTTCTATCCAGTCGGTTTTACGGCGAAAGACACCCCCACGCTCATCTGGGCGGGCTCGAAACGTGCCGAGCCGGGCAGACCCAGCCGAATCGAGAATCTCTTGGAGGAAATGGCGCAGTCGTTGTCGCCCCCTCGTGGAGAGGGGGTCAAGGCCGTGCCCCTCGAGGAGGCCCGAGTCGGGAAAGGTTTCCATGCACAGATCTACGGCCTGGTTTCAAAGTCGGGCGGAGAATCGCTCTTCGAGAGGGTAGGTTGTATCCCGAGCGCGACGACGATCGACTATGTGGTCCTCAGGGCAAAGGACAAGGGTTTCTATGAGAGATCTCTCTCCGCTTTTAACGCGATTGTGAAGTCCTACATTCCCTTTCGGGGAGGAACCGTTTACATCCCAAGATGAGACAGGCGGTGGAGGAACGGGAGGGAGCTTGTGGAAGGCACGCTGGGAATCGAAGGAGGAGGCACCAAGACGACCTGGATTCTTCTGGATTCGGGAGGAGAGGTGCGCCGGCAAGGCCTGGCCGGGCCAGGAAATGTCAGCCTGCTGCAGGAGGACGAGATCCGGAAGCTGCTTGCCGGAATTCGGTCGGAGGTTGGAGGGGAGATCCATTCCATTGGAGCAGCCTTTGCGGGCTGTCGTCTGCCGGAGCAGCGGCAGCCGATTGCCGAGATGCTCCGCGCCTTGTGGCCATCGGCGGTCCGCGTCGTAGTCGCCGAAGATGCCCGTTCGGCCTTTGCGGGGGCATTCGGCTCCGGAGAGGGAATTATCGTCATCGCGGGAACGGGCTCGAACGTTCTGGGGTATCGGGAAGGGCGCTGGGCGCGAGCCGGAGGCTGGGGGCACATCCTGGGGGACCCGGGCAGCGCGTACGACTTGGCCCACATCGGGCTCCAGCGCATCTATGATGCCTTCGATGCCACGGGGGAGGTCGTGCCGCTGGGCATGTCCTTTCTGCAAACGACCGGCCAGAATGGCTTGGATGAGCTCTTCTTCCACATCCTTTCCGATCCTTCGAAGGATCGG
>NZ_CABFVA020000014.1 GCF_902143375.2 Methylacidimicrobium tartarophylax | reverse complement strand
CCGGCTTCTCCGGCGGAGGAGGACAGGAAGCAGAGCAGTGTCTTAACCTGCCCGTCTTGCAAGCGTTCTCCCGCTCCTTGCGCACTCGGCCTCCGGTGCGAACTTCGCCATCCCCAGGAGAGCGTTGTCCGAGAGGGAAACTCTTGTCCCGAGCCCGACTCTCCGTAAAGATTCCTCCGTGGCCCGATTCGTGGAGCTTCCCTTGACCGCCGGCGGTCCGAAGCTTCTGATCGGCCTCGTGCATCTGCGACCGCTGCCGGGAGCCCCGAGGTATGACGGCCGGTTCGATGCCGTGGTGGAGAGCGCTCTTGCGGATGCCTCTGCTTGGCGGGAGGGAGGAGCGGACGCACTCTGCATCGAGAACTACGGAGATGTCCCTTTCTGGAAGCAGGCCGTGCCCGCAGAAACGGTCGCCGGCATGGCGGCGGTCGGCAGCGAAATCCGCCGGATGACGTCGATGCCCCTGGGCTTCAATGTGCTGCGCAACGATCCTCGCGCGGCACTTGCGCTCTGCGTGGCTTGCGGCGGGAGCTTCTTGCGCGTCAATCTTCTTGCGAATGCGGCGGTCACCGACCAAGGGGTGTTGGAAGGGGAAGCGGCTTCCCTTCTTCGCGACAGATCTCGTTTTGCCGCGGGAGTCCGCATTCTGGCCGACCTCCGCGTCAAGCACGCGCTGCCTCTGGCCCCTCGCCCGCTGGAAGAGGAGGCGCTCGATCTGGTCGAGCGGGCTCTGGCCGATGGAGTCATCCTGACCGGACCAAGGACGGGAACCGAAGCCTCCCCCGAAGACATCGATCGCGTCCGGAGCGTTTTACCGCATACTCCGATCCTCGTGGGAAGCGGGATCACGGAGGACAACCTGATGCGCTATCTTGCTCCAAGCGATGGCGCCCTTGTCGGAAGCTCCGTGAAAACCCAAGGGATCGAGAGTGCGGTCGATCCGCAAAAGGCCCAACGGCTGGCGCGCATCCTGCATGCGGAATTCCCCCCGCACTGATTCGCGGAATCGGGTTAGCAGCCATTTCTCGCAAATTTCGTAGCCGAGGCGCCGCAAATGGGCTTGGATGCGAGGCGTGGCGCCGGTTTTCCACCGGAGCTGTATGACGACATACTGCAAGGATGGAAAACCAAGCGAGAACGAAGCAGACGAGCCCATTTTGCAAGCCGCAGGAGAAAGCTTGTGAGAAATGGCGGCTAAGATGAGGAATCGGTGGCTTGCTTGGCTCAAGGGGAACCGCTTCCCGAGCTGGCTCGCGATTCTCCCCGGCCTTCTCCTGGCGCTCCTCTGGATCTGGAAGTCCCTTCTCCTCTGGCCCTTCCGCCTGGAGCAGCGCATTCTGGTCGTCGTGAGCCAGTCCAACTCCTGGCAGGGGAGGCTTTCTTGCTGGGAACGGGTTCTCCCCGGAGGAGGATGGAAGCGGGACGGAGAGGTGATCCCCGTCCTCCTCGGCCGCAATGGAGTCGCCTGGGGCTCCGGCCTTCATCCGCCGCAGTCCGGTCTCCAGAAAGAGGAAGGCGATGGCCGGACTCCAGCGGGCTGCTTCCGGCTCGGTCTGATCCTGGGAATCGCCCCGTCCCTCCCGGCGGGCGCCAAATGGCGGCTCTATCACCAAAAGTCGCCGCAGGATGCCTGGATCGAGAATCCTGAACTGCCCCAGTATAACCATCTGGTGACCATCTCGAATGGGGCAGACCTTCCCGACTGGTTTGAGGGGGAACGACTCCACATCGAGGACCCGGTGCTCGAATGGATGGTCTTCGTGGAGCACAACTACCCCGTAAGCCACCCGGGAGGAGGCAGCGCCATTTTCCTCCATGGCCGATATGGGGAACGGGCAGCCACCTCCGGCTGCCTGGCTCTCGAAAAGAAGAACCTCCTGAGCCTGATCCAGTGGCTCGATCCCAGGGGCGATCCCGAGCTCGTCGTGCTGACCGAGAACGACTACCGCCGTCTCTGGCAATCTTGGGCGCTGCCTAGTCCCACAAGGATCGGGCTGGCGTCGTCTCCTTGAACCCGTCGAGTCTTCCAGCCTGCGGCAGAAAGCTTGTCGGAAATGGCCCCTAAGGCGTTCCGCCGAAGACGGCGAGCAGGATCGCGACGAGCACGATGTTGGCCATGGAGAGGGGAAGCAAGACTTTCCAGCCAAGCGTCATGACTTGATCGTAGCGAAATCGGGGAAGCGTCCAACGGATCCACATGAAGAAAAAGACCAGGAGGCAGACTTTGCCCAAGAAGACGAGCGCCTGGAGAAGAAAGGTTCCGAGGGAACCCGCCGTTGCCAGCCAGCCGAAAGGAAGGCTCCAACCTCCGAGAAAGAGGGTGACGAAAAGACCGCTGGCAGAGATGAGCGCCGCATATTCGCCCAGGAAGAACATGCCGAAACGCATGCCTCCATATTCGGTATTGAAGCCTCCCACGAGCTCCTGCTCGCTTTCCGGAAGATCGAAGGGAGCTCGATTGGTCTCCGCAAACAGGGTCACCAGGAAGATCACGGAGGAGAGCAGGAGCGAAGGCCAGAGGAAAAGGAGATGCCAGTCGAACTGTTTCCCGACAAAGGGCAGAAGAAACCAGCCGCGCTCGACCTGAAAATCAACGATCTGCGGTAGGCTCAACGCTCCGGAAATCAAGAAGATGGGCATGGCTGAGAATCCCATGGCGACTTCATAGGAGATCATCTGGGCGCTCGATCGGATGCCGCCGAGGAACGCGTACTTGGAGTTGGACGACCATCCCGCCAAGACGATTCCGTAGACCCCGAGAGAGGTCACCGCAAAGAGAAAAAGGGCACCGATTCCCACATTGGCGATCACCCCCGGTTGAGGGATCGCAACGGAGAGTCCAGGCAAGTGGATGGGATCCACTCCCGCGAAGGGGATGACGCAAATGGCCAAGAGGGCCGGAAGGAAGGAGAGAATCGGAGCCAGATTGTAGTAGAAGCCGCGTACGTTCCCGGGAACGAACTGCTCTTTGAGCATCAGCTTGAAGGCATCGGCCAGCGGCTGACCCAACCCCATCAGGCGCGCCTTCAGGAAGGGAAGCCCAACGCGGTTCGGCCCGATGCGATCTTGCATTGCCGCGCTCACCTTTCTCTCCGCCAAGACGGCGTAGGCGACCAGTCCGAGGAGGACTGCGACGACCAGAAGGATCTTGATGAGCGTACTGACAAGAAAAATAGTGAGTGCCGTGACCATGAATTTCGTCTCTCCTAGCGTGCCTCTGCCGGAAGCGATACCCCCTGATCCCCGAGGCCAGGCCAGGTCAAGCCCTGGAAGGCGGGAGTCGTCGCCGCCATCTTCGAGAAAACCTCCGGGCCGCTTTGGCCCAAGTCCTCTCCTCCCAAGGCGAGAATCAGCCCTCGAAGAATCCAGACGTCTTCCTTCGCGCGACCCGGTGCCGGGATCGCCTGATGGAGCCGCTGGACCTGTCCTGCACGATTGACCATCGACCCGCTCTTCTCTGCAAACGAAGCGCCCGGAAGCACCCAGTGCGCCTTTTCGCTGGTCTTATCCGCGAGGATCCCTTGCCAGACGAGAAGGGAGAGGCGCTCGAGCAGCTCCTCCGGCACTCCGGCGCTGACCGCGTCTTCGTGAAGGCAGAACAGAGCGCGTACCTTCCCTTCCTCGATTCTTTTCCGGAGCTCGGGAAGCTTCTCGCCACCGGCCCCGATTCCTAAGATACGGGAGCCCCGGCTGTTCGGATTGAGATCGTCGCTTCGGAGAAGGCCATCGGCTTCTCCCTTCCGAGGAACAACTTCGGTGAAGATCTCGGATTCTCCCTGCAGCAGATCCCGCAGACGCTGGACCAGAAAAAGCTCTTCGTTGGTCAGACGAGCGGAGACCAGAAGGGCGAGAGAGGGAGGCTCGAGCTTCCGCAAGGACTCTGCCACCTGCCCGAGGACGAGCGGCCATTCGCCGGGAAAGAGTCCGGCCTCTCCCCGCCTGGCAGGCTCGAGGACCCGATGTTTGCTATGAATGGGATGGAAGCCAAGGCGGCCCTGATCACACATCCAGTGCGAGTTGACCGCCTCGTTGACGCGGGGGGTCAATCGATGGACAAAACCCTCGCGGCTGCCGATGGTCACGTTGCAGCCGGTCGCGCAGTCGACGCAGATGCTCTTGGTCTCCTTAAGAAACCAGACACGCATCCGGAAACGGAAATCTTTGGTCGTCAGCGCACCGACCGGGCAGATGTCCGCCGTGTTGAGCGAATAGTTGCTCGCAAAGCGCTTGTCCGGATAAATCGACAGCCGGTTACGGCCTCCCCGTTGGGTAATGCCTAGGCAGTCGTCGTCCGCGATCTCCCGCGCAAAGCGAATGCATCGGGTGCAGAGGATGCACCGTTCGTCGTCGAGAAGAATGCGGGGCCCGATATCGACCCGCTTCGGCTTCTTGACCTTCTCCTCTCCGAATCGGCTCCGGCCTTTCCCGTAATCAAAGGCATGTTCCTGGAGCTTGCACTCTCCGGCTTGGTCGCAGATCGGGCAATCCAAGGGATGGTTGGCCAGCAGGAACTCCATGACCCCTTTCTGGCACGACTCGGCTAGTGGAGAGCCCGTCCGAATCCCTAGACCCTCGAAGGCGGTCGTCGCGCACGCAATCTGCGGCCTGGGCATCCACTGCAGTTCCGGCCGTCCCTCGGCGTCCAAAATCGGTTTCCGATCGGGACCACGCTTCGGTGTGCCCATCTCGAAGAGGCACATCCGGCAGTTGCCCGCGATCGAAAGCTTCGGATGATAGCAATAATGGGGAATCAGTTTGCCGAAGCGACGGGCCACCTCGATCACATTGAGACCAAGCGGCACTTCCACCCACGTTCCATCCAACTGGACATGGACCCGCGGGGAATCGGCAGAGGGTAAATCATGGTCGAAGGGATTTCGGATCAAGGCCATGGCTAGACTCGTAACGGTGCTGATTTAACAGGCGGGTTGCAGGCGCTCGTGCTCTTTGCGCTCTTGCGCCGCCTTGGCTTCGAACTCTTCCCGGAACTTGGCGACGAAGCTCTCCACCGGCCAGGAACAAGCCTCTCCAAACGCACAGATCGTTCGGCCGGCAATCTGGCCCGACAGATCGAGAAGCAGCTGAGGATCCTCCGGTCTCCCCTCCCCTTCGGCCATCCGGTCGAGGATCTTATGCATCCAGAGGGCTCCTTCCCGGCACGGCGTGCACTGGCCGCACGACTCGTGGGCGTAAAACGCCGAGAGGTTATTCAGGCATTCCACCATGTCCCGAGTCTCATCCATGACGATAATTCCACCCGAACCCGACATGGAGCCGGAGGCCGCGATCGTATCGAAGTCCAAGGGAAGATCCTCGAGCGTCATCTCGATCTCTTCCATGGTGCCCTCGGAGTTCGCCCGACGGATTCGATAGGTCTCCCCCGCGCGCAAGACCTTTGCCGACGATCCGCCGGGGATCACCGCCTTGAGCCGGTTTCCGTCGCGAATGCCTCCGCAGACCTCGTAGAGGAGTTTTCCGAGCGTGATTGCTCCTCCGTCGTATTCAAAATAGCCGGGACGGCGGACATCCCCACTCACACACCAGATTCGCGTACCCGTGTTGTTACGAGTGCCGATCTTCGCGTAAGCCTCGCCTCCCATCTCTACGATGTGCTTGACGTTGCACAAGGTCTCGACGTTGTTGACGATCGTCGGGCAGAGGTAGAGCCCCAACACGGCGGGGAAATAGGGCGGCTTGATGCGCGGATAGGCCCGCTTCCCCTCCAGCGATTCGATGAGCCCCGTCTCCTCCCCACAAATGTAAGCGCCCGCACCGCGGAAGACGAAAATATCCAAATCGTATCCGCTGCCAAGGATGTTTGCGCCCAAGAGGTTCTTGGCGCGCGCCTCGGCAAGGGCGCGTTCCAGGATCTGCGCCCCGCGGACCATCTCGCCCCGGATGTAGATGTAGGCGAGGTGTGCGTGATTCGCATAGGAAGAGATGATCATTCCTTCCAGAAGCTGATGGGGATCCTTGTAGATGATCTGGCGGTCTTTGAAGGTCCCCGGCTCGGACTCATCGGCGTTGCAGAGCAGATAGACCGGCTTCCGGTTCTTCGCATGGTCGATGAAGCCCCACTTCGTTCCGGTCGGAAAACCCGCTCCCCCCCTTCCCCGAAGCCCGGAAGCCTTGACCTCCGCCACGATCGCCGCCGGGTCCATTGAGAGAGCCTTGCGCAGCTGCTCATAACCCCCGTGCCGCAGATAGCAGTCGATGTCCGGGGTATAATCCGGCTCATCCGCGTAACGAAGAATGATCCGATGCTCCCCTGTCGGGCCTTTCGCTGATCCGATTTCGGCCATTTCAACCTTTCTGTACACCATCCGTTGCGCGGCTCGCTTGGCTCTTGGCCAGGATCCTCTCCACAGTATCGATCGTGGCCCGCTCGAACTCTTCTTCCTCCACCATCATCGCCGGGGCACTTCCGCAGGCGGCGAGGCACTCGACGAACTCCACCGAATAGGCCCCATCCGGGCTCACGTACATCCCGTGGCCGGCAGAGGAGGTTGCTCCGCACCTTTCCCGGATCCGAGCGAAGAGATCGTGACTACCGGCCAGAGCACAGGAAAGGGTACGACAGACCCTGAAATTGATTTTCCCCGCGGGCCGAACGCGAAGCATCGGATAAAAGGTCACGAGCTCCAGAAGATGGATCGGTTTGAGCGCCAGCTTCTCCGCAATCCATTCGACCGCTCTTTGGCTCACAAAACCAAACTCTTGCTGCCAGTGGTGAAGAAGCGGTAGAGCCGCACTCCGTCGAGAAACCGGATACTGCCGGATGATTTCGTCCGCCTTCCGCTCGAATTCGGCTCCCGGAGCCTCCGTCCCAGGAAGCAGGGGTTGTTCGGGTCCTACCATGCCAACTCGTCCTCCCGCATTATCGATCGCACTCGCCCATGACGAAATCGAGACTGCCCAGAATGGCCACCACATCCGCAATCAGATGTCCGGGAAGCAGTTTCGGCAAGACGCTCAAACTCATAAAGCTCGGCGCACGGATCTTCAGCCGGTAAGGCACCCCGCCTCCCTTGCTGAGGATATAAAACCCGAGCTCACCTTTCGGGTTTTCCGCGCCGAAGTAGACCTCTCCCGGTGGGGCGGTGATCCCTTCGGTCACGATCATGAAATGTTGAATCAACTCCTCCATCTTGGTGAGGACGGTCGCCTTCGCCGGATCGTAGCTCCGAATGTCGTCCACGCAGACCGGCCCGTCCGGGATCCGGGATAGCGCCTGCTGCAGGATCCGCCGGCTCTGGCGCATCTCCTCGATGCGGGCGACGAAGCGATCATAACAGTCGCCCGTGCTGCCGAGAACCATGTCAAAGTCATATTGTTCGTAGCCGAGGTAGGGCGTTTTCTTGCGCAGATCGAGTTCCACCCCGGAGGCGCGGAGGTTCGGGCCGCTCAGCCCGTAGTCGAGCGCATCGTCCGGTGGGATGACGCCGATCCCCTTCGTCCGGTCGACAAAAATACGGTTTCGGCAGAGCAGCTTGTCGAGCTCGTCAACCCGTGCGCCGAATTGATCCACAAAGGCCATCGCCCGATCCACCCAACCGGCGGGCAGATCCCGGGCGACACCACCGACCCGGGTATAGGTCGTGGTGAAACGGGCACCCGTCAACTCCTCGATCAGCGAGTAGATCTTTTCCCGTTCGGTAAAGATGTAGAGAAAGACCGAAATCGCCCCGCAATCCATGGCAAAGGCCCCGACCCCAAGAAGATGGGAGGAAATTCGAGCCAGCTCGCAACAGATGACCCGAATCGCCTGACAACGGGGCGGAACCGTCCAGCCCATCAACTTTTCCACGGCGCAGGCGTAGGCAACGTTGTTCGCCAGCGGAGCGAGGTAGTCGAGGCGGTCGGTGTAAGGGACGAACTGATTGTATTGCATGTTCTCGGCGATCTTTTCGTCGCCGCGATGCAGATACCCGATCACCGGATCCGCTTTCACCACGGTCTCTCCATCCAACTCGAGAAGGATCTGCAGCACGCCGTGCGTGCTCGGATGGGACGGCCCCAGATTGACAATCAGCCGTTCCCCGGCGGGGGCATCCGAAAGGTCTTCGGTGCGAAGCGGGATTCTCTGGTCCAGGAGTCCGGTGGGTGCCGTCATCGATTTTCCTCTTGCAGTGCGTCCGCCGGATGGGCATGAGGCTCTCGCCTCCCGCTCTCCTTGGCGGGTTGCGTCACATAGGGCCCGCCATCCATCGGAGCGGGACGGGAGAAAGCCTCCCCTCCGGCATCACTCGCCTTCCCTTCGAGCGGGAAGTCTTTGCGCAGCGGATAAAAGGGATATTCTTCCCACATCAGGATGCGGCGGAGATCGGGATGTCCGGCAAACCGGATTCCCATCATGTCGAAGGCCTCCCGCTCTTGCCAATTCGCCGTGGCAAACACTGCGGCGAGCGACGGGACGAGCGGCTCCTCTCCTTCCACCCGACCTTTTAGACGAAGGAGCATCCCGGAATCCGGAGAAAAAAAGTGATAGACCATTTCGAACCGGGCCTCTTCTCCCCAGTGATCAATCGCCGTGAGATCGACCAGCGTCCGATAGCCCATCTCCTTGAGCAGCTTGGCTGTCTCCTCCACGGCGGCAAGATCGATCCGCACGGTCGTCTCGCCGCGAAACTCGTCTACTCCTTGAAACCTCTCCCCCAGGCTCGCCCGAAGCCTCTCTACCGCTTCTGCATTCGTCATGATCTGGATTCCGAACCGTGTAACCCGCCCCACTTCGCTTGAGTCGTGCCGCAGCCTTCTTCAGGCGACCTGCTTCAGGCGACGCAGGGAGGGATCTCCCTCGATCTTGGCTTGGATCCGCAGGAGCCCGTCCAAAAACGCCTCCGGTCGCGGGGGACAACCGGAGATGTAGACATCGACGGGAAGGAGCCGGTCAATACCCTGGAGCACCGCATAGCTTCGATACATCCCCCCGCTCGAAGCACAGGCGCCCATGGCGATCACCCACTTAGGCTCCGGCATTTGATCGTAAATTCGTTTTACCGCATACGCCATCTTGTACGTTACCGTCCCTGCCACGACCATCAGATCCGCCTGCCGTGGAGAAAAACGCATCACCTCGGCTCCGAAGCGGGCGACATCGAAACGCGCGCAGGAGGCGGCCATGAGCTCGATCGCGCAGCAGGCCAAGCCCATCGGCATCGGCCAGATCGAGTTTTTCCGCATCCAATTGATGGCGGAATCCACGGTCGTCAGGACGACATCCCCCTCGACCTTGGAGTTGTAGCCCAGTTCTTGCGTCTGCCCCATACGCGTCAATCTAACGGGGACAGCCTCGGCAGCAAGCAAAAAGGTCCGCTTCGATCACTGCGCCTCTTTGATTTCGCAAAGGCCGTTTTGCTGCTAGAATTTGAAAGAGTCGATGTGTGCGAACCTGCTTTTCATCTGCACGGGTAATTATTACCGGAGCCGTTTTGCGGAAGTCGTCTTCAACTTTTACTCGTCTGCTCGGGATCTGCCATGGCGAGCCTCTTCCCGAGGTCTTGCCGTAGGTCCCGCTCCCTTTCCGATCTCTCCGTTTGCCCGCTCCCGCTTGCAAGAGCTCGGGATCCCGCTCCCCCTCACGATCCGATCGCCGCTCTGCCTCCGGGAAGCCGACCTGGCTCAAGCGACCCGCGCGATTGCGCTCCAGGAATGGGAACACCGACCGATGATCGTCCGCCTCTTCCCCCAGTGGCTGGACCGAATCAGTTTCTGGGATATCGACGATGTCGATCGACTGCCCGCCGCGGTTGCTCTCTCCAAGATCGAGAACCGCGTACATCTTTTGTTGGAAGAGCTTGCCGGAGACCAATCCGCAGAAACCCTGCGGAAAACGACCCTGGAGACGACGTGAGGCAACCGGCCCTACCTGCATGTCTCACAAAGTTCGTACCCGAGGCGCGGCGGATGGGCCTGGATGCAAGGCGGGCCGCAGGTTTTGCCCCGGAGCTGGTTGACGACATACTGCACGGAGGGAAAACCAAGGCCCAACGAAGCAGACAGGGTCCATTTCGCAAGCCGCAGGAGATCGCTTGTGAGACATGCAGGTTAACACCGAGCGGCTTGCCTGACACCAAGCAAACCTTTAGCTTGGGCCAGACAGCAACTTATCCGTGACTACCCTCGAAGACCTCGTCAACCCGGGAATTCTTTCCCTGACTCCTTATGAACCCGGCAAGCCGATCGACGAGCTTGCCCGCGAGCAAGGCTTTACGCCGGATCAGATCTGCAAGCTCGCCTCGAACGAAAATCCCCTCGGCCCCTCTCCCCTGGCCCTCCAGGCACTCCAAGAGGCCCTGCCGCACATCCACCTCTATCCGGACGGAGCCGGTCGGCTCCTCCGGGAAGCCATTGCACGACACCACGACCTCTCGGTGGAAAACGTCGTTCTGGGCAACGGGTCGAATGAGATCATCGAGTTCCTCTTCCACGTCTTCGTGCTGCCGAGAACTCACGAAGCGATCTGCTCCCGCCATGCTTTTGCCGTCTATCGGCTGATGGCCCAACTCTTTGACGCCCGTTGCCGCGAAACGCCCGATCCCGAGTTCCGCCACGACCTGACGGCCATGAGGAAGTCCATCGGCCCGAACACCCGGTTGATCTTTTTGACGAGCCCGAACAATCCGACGGGGACTCGCATTCCCAATCGGGAGCTCGAGGAGTTCGTTCGCGCCGCTCCGGCTCATGCCATCGTCGCCCTCGACGAGGCCTATATCGATTTTCTCGACGATCCGCCCCCGAGCGTCTCATGGGTGCGGGAAGGGAAAAATGTCGTGCTGCTGCGCACTTTCTCCAAGATGCAGGGTTTGGCGGGCCTCCGCATCGGCTATGCCCTCGCACCCGCCCCCATCGCTTCCTTGCTGCAGCGCGCTCGCCAGCCCTTCAACACGAACTCGCTGGCGCAAGCCGCGGCCGTCGCCGCGCTGAAAGACCATGAGCATAGGGAAAAGACACGACAAATCGTGCGGGCAGGGCGTATTCGTCTGGAGGAATCCTTCGCGCGCCAGGGTCTCGCGTTTGTCCCTTCCTCCGCCAACTTCGTCATGGTACGGGTCGGCGACGGGGATGCCCTCTTTCACAGCCTGCTTCGTCATGGATGGATCATCCGTCCGTTGAGGAGCTACGGGCTGGCCGAGTGGGTGCGGATCAGCATCGGCACCCCGGAGCAGGTGACACGTTTTCTGGAGATCTTTCCGACCGCCCTGCGGGAGACCGCGGCAGCTCCGGATTCGACGGGTCGATGAACCACCCCTTTCCGCTTTCGCGTCTATCCATCCTCGGTGCCGGCCTGATCGGCGGCTCGGTAGCCCTTGCGGCGCGGCGGCTCGCCCTCTGCCGAGAGCTCGTGCTCTACAGTCGAGAGCCGGAAAAAGAAACAGTGAGGGCGGCGGGAATCGCGGACCTCGTAACGGATGACCCCGCCGACGCGGTCCGAAAGGCGGAGCTTGTCGTCGTGGCGCTGCCCATCGCAGCCATGGGCGCGATCCTTCACGCCATTCGGGGCGCTTTGGAGCCCAAAGCCATCGTGACCGACACGGCCAGCGTCAAGCTTCCGGCGATGCAACTTCTGCAGGAGAACCTGGAAGGACGGGCGCGCTGGGTGGGCAGCCATCCGATGAGCGGAGGGGAGCGTTCGGGCTTCGCCTTTGCCCGATCCAACCTCTTCGAGGGCGCAGTCGCGATTCTCACTCCTCCCGAAACGGCAGACCGCGAGGCGCTCGCCCTAGTCGAAGCGTTCTGGCTCGCCTTAGGGTGCCGCGTCGTCCATCTCCCGGCCTCCGAACACGACCGCCGGGTTGCCGCAGTGAGCCACCTGCCCCACCTGTTGGCGGCAGCCCTAGTCTGCTCGATGGACAGCGAGGCTTTAGAGGTAGCAGGACCGGGTTTTCGCGATGTGACGCGTATCGCCGCCGCATCGCCCGAGATGTGGAACGAAATCCTTCTGGCGAATCGCGAGAACGTCCTGCTCGCTCTCCGTTCCTTCCTGGCTCGCCTCGAGGAAGCAAGCGAGAGTCTCCGAGACGGCACCTCCTCCGCCGTGAAAAACCTTTTACGGGAGGCCTCGCAACGGAGGCTCTCCTTCGATCAGCGTCCCTCATGAACCGTCCCGCCGCTCCTTCGGATGCACCCACGGGCACGATGCCTCGTTCCCTCCCCGGCTTCCTGGCGCTCCGTTACCTGCGTCCCAGGAGAAGCTTTGTTTCCGTCATCACTCTCCTTTCGCTGCTTGGCGTCACCCTAGGGGTGCTTGTGCTGGTTGTGGTTTTGGCGGTGATGGCGGGCTTCGAACGAGAGCTGCAAGATAAGATCATTGGGTTCAACGCCCACCTCGTCGTTTCCAACGGCGAGGTGCTCCACCATCCCGATCAGGAGGTCTCCCGACTGCTCAAAGAGCCGGGGGTCAAGGGCGCGGCGCCCTTCGTCAGCGGCCCTGTGCTCGCCGAGTATGCAGATCGGATCACGACCCCGATCCTTCGCGGGATCGATCCTCAGGCCGAACTCGGTGTGATTCCGTTGCGCCGTTATCTTGTGGCCGGCAAGTACAACCTCCAGGCGGATACCGTCCTCGTGGGAGATGAGTGGGCCAAACGCAATGGAGCAACCGTGGGAGACAAGGTCGTGATCTATGCCCCTCGCCATCTTCAGGCGCTGCGGGACTCCGCCCACTCCGGAAAACAGTCGATTCCCCTTCCGACGGAGCTGGAGATTTCCGGAATCTTTCGGACGGGCCTCTTCGAATATGACTCCACCTTTTTTCTGACCTCTCTCCAGAATGCCCAGTATCTCTACGGCCTCGGTCATGGCGTTCATGGGATCGCCCTGCGCGTCCAGAACCCGATGGCCGCCGATCGCCTCAAGGCCCGGCTCAATACCTCCTTCCCCCCGCCCATGGAAGCGATTACCTGGATGGATCAGAACCGACCCTTGTTCACGGCTATCGCCGTCGAGAAGGTGACCATGGCGGTGATCCTCTTCTTTATCATTCTGGTCGCCGCTTTCGGCCTGTGCAGCACCCTCATCACGATCACCGCCCAGAAGCGACGGGAGATCGGACTGCTCAAAGCTCTCGGAGCAACGGACGGCCAGGTGCTCGGGATCTTTATCTTTCACGGGCTGATCGTCGGGCTCTTGGGCACGGCAGCCGGCTTGATTCTCGCCGCGCTCGCCCTGCGCTATTTGAACGTGCTGCGCGAACTCATCGGACGGACGCTGGGAATCGATCTCTTTTCGGCGGACGTCTACCACTTTGCCACGATTCCGGTGGTCATCGATCCGCCACAGATCGCCGGGATCGCCGTCAGTGCGGTCCTCCTCTGCATCTGCGCGGCATGGATTCCCGCGTGGAATGCGGCCAGGCTGCTGCCGGCGAACGCCTTGCGCTATGAATGAGACCGAATCCCGCGAGAAGACGGAACGCGCTGCTGTCCTCGCGACGGAAACCCTCCAGAAGAGCTTTCGCGCAGGATCCGCGACCGTTCCGGTGCTGACCGGGGTGAGCATGATCTTCCGCGAAGGGCTCTGCTACACCATTCAGGGGGTCTCCGGATCGGGGAAGACGACGCTGCTCCATCTCCTCGCGGGACTCGAAGATCCGGATTCCGGGCAGGTTCTCTACCGGCATCAGGATATCTCCCGCTTCTCCCGTAAGCGGCTTGCCGCATGGCGAGGACGGGCAATCGGCCTGGTTTTCCAAGCCTACCATCTCCTGCCCGAACTCACGGCTTTGGAAAACGTGAATCTTCCAGCCATGCTCTTCGGACAGCGGGATGCAAAACCAGGATGGGAACTTTTGAAAGCCGTCGGCATGATCCATCGATCGCACCATCGCCCCTCGGAGCTTTCGGGGGGTGAGCAGCAGCGCGTGGCTATCGCACGCGCGCTCCGGAACGATCCGGAAATCCTGATCGCAGACGAGCCGACAGGAAACTTGGACGAGGAAACCGGCATGGAGGTCATTGATCTCCTCTTGGGTCTCCAGAAGAGCCGAGGCAAGACCTTGATTCTGGCAACACACGATCCACGGTTGGCGCAGAGAGGAGATCGGCAGTTGGTCTTGAGCGGAGGAAAGCTCGAGACCCTCGAGCGTTCCTCCGTCGTCTTGTCCTCGGTGCCCGGATCTCCGAAAGCCTCCTCGGAGTCGCGGCTCGAGCCGGAATCCAAGCCATCCTCCTAGCCTGCATGTCTCACAAGCGTTCTCCTGCGGCTTGCGCAATGGACCTGTCTGCTTCGTTGGGTCTTGGTTTTTCCTCCGTGCAGTATGTCGTCATACAGCTCCGGGGAAAAACCTGCGCCCCGCCTTGCATCCAGGCCCAGTCGCCGCCCCTCGGATACGAACTTTGTGAGACATGCAGGCTAATCGTGTGAGAATCAGAGCTTGCTTCCCTGGGCTGGATCGGGAAAGAAGCTTTCGCGCCCCGTTGGGCGCGAGACGGAACGTGGGGCGAGGAATGTCGATGAAGGAACAACGAGAGAAAAAGATTTTTTTGGATGGCCAATTCGTCAACGAAGCCGACGCCAAGGTGTCCGTATTTGATCACGGCCTGCTTTACGGAGATGGGGTTTTCGAGGGGATTCGAGCCTACGGCGGCCGCGTCTTCCGCCTCGAAGAACACCTGGAGCGCCTCTTCGATTCGGCCAAGGCGATTCGCCTGACCATTCCGCTGAGTCTTGAAGAACTCACGAACGCCGTCTTGGAGTGCTGCCGGACCAATTCCCTCTGGGATGGTTATATTCGCCTCGTGGTCACCCGCGGCAAGGGCGATCTCGGGTTAAACCCGGCCTCCTGTCCCAAGCCGACTCTTTTCATCATCGCGGACGCCATTCGCCTCTATCCCCCCTCCGTCTACGAACGGGGGCTCCGGCTTCATACCGCAGCGGTCAGGCGGGTCTCCTCCGAAGCCCTGGAGCCGGCAATCAAATCTCTCAATTACCTCAACAACATTTTGGCCAAGATGGAAGCGAGTGCCTCCGGCTCCGATGAGTCGCTCCTTCTCAACGAGCAGGGTTGCGTGGCGGAATGCACCGGTGACAATATCTTTGTCTTCAAGCATGGGGAGCTCGCGACCCCTCCCGTTTCGGCTGGTGTGCTTCCGGGCATCACGCGACGGGAGATTCTCCGGCTTGCACGGGAAGAGGGAATCCCTGCGGTCGAGCGGAATATGACCCGGTACGACCTCTTCGTCGCGGATGAGGTATTCCTAACCGGCACGGCGGCGGAAATCGTCCCCGTGGTCGAGATCGACGGAAGAACGGTGGCTACGGGAAAGCCGGGTTCTCTAACGCAAAAGCTCTTGCTGCGCTTTCGTGCATTGACCCGAAGCACCGGCCCGCTTATTTATAGTTCAGGGAGGCCTGCGGAGACCGAGGCCGCGCAGCAGCAATGAAGTGCCACTTCTGCGAAGAACCGGCAACCGTGCATCTGACGCAGATCGTCGGAGGCAAGGTTCAGAAAGTGCATCTTTGCGAAAACTGTGCCAAGGAAAAGGGCGTGTCCGATCCCTCCGTCTTTTCGCTCGCTGACTTGCTCTTGGGCGACTCACGGGACGAAACACAGCTTCTCTCCAAAAATGAGCCAACGTGTCCTCAGTGCGGCTTTACGCAATCGGATTTCAAAAAGACCGGGCGACTCGGCTGTCCTCACTGCTACGAAGTGTTTTCGGAAATCGTCGATTCCATGCTTCGCGATATGCACAAGGGTGTTCTTCATAAGGGCAAGATGCCTGCCAAGTTTTTGCGCCACCAATTTTACCAGAGGCGATTGGAAGATTTGCAGGAGAGCCTGCGAAAAGCAGTCACGGAGGAGCGTTACGAGGAAGCCGCGCTGCTTCGCGACGAGATCTCCCAACTTGAAACCCAGCTAAACGGCTGACACGGCGCAAGCCAACGCCTGTTCTACAAACAGAGAGACAATCATCTTCATGAAAATCGCCATCGGATCGGACCACGCCGGCTTTGCCTACAAGGAAAAGATCAAGGGGTTCCTGAAGAGCCTCGGCCACGAGGTGATCGACTGCGGCACGGGATCACCCGAGCCCGTCGATTATCCCGACTACGTTCGCCCGCCGGCCGTGCTCGTTGCGGAGGGGAAAGCGGATCGCGGGATCGTTCTGGGAGGTTCGGGAAACGGAGAGGCCATGGTCGCCAACAAAGTCCGGGGCGTCCGCTGCGCCTACTGTTTCAACGAGGAGTCGGTTCGCCTCGGCCGCGCGCACAACGATGCCAATGTCATTTCGATCGGGGAGCGCCTCATTCCGGAGGAGACCGCCCTCAAGATCGTTCGGATCTTCCTCGACACTCCCTTCGAAGGCGGGCGCCACATCCCGCGCATTCGCAAGATGATGGCCGGCGAGCTTGTGTAGGCCCCGCTAGGCCCAGCTCTTCCCGCCGGGCCGGTCCGCTGGGAGGTCCTGGTTTGCTTTGGGACTGGTCAGGCCCTATTCTGTCACTACTTTTCGCGGCCGGGCGGAACCTGGCGCTGGGCAATCGGGCAAACCATGGAAGAAACGACCGCTGGCATCGACTCCCGGAAATCGACCCCGTCCGCGGAACTGGTGCCGGTTTTTCCCCCGTCCAACGAATTTTCGGCCCGGGCGCACATTGGAAGCTTGGAGGAGTACCGCCGGCTCTATCGGGAGTCGCTCGACTCTCCCGTAACGTTTTGGGGGCGGATGTCTGCCGAGCTCGACTGGGCGGAGCCCTGGCAGCAGCTTTTGAGTTGGGACCTGCCGCATGCACGCTGGTTTGTGGGCGGAAAGCTCAATGCCAGCTACAACTGCCTCGATCGTCATCTGGCCGGACCCCGGTGCAACAAGGCAGCCATCGTCTGGGAAGGAGAGCCCGGAGAAGTACGTACCCTCACCTACCGGCAGCTCCACTGGGAAGTCTGTCGCTGGGCCAACCTGCTCTCCCGAAGCGGAGTGGGCTCCGGAGACCGGGTCGTGATCTATCTGCCGCTGATTCCGGAAGCGGTGATCGCCATGCTCGCCTGCGCGCGCCTTGGCGCGGTGCATAGTGTCGTCTTTGGCGGCTTCAGCGGGAAGTCGATTCGAGATCGGATCCTCGATTGCGGAGCGAAGATCGTCATCACCGCCGATGGTGGCTACCGGAGGGGGAAGATCGTTCCGCTCAAGAAGCGGGTCGACGACGCCTTGAAGGATGTCCCAATGGTGAAACGGGTCCTGGTCGTCCGAAGGACGGCGGAGCCCGTTCCGATGCTGGCGGGCCGCGATCGCTGGATCGAAGAAGAGCTCAAAGAGGTCGACGCCCGCTCGGAAGCGAAGCCCGTGGACAGCGAGCATCCTCTCTACATCCTCTACACCAGCGGAACGACCGGAAAGCCGAAGGGGATCCTTCACACGACCGGCGGCTATCTGCTGGGTTGTGCGCTGACCACCAAATACCTCTTCGATCTCAAAGAAGAGGATCTCTTCTGGTGCACGGCCGATGTCGGTTGGGTGACGGGTCATAGCTACGTGGTCTACGGCCCCCTGGCTCTCGGGGCTTCGGTCTTCCTCTACGAAGGCTCGCCCGATTTTCCCCAGCCGGATCGCTTCTGGCGCATGATCGAGCGCCACCGAATCAACATCCTTTACACCGCTCCGACCGCCATCCGAGCCTTCATGCGTATGGGCGAAGGTTGGGTAAAACCCTGGGATCTCTCCTCGCTCCGCCTTCTGGGCTCGGTCGGCGAGCCGATCAACCCGGAGGCTTGGCTCTGGTATCATCAGAAGATTGGGCGAGGGCGCTGCCCGATCGTCGATACATGGTGGCAAACCGAAACGGGATCGGCGATGATCGCTCCCTTTCCCGGAGCGACCCCCGGCAAGCCGGGTTCGGCAACCCTTCCCTTCTTCGGCGTCGATCCCGCAGTCGTTGATGATCAGGGGAATCCCGTTCCTTCCGGCACCCACGGGAGGTTGGTGATTCGCCGCCCCTGGCCCTCGATGCTCCGGGACATTTACGGCAGCCCGGAGGCGCTTCGAAGCACCTATTGGAGTCAGATTCCCGGCGTCTATCTCACCGGAGACGGCGCCCGCCAGGACGAAGACGGTTATTTCTGGATCACGGGCCGGACCGACGACGTTCTCAATATCGCCGGGCATCGCATCGGCACCGCCGAGATCGAGAGCGCACTGGTGAGCCATCCCAGCGTCGCGGAAGCGGCGGTGGTCGGCGAGCCCGATTCGGAAAAAGGCGAGGCGCTCGTCGCTTTTGTCACCCTCCGGCAGGGAGAAGCAGCGTCGGAGGAGCTCAAAAACGAACTACGTCTTCATGTGGCAGAGGAGATCGGCGCCATCGCACGCCCCAAGGAGATTCTCTTCACCGCTACCCTGCCGAAGACCCGCAGCGGCAAGATCCTCCGACGCCTTCTCAAGGAACTGGTTCGTAACGGTCAAATCGAGGGCGACACGACGACCCTGGAAGATCCCGCTGCCGTCACCGCCCTTTCCAAAGAAGTCGGACAAGCTGCCGATTAATGCAGGTTAAGTTTTCTTTGCGCGAAGCAGGGTCCTTTTGTCACCGAAAGTTCACGGAACTGTCACAAAAATGTAACAGAGAAACCGCTTGCCCGACCTCCGTCCGGCTTCGGTAATCTCCTTTCCGGTAAGCGGTCCACAATCTCTGCCGCAACGGTCGCGGGTGCTCCGTGCGGGCAGGGGGAAGGCCGATGGCAACCAGGGAGGGAGTCATGCGCGCGGTCGTTTTTCCGGAGCGGAAGGAGGGGGAGTTTTCCGAGAGATCGAATCTCCAGCCGATGATCCAGCCGGCAAAGGGGGAGGGCACCTCCAGGGCAATCCGGCCGCCCAGCGGCAGGGGTGCGCCCGGGAGACCCATCGAGGCCGGCCTGCCCGCCTTTGCCGTGGCCCTCTCCCTTTTGGCCCTCTTCTCCCTCTCCGTCCTCTCGTGGTGGAAGGAGCAGAAGCAGCCGGCGCCTCCGGCTGCCGCTCCCCGGACCGACTGGGCCGGGCCGATCCTTGCCCCCCTCCGGGCGCTCCAACCGCAAGACGCCGAATCCTGCTTCGTGGCCTACTACCGGGAGCTCGCCCAAGAACGCAACCGGTGGATTGATTCCTTTGTCCTCCAAAGGGCGCAGATCGAGGAGCAGAAGGGCAAGAGTCGGTTGCATCGATAAATCGCCCGATCCCAAAACCTCCCGGGGAGCAAGCCGGCCATGAGATCGCAGGGCCTTTGGACTTTTTGGCTCTTGCTTTGGGTGACCTTCCTCCTGGCTCCCGAGGGGAGCCTGAAGAGCTACGGGCAGGTTTCGATCGCGCCTCCCGCCGAGGGTGCCGACGCTTCCCAAAGTCCGTCCCCGGAATCCGACTCTTCCGGCGGAGCCGGGCTCGTCAATACCGCGGTCATGCCGGATGGAGCCTCCACACCAGCTCCCACGGCCCCGACCGATGCGGCCGCGCCCGCCGCAGCCGATTCCGGCGGAGCCGCCAGTGGGGCAGCCCAGGATGGATCAACCGCTCCCCCAGCAGGCAATGGCTGCTGTCCTCCGCTTCCGAATTCGGTCTTCCCGGCCGCTGCCGCTCAACTCTCGACGGCGCAGGCGGCTGAGGGCACCGCTGCGGCAGGAGCTGCGGTAGGCGCAAACATGGGCGCAGCGGCTGCGGCTGCCGCCGCGGCGACCGCTCTCCAAAGCTCTCGGCGAGGTCCGGGACTGACCCCCGTTCCTGCCAGCCGCCAGTTCCCACCTTCTCAACCAAACCCGATCACGGTTGCCGATCAGCGCAATTGGGCGGCCATCGACAAGGCAGGCGTCCAGATCATTACCATTGGGGAACATCATTTCGATCCCGCAATGATGGATGCAGAAGCGAAGTTCCTCCAATCGGCCTACGCTCATGGGTTCCGAAACCTGATCCTCGAGTATCCCACCGCCAAGCAGAAAGAGCTCGATGCGTTTCTCAAGAATCCCAGCTACCAGAATATGGCCGAAGTGGACCTTGGGTTCGGCCCAGACAGTCCGACTCAACAACAACACAGCAAGGACGTAAAGATCATGGCGGCAGCGTTTCAAACCATAGACTCACAAACCCCCAGGATGCTGAAAGCGACCGCGATAGCGAGCGGCAACAGTCCAGCGCTAGTCGATGCTCTCCAAGGACGCATGCAAATGTTTTACCTCTGGCGCCACGCCCACAACACGGGATACCAGGTAATCGCAGGGGACCTCGACCGGAATGCCGGACTCGACCAGAATGGAAACCTGATTGTGAATTCCCCTAGCCGGCAAATCACTCCAAAGGAATCGATGGACTTTTTGAAGTCCCCAGACGGAATGAGGGAGCGAAACGAGAGCATTGCCGCTATCGCGGCCAACGTGACCCGGCCGAACGCCCGAACCATCTCGATCGGGGGAGCCTATCACACGGGATTCCGCCCCAATGAGCGGATGTCGACAACGAGCAAGCCGAACGCAACCTATCCGGGGCTCAACTATATCTGGGAGAACATTTACCACATACCTTCGGTTGCCATTGTACAGAGTGGAATCAGCCGCCAAGGCTATTTGGCTGAACTGGGCTCGGGCTATTTTTCGAAACCGGTGAAGCTCGCGCAATTCAACCAGCAAGCAGCCGCGAACATTGCGCTCGATCCGAGTCGCGCACCCTACGACCCCTTGTCGGGAAAACCGATCCACCACTCTCTTTCCGACGCGGTCAATCGCAGGCAAAGCTCGGTGCCGCAAGGTCCATAGCAAGACAAGGAGAAAAATCCATGAACACCATTTTTGGTCACCAATGCCTTGGCGGAGTTCTTTCCCTCTGGTTGACTGCCGCCGTGGCCCTGGCCCAGGACAAGCCCTCGCTCCCCCTTTCTCCCGAGGCCCAAGCCCTGATCCAAAGGCTTGCCACCCTCCGGATGCCCGAAACCCTTTCGTTCCTCCAGACGGCCGACCCGAAGCTCCTTGCCGAAACCGTTCGGACTCCCGAAGGACACTGGGCAATGGATCTGGCCTACCGCTGGTCGACTCCGCACACCGATAGGCATACCAGAGAGGGGAAATTCGTCGTCCGAACCGAGGTTCTCATACTGGAGCGGAAGCTAGCTACGCTTCCCATTCCGATCCTCGACTCGCTCTTGAGGCTCAGAGGAACCCTTTCGCCTCCGCAATTTTCCGACCTCCCTGACGAAGAACGGGAACAGATTCTCGACACCCAGGACGCCGTGTGGGACGCCTGGTGGCTGGCGCATCTGACTCCGGAGCAGCGGGAGGCTACTTATGAGCTTCAGGATTTGGAGTACGCGCAAGCGATTCGTGGCAACCGGCTGCCCGAAAGCCAATACGCCGAGGAGAATGCCAGGGTAGTCAGGGAATATTACGAGCTCTTCACCCGCTGGGGGCCGGAGAAGTTCCATCAGGTCCTGGAAGACAGATGGTCGGCAAAGGAATTCCTCCAGGCTTTACGAAACATTTGGGCGTCAGAAGGTGGTGAACTTTTGCCGGTTTCCGGAAAACTTCCCTGGAAGCTTTCCGCGATGCCAAGCTGGTTTTGGGAAGAGATCGCCGAATTTGCCAAAGGGCCCAATCTCAACTACGCCATTGCCATTTTCCCTCCAGTCCAGCCGATCGCTATCGCCGGTTCCCAGCAAAGTCAGGTGCTCCGTGCGCTCAACGATATTGCCCGGGCCCTGCACGATCGGAAAATGATCGATGCCGTCTACACGCTTAGCGGGCGGATCTACGCTGCGGCGGGCTTCCCGGGAAATTCGGGTAATTGAAGGGGGGTCGGGCAATGACGCTCCCGCTGCCGTGTGAAGCGCGCGAGAGGATGAACGCACTGCTCCGCGGGCGCTTTGGGAGCCTACGGCTTTTCACGGGATTTTCACCCCTTGTTCACATCTTATTCGCAACCTCGCCCTACGCTGGTTGCGCAAGCAACTCCGATATCGAAACGGCCCTCAACATGGTGGGGAAGTTTGGCTAGCCCGCGGATGCGCGCTGCTCTCTGGCTCTTGCCGCCCGCTCCGGCCTTCTTCGCATGCGGTTCGGAGTGCAGATGCCCCGGCGGGAAGCCCGAATGAAATCGCTCATCCGGCGCACTTCTCCGCTCGGCCAGCGCCTTTCCATCTCCTCCAGGGCCTGCGAGACGTTGCGTCCGCTTTCGTAGAGGATGCCGTAGGCGGCCTCGATCTGCCGACGGGTCGCTTCGGAAAATCCTGCTCTGCGCAAGCCGACCCGGTTGACGCCGGCGACCTCGTTTTCGTCGACGGCCATCAGAAAGGGTGGAATATCCATGCCGATCCGGATCCCGCCCCGCACCATCGCCAACTCTCCGATGCGTACATGCTGATGGAAGACCGAAGCACCCCCCAAAAAGGCGCGATCTCCAACCTGGACATAACCGGCCAGCAACACGTGGTTGACGATGATCGTCCGGTTCCCCACAAGGCAGTTGTGCCCGACGTGACACCCTACCATCAGGTAGTTGCCGTCTCCGATCCGCGTCTCGCTCTCCGGCTTGGCCCCCCGATGGATGGTGACTTGCTCCCGGATCACGTTCCCCTCTCCGATCACCACGCGGGAAGGGGCTCCATTCCAGGATAGATCCTGCGGTTCGGCTCCAATGATCGCCCCGTAACCGATCTGGTTTCCCGGTCCGATCTGTGTTCCCGCGGCAATCACCGCATGAGCCCGAATCTCGCAGCGATCTCCGACAATCGCCTCCGCCTCGATCATCGCTCCGGGCCCTACCCGCACCTCCCGTCCGAGTTCGGCTTTGGGGCTAACCATCGCTGTCGAATGAATCATCCTTTCCCTCGTTCCCGAAAGCTGTAATAGAGCAGATCTCCCTTGCGCGATCCCCCGAGAATCACGTGGTCGACCACCTCGATCCCAAGGATTTCCCCGGCCCGCTTCATTTCGCGGCTGATGGTTATGTCCTCCGCCGACGGCGTGGGGTCTCCGGAAGGATGGTTGTGGGCAAAAAGGACCGAATGGGCTTTGTGCGCGATCGCGGCGCGGAAAGCCTCACGGGGATGATAAAGGCTCTCATTGAGAGTCCCTCGGGTAATTTCCTCGACCGCAAGAACCCGTCCTTTCGCATCCAGCAGGACCGCCAACAACATCTCGACCGGCGACAGACGCATCCTCGGTCCCAGGAACTCGACCGCATCCTTCGGAGACGCGATCTGCTTTCCCAGGAGATCTTCTTGAGCCGAGCGGATACCTAACGTGAAGGCGGCTACGAGGCGCGCGGCTTTGGTTGGTCCGACGCCCTTGCACTGGGCAAGCTCAGCCACCGAAGCCCTCCCCAATGCTTGCAGGCTGCCGAACATCGTGATGAGCTCCTCTCCCAGCCCGACGGCTGAAAGGCCGCTCCTACCGATTCCGAGAAGAATCGCCAGCAGCTCCGAATCCTTCAGCCCATTCGGGCCGTTCGCCGCCATCCTCTCCAGCGGTCGTTCCGCCGGAAGCATCTCGCGAATCCGCCGAGCCACGCTCGGGGAGGATAAAGGGAGCAAGAGACGCTTGCAAGAAAGCGGGAATCCAAGCGTGCACGTAGATCCCGTCGGGGCGGTAGCGAACCTCTACGGGCTCGCCCTCGCGATGGAGACGCGCCAGCAGATCGCCGCGCTCGACCGGCAAGCGCAAGCGAAAAAGGAGCGCCCTCCCCCGCGACCAGCTTCCGATCCGCGACAGAAGCTCCTCGATCCCGGACCCATCCCAGGCCGAAATTCCGATGCTTCCCGGATACCGCTGCAACAGCCGATGAAGCAGCGCGGGACCATGCAAACGATCGATCTTGTTCCACACGAGGAGTGAAGGCTTGCCAAGCACGTCGAGTTCCTCCAAGACCCGCCGCACGTCCGCAATCCGTTCCTCCACCTTCGGATCGGAAACGTCCACCAGATGAATGAGAAGGTCGGCCTCCTTTACCTCTTCCAACGTGGCTCGGAAGGAATCGATCAGGTCGTGCGGCAGCTTTCGGATAAAGCCGACCGTGTCGGCCAAAAACGCCCGCTGCTTTCCCCCTAGTTGCAAAAGCCGGATCGTCGGGTCGAGCGTGGCGAAGAGCTTGTCCTCCACCAATACTTCGGACTGGGTCAGGCGATTGAACAGGGTCGATTTCCCGGAATTGGTGTATCCGACCAAGCAGAGGGTCGGCCACGAACATCGGTGTCTTCCTTCCCGCTGCACCGCCCGGGAGCGTCGGACAGCCTCCAGATCGCGGTGTAAACGCGCGATCCGCTGCTGGACTCGTCGCCTGTCGACCTCCAACTGGGTTTCTCCGGGACCCCGGGTGCCGATGCCCCCCGTTTGCCGTGAAAGGTGGCTCCAAAGCCTGGTGAGCCTCGGGAGCAAGTAGAGAAGTTGAGCAAGCTCGATTTGAATCTTGCCCTCCCGGGTCTTGGCTCGCTGCGCAAAAATGTCGAGAATCAGCTGCGTCCGATCCAAGACCTTCCGAGAAAAGACGTTCGATAAATTGCGGCTTTGGGCCGGAGTCAACTCGTCGTCGAAAATGACCGAGTGGATCCCGCCTTCCTGGCACCGCTCGGAGAGCTCCTCCGCCTTGCCGCGCCCGATATAGAATGGCGCAGTCGGTGTCTGAAGCCGTTGAACGGCATGAGAGGCGACCGCCGCTCCCGCGCTCCGGGCGAGTTCGCCCAGTTCCTCGAGCGACTCTGTGACTCCCGGCTCCTGCTGGTTCGGCAGCTCGATCCCGACAAGGAGCGCTTTCTCTGCGGGATGGCCTAGAGTTCTCATCCAGCAAGAGTAACGATCTTGCCAAGGGAGGGATGATTCGTACTAGAGAACTCGGGGAAGAGGACCATGCTCTTCAAATATCACATGTTGACTGACCGTAGCCTCTTTCCGAAACCAAGTCAACTGCTTCCGTGCGTACCGGAAGGTGTCCCGAGCAATCGTTTCCTCGAGTGTCGTCCGGCTCCCTCCCTGAACCAGGAATTGCGCGATCGAGGCATAACCGATGGCCGGGCAGCGGGAAAGGGTTGCCGCCCCCCCCTCGCGCAGACGGTCCGCCACCTCCTCGATCCACCCGGAGGCCAGCATTTTACGGACCCGCGCGGCGATCCGCTCGCGCAACGCTGCAAGCGGCCGCTCCACCCAAAGCGTGCGATGGCGCGCCAGCAAGGGTCGTGTCGTCTCTTTCTGCCAATCCAAGAGAGAGATGCCCGTCGTTTCCTTGACCTCGATCGCTCGAATCAGGCGCCTGGGGTTGCACAGGTCGATGCGGGCGGCCGCTCCCGGATCGATCGCCTGAAGCCGCCCCCCAAGCTCGGCGGTGGAGAGCGCCTCCAGTTCCTGTCGAAGAAGGGCATTTCCCGGAGGCGCCTGGCAGAGACCTTGCACCATGCTGCGGTAGTAGAGGCCGGTCCCTCCCACCACAATGATCGGGCGCCCCTGGCTCGTGCAGGCTTTCAAGAAAGCATGGGCGTGTTCCCGATATTGCGCGACGGAAAAGGGCTCGCGCCAATCCACGAGATCCACCCCTCCATAGGAAAAGCGAACCCGCTCCTCCCGGGAGGGTTTTGCCGTCCCTCGATCGAGTCCCCGGTAGACCTGCATCGAATCCATGGAGAGGATCCACGCCGCAGACCTCTCAGCGACCGCATGCGCCAGATCCGTTTTTCCCACACCCGTCGAGCCGACGATAAAAAGCGGCTCGCCGGGCTCGACCCGGGCGATCCAGCCTCCTATCTCTTGACCATGCACTTGCTCGCTCTCGCCCTGCTGGGCCTGGTTGCCGGTTTTGCCAGCGGCTGCTTCGGAATCGGCGGAGGCTCGATCCTCGTCCCGATCCTGATCCTCTCCTTTGCGGTACCCTATCATACCGCGGTCGGAACTTCGCTCGCCCTCATCCTGCCGATCGCCCTGGCAGGCAGCCTCACAAATTTTACCCTCAAGCAGATCGACTGGAACCTCTTTGCGGTGATCGCCCTCTCCGGGGCGGCGGGCGCCGCCCTCGGCTCCCTCTTCATTCAAGCGATCCCGGCGGTCTACGCCAAACGGGCTTTCGCGGTTTTTCTTCTCTACGCCGCTTACCGGCTTTGGCGCTGACCGACGACAGATGGTCGGAGTCCCCTCCCTACCGATACCAAGCCCGCCACTCGATGCGAAGGCGCGAGGCCGAGGTGAGATGAGGAGCTCCATTGTGAATGCGCCACCAGACTTCCCTCCCGCGCATCCGATAACCCGGCGGGAAGACGCGAAAGATCCGGAGAAAAAACTCCTCGTAGGAATAAGCCGGAATTGCGGGATTCCGTCCAAAGGCGGGGAACGCCCGGTAGTCCGCGTACATCGGGCCGAGATCGACGGCTACCTGCAACTCTTCGAGAGGCGGACGGAAACCGGTAAAACCCCAGGTATCCTCGAAAACGTCGATCTTCGCCGCCGGATCGGCCGGAAGGACCTGCTCGACATACTCGTAGGAGATCCTCACCTTCTCGCCGGAAGAGGCAGAAACGGTGAAGTAGTCGTCCGATCCCAGCTTTCGGGAGGGAATGGGCCGGTGATTGCGCCAGACGCGAAATGCCATGGTCGGATATTGCGGAACCTCGGCGTGGCTCATCGTGAAGGATTGATCGGGGCCCCAGTTGTACAGCTGAAGAGAGACTAGGCACCGTACCGCAGGCCGCCACGGATCGTCACCGGATTGAACTTCCCGAAGGAAGACGGTATAGGATTGAAGCGCCCAAACCAACTGAACCCACCTGCCCTGAGCGGGCGCCGTTCGTCCTCCGCACCATAGGAAACAGAGCAGCGCCAAAGGGATCAGCGCAGGAGAAATTGGGGGGGAACGAAGCCTGCTCCCTCCGCGGATTCCCGAAACCATGGCCTCGGCGTTCCTCCGCGCTAGCGGTACCAGGCCTGCCACTCGACCCGCAACTTCGGGAACGAATGCATCCTCTCCTCTCCCACATCCTGAAAGCGCCACCAGATCTCGGTTCCCCGGCTCTGGTAACCATGCGGGGAAACCCGGAAGATCCGGTTGAAAAAGGTCTGATACGGAAGCGCCGGTGTCGCAGGACTCTGCCCGAAACCGGGAGATGCTTGATACTGCGTATACATCTTTCCCAGCTCGACCACGATCCACCAATCCTCCAGGGGCGGCCGATACCCTTCGAACCCCCAGGTATCCTCGAACACATCGACCTTCTCCTCCGGATTGTGGCTCAAGACCTGCTCGACATAGTCGTAGGTGACGCGAACGCTCTCCCCCGCGGCAAAGTTGACTTCGTACAAATCCTGCGCTCCCAAGCGGGGAATCACGTGTCTTTGGAAAGGAATCGGCACCTGATTCCGCCAAACCCGAAATCGGATATTCGGGTAGTCGGGCCTCTCGCCATGCCCCATGGGCACTCGCTGCGGAGGTCCCCAATTCCGGAATTGGAGATAGACCAGGCAGCGAACATAGGGTTGGAGAGGCCCCCCTCCGGAGCGCGACTTCGCGAGAAAGAGCGTGTAATATTGACGGACCCAAACGATCTGGATCGGCAACTCCTGGGCGCGGGCCGGGGGGCTTAGAGCAAAAGCGGCAAGGAACAAGACGAGTGCCACCGGCGCAAAAAGCCGGTGACGAGAGGCTCGCAGCCGGCGGGAAAGCAGGGTGACGGTCGACATGAATCTTCCGCCGCAGAGCGTAGCAGACCAAGCCCGAGAATCCCAACCAGCAGATCCAGCCGCCATTTCCCACAACCTTTCTCCTGCGGCTTGCCAGCCTGCCTGTCTCACAAAGTTCGTACCCGAGGCGCGGCGGATGGGCCTGGATGCAAGGCGCAACGAAGCAAGCAGGTCCATTTCGCAAGCCGCAGGAGATCGCTTGTGAGATATGCAGGCCAGACAGGCGGGGTAGGAATGCGCGCGGCGATTGCCTTTACCTCGCCCGCCCCGTAAAAAGAAGGACGAAGATACAGATACCAGAAGCCTATGGAAAACTTTCCCGCCACCTCTTTCGCTCACCGGATCGGCGGTCCCCGGTTCGGAAAGGAGACTGAAATCTACAAGTTTGAGAAGATCAAGCGAGCCAAACGGGCGGCGCGCGACAAGCATCCCGAGATCGAGCTGCTCGACCTCGGCGTGGGAGAACCGGACGAAATGGCCCCCGTCGAAATCGTCGAACGGTTGGCCGAGGAAGCACGGAAGCCCGAAAACCGTGGCTACGCCGACAACGGCGGACCACGGCTCAAGGAGGCGGCCTCCCGCTATCTCAAGAGGGTTTGCGGGGTGCTCGCCGATCCCGAGACAGAGATCTGCCATTCGATCGGCTCCAAGGCGGCTCTCTCCATTCTGCCCGCCTGCTTCATCAATCCGGGCGACGTCGTCCTGATGACCGTCCCGGGCTACCCGGTCTTCGGGACGCACGCTCAATACTACGGGGGCCAGGTCTTCTCTCTCCCTCTCCTCGAAAAGAACTCCTTCCTGCCCGACCTCGAATCCGTTCCCGCCGATGTGCTGCGGCGCACCAAGGCGCTCGTCCTGAACTATCCGAACAATCCTACCGGCGCCACGGCGACTCCCGCCTTCTTCGAGAAGGTCGTCGCGTTTGCCCATCTCCACCGGATTATCGTCATTCACGACTTCGCCTACGCGGGCCTGGTCTTCACGGGATCGCCTTTGAGCTTCCTGTCCGTGCCGGGGGCCAAGGAGGTCGGACTCGAGCTCCATTCGGCGAGCAAAAACTTCAATATGACCGGTTGGCGATGCGGCTTCGTCGCCGGCGATGCGAGGCTCATCCGTGCCTATGCCTCCGTCAAGGACCACACCGACTCAGGCCAGTTTCTCGCGATCCAGCATGCGTTCGCCTACGGATTGGATCATCCGGAGATCACACAGGGTATGGCGCAAAAATACTCGCGGCGGATGGACCTTCTCGTGGAAGCGCTCCGACGATTGGGCTGCCCGGCGCGCAAGCCGGATGCCTCGTTCTTCCTCTACACTCCCGCCCCCATCCGCGCTACGACCCCGCAGGGGCCGGTCCTCTTCCCAACGGCCGAAAAGGCAGCGGAGTGGTTGATCACCGAGCGGCAGATCTCGACCGTTCCATGGGATGAGGCCGGCGCCTATCTCCGCTGGAGCGTAACCTTCCGCGCACAAGGGGAGGAAGAGGAACGGCGGGTCGTCGCCGAACTCGAAAAGCGGCTGGCCGACACCCGCTTGCAATGGAAGTAGAACCTTCCTCCTCCGGCTCGGAAAGGAACGGCCGCTGCTCCCGATCCCCAGCCGATTCGCACCTCTCCCCTGCCGATGAGGCGGAGGAGTTCTTCTCTCCTCGCGGCCCTCTTTCCTCCGCACGTCACTTCGAATTCCGACCCCAGCAGGCGCAGATGGCGCGCGCGGTGGCCGAAGCGCTCTCGGAGAAGACGGTTTTAGCGGTCGAAGCGGGTACGGGGACAGGCAAGAGCCTCGCCTATCTTTTCCCCGCTCTTCGCTGTGCACGCAACTTGGGTCAGCACGGCGTCATCTCCACCCATACGCTCAACCTTCAAGCGCAGCTCTTTGGCCGGGATCTGCCTCTCCTCCTCCGCACCCTGTCCGACTCGTTCAGCGTGGTTCTTCTCAAAGGGAGGAGGAACTACTTTTGTCCTCGACGGATCGACCAGGCGCTCCGCTATGGGGGAGATCTTTTTGCTTTACGAGAAACCGAGGAGATCAGCCGGATCGCCCGCTGGTCCTTCGAGACCACGACCGGCTGCTGGGAAGAACTCGATCCTCCTCCGGAGCCTCGCCTTTGGAGTCGGCTCTGCTCCGAGCCGCAACTCTGCACCGCGAGGAGCTGCCAGGACAATCCGCGCTGCTTCTATCAACGGCTCCGAGACCAGAGTGCCGAGGCCGACCTTACGATCGTCAACCATGCGCTCTTCTTCTCTCTCTTGGCCGGCGGACTCGGTTCCGATCCAAGCGAAGATCTCTCTTTCGCCAAGGATTTTGTCATTTTCGACGAAGCCCACCAAGTCGAGACCGTCGCAGCCCGGCATCTCGGCCTCTCCCTCTCGGAAGGACAGACGAGATCTCTCTTGCAAAGACTCTACCATCCTCGAACCGGGCGGGGACTTCTCCCCTTGCTGCGGGCGAGCGATTCGATCCAAAAGACCAAGGAGGCTCTCACCGTTCTCACCTCGCTCTTCGAGCGCTTGCGCGCCGCGGTGAGCGACTCCAAGAGTCGAGAAGTCCGCATCCTCCGGGACGGTCTGGTGCCGAACGTCCTGGATGCACCCTTGGCAGAGCTCGCCGAGGCGATTCAGGACGCAGCCGCAGAGGCTACCGATCGCGATCTCAAGCGCGAGATTGAGGATCACGCTCGGAAGACCGTCAGCCTGCGAGCCGCTTTCGCCGCTTTCCTCGACCAGTCCCTTCCCGATCACGTCTACTGGGTCGAGGTCCAGGATGGCGACTCTCCGGAAGGAACCCGTCTGGCCGCTGTGCCCCTGTCGGTCGCCCCGCTGCTCGAACGACTGCTCTACCAAGGAGAACGCTCGCTCGTCTTCACCAGCGCAACGCTTACCATCGGAGGAAGCTTTCACTACTTCCAAAAGAGACTCGGCCTCCGCGAGCCGCGCACTCTCGTTCTCGACTCCTCCTTCGACTACGTGCGGCAGATGAAAGTCTGCGTCCCCAGCGGGATCCCCGACCCCTCGGAGACCGCCGGCTATGAAGCGGCCCTGGAAGCGTGGATCCGCTATTTCACCACTCAAAGCCGCGGATCGGCTTTCGTCCTCTTTACGAATCGAAGAACGCTGCTCAGCCTTGCCTCCCGGCTTGCGCCGTTCTTTGAGGAGAAGGGCTTCCCGCTTCTCGTCCACGACGGGATCGTCGACCGGCACAGCCTCTTGGAGCGCTTTCGATCCTCTCCCGGAGCAGTCCTCTTTGGGACGGACAGCTTCTGGCAAGGGGTGGATGTCCCGGGAGAAGCCCTTTCGTGCGTGATCCTCACTCGACTCCCCTTTGGAACACCGGACCATCCACTGGCCCGGGCGAGGGCGGAACGGTTGCAGGCTGCGGGGAGCGACCCGTTCCTCTCCTATTTTCTCCCGGAAGCGCTCCTGAAATTTCGTCAAGGAATCGGTCGGCTGATCCGGAGCCGGGAAGACCGGGGTACGATCGCGATCCTCGATTCCCGCATCCTGACCAAGAGGTATGGTCGCTCTTTCTTCGGCGTTCTTCCCGATTGCCCGGTAGAGATTCTCGACCGGGATCCCCCGATCGGCTAAGTTCAGGATCTCGCCCGGACCGCAGCATGCAGCCAGGAATCTTGGAACCTCCTTACGAACCGCGCATCGTTTTTGAGAGCGATGACTTCCTCGTCGTCGACAAGCCTCCTTTCCTGCTCTCTCATCCGACGCGTCGGAATGACCGCCCGAGCCTGCTCAGCTGGCTTGCCAAGGAAAGGAGAGGATCCTCGTTCTTTCTGGCCAACCGGCTCGATCGAGAAACCAGCGGCTTAGTACTCGTTGGCAAAGATGCGGCGGCGGCCTCCTCGTTCGGCCGGCTGATGGAAAGAAGGCTGATCGAAAAGGAGTATCTGGCGATTGTCTGGGGAAAGCTGGCTTGCGAATTTCTTCAGATCGACGCCCCGTTGGGTTATATCGGAATTTCCGAGGAGAATCCGGTTGCCATTCGCCAAGGGATACGTCAGGAGGGGACGCCGGCGATCACGGTCGTGCGCTCTGTCTTCTCCGGGGAAGAGATCAGCCTGCTCCGCGCTTTTCCGAAAACCGGACGTCTTCACCAGATCCGGGTGCATCTCTCCGCCATTCGCCATCCGATCGTCGGCGACAAGATCTATGGACCCGACCCGAAGTTTTTCCTTCAGTTTGCCGCCCAGGGCTGGAGTCCCGAACTCGCGGAGCAGCTCTGTCTCGCCCGCCACGCGCTGCATGCCTCACGCCTCTCTTTCCGCTGGCAAGGGAGGGAGGTGAATATTGCCTCCCCGTTTCCTTCCGACCTTAGCGTCTTTCTTCAGCAGCGGGGAATCCCTCTTCCCCTGAGCTGATCCCGAATGGGTCGGGCTATTCCGCCCCGAAAAACCGCTTGGCCCGTTGCAAGAATCCTTCCTGCTGCGGATGGGTATCGGCATTGCAACTCGCTGCAAAGGCCTCAAGTTTTTGCCTCTGCTCCGCATTGAGGCGCGTGGGAACTTCGATCGCCACCCGAACCAGCAGATCACCAATACCCCGGCCGTGCACATCGGCGATCCCGCGCCCGCGCAGGCGGAAGATCTGCCCGCTCTGCGTTCCTGCGGGAATCTTGAGAGTGACCTTTCCCACCAGACAGGGCACGGTCACCTCCCCACCGAGCGCAGCCTGGACGAAGTTGATCGGCATCTCGTAATAGAGATCGTTCCCTTGTCGTTCGAAAACCTCGTGCCGCCGCACATGCACCACCACGTAGAGATCGCCGCCGGGTCCGCCGGCCGTGCCGCTTTCTCCGTAACCCGCCAGACGAAGGCGATAACCATCGTCAATGCCGGCGGGAATCTTGATGTTCATCTCCGCCGTCTGCTTGACTCTTCCTTCTCCCCGGCACGAGGCGCAAGGCCGATCGATGACGGCCCCGGTCCCGTGGCACCGCGGACAGGTCTGGGCGACGGTCAAGAAACCACGTGTCACCCGGACTTGGCCCTGACCGTGACAAGTCGGACAGACCTTGCGGGAGGAGCCGGAGGCGACTCCGCTGCCTCCACAGACCGAACAGCTCTCGAGCTTGGGAAAGGCAATATGCTTTTCGCAGCCCAAAGCGGCCTCCTCGAAATCGATTTCCAGATCGCAACGGAGATCGCCCCCCCTCTCCTGCCGAGAGCGCTTGTTTCCCCCGGTGCCAAAGGCTTCTTCGAATAGGCTCCCGAAAAGCCCTTCGCCAAAAAGGCCGGAGCCGCCGAACACCTCCTTGAAGACTTCGAATGGATCGTGGAAGCCCGCCGCCGTCGCTCCCCCCTGCGCTTCGAAGGCCGCATGGCCGTAACGGTCGTAGGCCGCGCGCTTTTCGGAGTCGCTGAGCACATCGTAGGCCTTACTCAACTCCTTAAATTTTTCCTCCGCCGCACGATCCCCCGCATTTCGGTCAGGATGATATTTCAATGCCTGCTTGCGGTAGGCCTTTTTAATCTCCTCGGCGCTGGCCCCTTTTGCCACGCCGAGAATCTCATAGTAATCGCGCTGGGAGATCATGATTCCGGCGAATGAGCTTCTTCTCGTTCTTGCTGCCCTTCTGTGCTCTTGGTCGGCTTCCGGCTGACATAGACCAAGGCAGGCCGCAACAGACGGCCTTTATAAAGATAACCACATCGCTGCTGCGTCGCGACGATTCCCTCCTCGAACTCCTCCGTATCCACGAAGCCGGCCGCCTCGTGCTGATGAGGATCGAAGAGCTTACCGACCGCATCGATCCTCTCTACCCCTTCCTCTCGAAGCAGCGATTGAAACTGCGAGAGGACCATTTCCATGCCCTTCGCAATCGACTGGCCATCGGTGGCGTTCTTCGCCGCTTCCATTCCAAGAAGAAAGTTATCGACCACGGGAAGAAGAGCGTGGAGAAGAGACGTATTCGCCAACCGGATGGCATCCTCTTTCTCCTTAGCCATTCTTTTTCGAGCATTCTCCCATTCGGCCAGCGTTCGCAGCAGTCGGTCCCGCAGCTCGTCCGCGTCGCGGGATCTCTGCTGCCACTGATCGATCCGCTCGCGACTCACCACCGAAAAGGCGGGCGGATCCTCCGCGGGCTGTTCGACGATCGGGGTTTCTCCTAATCCTGATGTCATAAAGAAATTCTCACCTTAACTTCCGACTCGCTCCAGCGCAACAAGCGTCACGTCGTCCTCTAGCTCGCCCGGGGAGCGGAGCAGATCCAACTCTTGGAAAAGAGTCTCTAGTGAGGCTTGCGCGCCTCGCGGTCCCGTCCTGTCCAGCATTTCGGCGAGTCTTTCCTTGTCGAGCGGGGTTCCGCCCGGCCCGACAACATCCGTCATCCCGTCGGTGTAGAAAAGCAGGAGTTCACCCGGCTCCAAGAAAAGGGAAACATCCTCCAGAACCGCATCGAAGGTTTCACCGGAATCAATCCCCAGACACATCCCCGGTGTCCCAACCTGGACGACTCCGGAAGCCCGCCGAAGCAGGGGTTCCTCTTGTCCGGCTCGAGCCAGCCGAATCTCGTGACTTTCCGTATCGATGACTGCGTAAAGCATAGCCACGAGAGTACGCTCGGCAAGATCATCGTGCAGCAGGCGGTTGACCCGACGCAACACCCCTGCGGGAGAGCGCGAGCAAGCGGCTTGGCAACGCACCGCGACGCGACACATTCCTCCGACCAGGGCGGCTGCGATTCCTTTTCCCGCCACATCGCCGACCAGGATGCCGCACGTATGTGCATCGATCGGCAGGAGATCGTAAAAGTCTCCGCTCAATTCTCCGGCCGCCGAGTGGGCGGCAGCCACGCGGAACCCGGGGATCGCCGGAGCCATTCGAGGGAAAAGTGACTTCTGAAAGAGGTGGGCGGAGAACAATTCCGCCGCCAGATGGCGTGCTTTCCGACTATTGCTTCGGAAAGCCGGCTGCTTCGCCAGGAGCAGCGCGGCTTCCCCGACCGCTTGAGCCGCACCGCGCTCGGCAGGACAGAGAGCTACGCTTGGCTCAAGACAGATCGCAAGAAGGCTGAAGGGAAAGCCACTCCCGCTCAGCGGCAGAAGGGTCCAGGGCCCTTCTCTCTCGACCTCCTTCCCCCCGCTCCCTTCTCGCCCCGATTGCCACCGCCGTTTCGCCATCGCCCCCAACTCTGCCGATGGCTCCCCACGACCCCAAATCTCCCCGACCTCTCCCCCCTCTCCCCGCGACAGCAAGGCGATGCTCGACGCTTGGAGTAACGCCGCCAGGCCTTCTAACAAAGCATAGACGAGAGACTCCGATTCTCCACCGGTCCCGAGCGCACGGCCTAATTCCGCAATCAGAAGCAGAGACTCGCGCGAGTGGCGGAACTGGTTGGCTTGATTGGTTTCCACACGCCTCCCTCCTTGCGACGTAACCATTCCTTTCCTGCGGCCGAGGCCAGCCCGCTCAGCGAAAGAATGGGGGTTTAATGCGCCTCTCTGCGATCCGCCGGGACCACTTCGGCTCCGAGGTAGGTAACAAGATCCTGAAACTTAGGCGCATTTCTTGGATCGCATTCCAATAGCGATCGATGAGCCTGAAGAAGCAGCTCTCCGGTCATTTCCTTGTGGGAACCCGATTCCAAGGGACGGAGGTCTGCGGCGTCGTAAGGAGCCACATTTTCGACGCACTCAAAGAGCCGATCCAGCCCCAAAGTCCGAATGGACTCCAACACTCGGCGGCTGCTCCCGGCTACCTGAAGAACGCCTCCTTTCTTTCGCAACTTTAACGCCGGTCCCGCCAGCGTACCAAGAAAGGTGCTATCGAGATAGGTGCACTCCGCCAAATCCACAAGCAGTCTCTCAGTTCCGCATTGAATTAGATCATCGCAATAGCGACGAAGAGAAAAACAATGCTCGAAAGAGCCCGCTCCGATGACCTTGATCAAGGGTAGCGCATGGAGCTTCCCGATTTGTACGATCCCAGTTCTCACTCGAAGACACTACGCAACTCAGGCGGCAAGTCAAATTGGCTTTACCCTCGATTCCTTTCGCCCTCCGTCGAAACGCTTAGCCTACTCAACCCACAGGGGAGAAGCGAGGAATTCCTCGGCGATCGCTCGTTTTCCTGCTAAAAAAAGGCCCCGATGAGTCGGACAAATGCTCCTCTCCTGCGCGGGCTGGTGCTCGGGTCAGGAACCTCGCAGGGAGTGCCGATGATCGGCTGCCGGTGCCCGGTCTGTCTCTCGCCGGACCCTCGGGATCGCCGGACCAGGGCTTCGCTCTACGTCGACGATGGAGTGTTTCCCTTCCTCATCGATACGGCGACCGATTTGCGGTCTCAATGCCTGCGAGAGGGCATCACCGACGTTGGCGCTGTCCTATATACTCATCATCACGCCGATCACATTCTCGGTCTCGACGATTTGCGCCGCTTCTGCGAGCTTCGCCAAGAACGTCTCCCCATTTATGGTCCCGCCATGACGCTCGAGATTCTCGCCCGCATGTTCCCCTACGCGTTCGATGCCAAGGCGCAAGCAGCAGCCTACGTTCGCCTCTTACCTTACCCCGTGGAAAATGCCTTTCCCCTCGGCAAGCTGACCGTGACTCCCTTACCCGTCCCCCATGGTCAAGTCACCACCTTCGGCTATCTTCTCGAACGGGATGGGCGGAAGCTTCTCGCCTATCTGAGTGATTGCCAGGCCGTGCCGGAAGAGATTCTCTCGGCCATCCGGTCGGTCGAAGTCCTGATTATCGACGGCCTGCGCGACGAGCCCCATCCTACGCACTTGACCACCCAACAAGCAGTCAAGGTCGCTCGGCGAGCCGACGCCCGACAGACTTACCTGACCCATCTAACCCACCATAAAAGCCATCGAGACCGCGAAGCCGATCTTCCGGCCGGGATCGCCGTGGCTTTCGACGGTCTGAAAATCGCTTTGGATTAGCCATGTTGACGGACACCCATGCTCACTTGTATTTCCCGGAATTTTCCAAGGATCGGGAGGCAGTCATCGCCCGAGCGCAAAAAGAGGGCATCGATCGCATCGTTGTCGTGGCAACCGACCTTGGCTCCAGTCGAGCCGCTCTTGCTCTGGCGCAGAAGCATGCGAGCTTAGCCTGCACCGTGGGCATCCATCCGAATAGCGCCCATGCCGCACCACCCGGTTTCCTCTCGGAACTCGGGGAGATCGCCGCGCACAAGAAGGTGGCCGCCGTCGGTGAAATCGGGCTCGATTATCACCGCCTCCCCTCGGATCCGGAAGCGGCGGAGGCGGAGAAGGATTGTCAACGCAGTACCTTCCGCGCGCAGCTCGCTTTCGCCAGAGAGCAGAGTCTCCCGGTGGTCATCCATCAGCGATCTGCCTGGGAAGATACCCTCGCGATGCTCGACGAAGTCGACAATGCCGTGCGCTGCGTCTTCCACTGCTTTGGGGAAGGACCGGAACGCCTCCAGGAACTGACCCGGCGCGGTCACTTCGTCTCCTTCACCGGCCTCATCACCTTCCCCAACGCCCCTCTGGCGCACGCGAGCGCCCAGGCTGCTCCCTTGGATAAATTCTTCCTGGAGACCGACTGCCCCTTTTTGGCCCCGGTTCCCCATCGAGGCAAGCGGTGCGAGCCCTGGCACGTCCGTCTTGTGGCCGAAGAGATGGCCCGCCTGCGCGGGTTGCCTTTGTCCGCGATCGACGACGCGAGCTCGCGCAACGCTCGCGCGTTTTTCCGATTCGCCGATTGACAGCCAGTCCCGCCGCGTTCCAGAAAAGGAGAGCCATGGACAAGAAGAACGAGAACCCAGACCCCTCCCAAAGACCATCCTCCGGATGCCACCGAGCCTACTCCCGCCAAATCTTCGACGGAGCGATGCGTGCCCCGAACCGTTCGATGCTCTACCCGCTGGGATTCCAAAAGCAGGAGTTCGCCCAGAAGGATCTGATCGGCATCGCCTCGACCTGGAGCCAGGTGACCCCGTGCAACATGCACATCGACGGGTTGGCTCGGGAAGCGGCTGCGGGCGTCAACGAAGCGGGTGCCAAGGCCCTCATCTTCAACACGATCACGGTCTCGGACGGGATCTCGATGGGAACCGAAGGGATGAAATACTCCCTGGTTTCCCGGGAAGTGATCGCCGATTCGGTCGAAACTGTCGCGGCAGCGGAGGGAATGGATGGGCTCGTGGCAATCGGCGGCTGTGATAAAAATATGCCCGGCTGCCTGATCGCTCTGGCGAGGCTCAACCGGCCCGGAGTCTTCGTCTACGGAGGGAGCATTCTTCCCGGCTGCCATCACGGCAAGAAGATCGACATCGTCTCCGTTTTCGAGGCGGTCGGCTCTCAAGCGAAAGGTGATCTCTCCGTCGAGGAGATGGCCGATATCGAAAGCCACGCGATTCCCGGGCCGGGCGCTTGCGGGGGGATGTACACGGCCAACACGATGGCCTGCGCCATCGAGGCGCTCGGAATGAGCCTCCCGGGAAGCTCGACCGAGCTTGCCATTTCCAAGGAGAAGCAGATCGGCTGCCGTGCCGCGGGAAAGGCCGCCGCACAACTGATTGATCGCGGCATTCGGCCCCGCGACATTCTCACGCGGAAGGCCTTCGAAAACGCGATCACCGTCGTGATGGCCCTGGGCGGATCGACCAATGCCGTTCTCCATCTGCTGGCCATCGCTCATGCGATCGAAGTCGAGCTGAGCTTGGACGATTTCCGGCAGATCGGCAAACGGGTGCCCGTTCTCGCCGATCTCAAGCCGAGCGGCCGTTTTACCGTCGCCGACTGGGCGGAGATCGGAGGACTGCCTCCCCTCTTGCGGAGGCTTCTGGGAAAGGGTCTCCTTCACGGAGACTGCCTGACGGTAAGCGGGAGAACCCTTGCGGAAAATGTCGAGGGGAGTGCCGACTATCCCGCCGACCAAGAAATCATCCTTCCCTTCGAGAGACCGATCAAGCCGATGGGCCATATCGTGATCCTCCGCGGGAATCTGGCGCCGCTGGGTGCGGTGGCCAAGCTGACCGGAAAGGAAGGCCTCCGTTTCACCGGAAGCGCCCGTGTCTTCGAATCGGAGGAAGCGGCCTTGTCCAGCATCCTGAACGGGACGGTCGTCAAGGGAGACGTCATCGTCATCCGCTACGAGGGTCCCCAAGGAGGTCCCGGAATGAGGGAGATGCTCTCCCCGACCTCGGCCGTCATGGGCCGAGGACTCGGAAAGGATGTCGCCCTGATCACCGACGGCCGCTTCTCCGGGGGAAGCCATGGCTTTGTCGTCGGCCACATCGCCCCGGAAGCAGCAGCCGGAGGCCCGCTGGCCATCGTTCAGAACGGGGATCGAATCACGATCGACGCCGAAGCCGAAGAGATCCGGCTCGAACTCTCTGACGAAGAGATCGCTCGCCGGCTGTCAGCTTGGAACCCGCCGGCGAGCCGGTACCAGAGAGGGGTCCTCGCCAAATACCGCGCTCAGGTCGGCTCCGCCCACCTGGGGGCGGTGACCGACGGAGAACGCTTGAGCCGGGAGCGCCGATAACGGCACACCTCTCGTAGATGTCTTCCCCTAGCTGCGGGTCGTAGTTTTTTACCAGCCGTAGGAACCGCCACGAATAAGAACCAGGAAAGCCTGCATGTCTCACAAAGTTCGTATCCGAGGCGCGGGCCGCAGGTTTTCCCCCGGAGCTGGTTGACGACATACTGCACGGAGGGAAAACCAAGCCGCAGGAGATCGCTTGTGAGCTATGCAGGCTAGATAAGGTCCCCGTGCTGCCGTGTGGGAATGGGGCCTTTCGACCACTTTGCAAATAAGTGGGAACCTTGCCGCGTGCTTCCGTCTTCCAGTGAAGGCCTGGCGTTGGCCGCGCGAGCAATTCCGGCTCCCGTAATCGAACTTATCGGAGGAAAGGCATGCATCCCAAGCACGAGCAGCATAGGGAAATTGGTCATCCGTTCTCTGGATAAACAAAAAGTTTCATAAAACCCGGCCGGCCGTGCTCATTCCCCGTTTTCCGTCAAAGAACTCACCGGTCCCCGCACCTACGCTTCCCGCAACGACCAGCCTTGAGATTGCAGGGCGGCCCGGACGTCGCCAAGCCATCCATTGACCTCTTTATCCGTGAGGGTGCGGTCGCGGGACCGGAAAGTCAAGGCGTAGGCCAGCGACTTCTTCCCGACCGGCAAGCGCGCTCCCGTGGGATCCCGAAACAAGTCGAACAACTGCAATCCCTCCAAGCATGGCAGCCGGCTCGCTTCGACAACGCGGCAGATTTCCGAGTGGGTCACCGTCTCGTCGACGACGACGGCAATATCCCGCCGAACAGGCGGGTAGACCGGCAGCGGGCGAAAGGCCACCTTCGTTTCTTCCTGCGCAAGCCACGGCTCCAAATCGTACTCCAAGAGAAAGACCTCCGTGTCGATTCCTCGCTTGGCTGCCTCCTCGCGAGGAATGCTTTCCAGCCGCAGGCGAGCCTCTTTCGGAAAGGCAAAAGACTTCTCCAGGAAGTCGGCGAGCCCCTTCAGGTCGTAAAAGTCGAGCGAGCGCTCTCCGGTCAGCCAATGAGGTTCCTCCGCGCCTCCGGCGGCGAGAACCGCCAGCCGCTCCCGCTCCACCACCTGTCCCCGGCGCCGATGAACCACTCGGCCCGATTCGAAGAGCCGCAGGCTCCGATTCCCTTTCGCCCAATTGGTGCGGGCGATCTCGATCAGGCCCGTTCCGAGCTCGGCGCGTAGGAAACGCAAATCGGCGCTCGCCGGATTCGACAGCTCGATTCCGACTTCCCCAGGATCGAGAGCGGTGAAGGGTAGGCTAATGCACTCCTGCCATCCCCGCGCGCTAAGCGCGCTTCGCACCGCTTCCCGTCGGTCCCAGCGGCGGTCGTCTCGACTCTTCTCCGACCATCCGACGGAAACCCGAGGAGGCACCTCGGCCAGTCCGCGCATCCGAATGACCTCTTCCACCAAGTCGGCTTCTCCTTCCAGATCAGCCCGATGACTCGGGATGTTCCAGAGCCAGCCATTCTCCTTCTTCTCAACGAGCTGGAGCCCCAGCCGGCCCAGAATCCCCTCCACCTCCCCGGGTGGCGGCAGCTCACCGCAAAGCCGCTCCACGGTTCTCGCTTGGAGCCAGATCGGCGTCGCTTCCAACGGGAGTGCGCCAAAGGGGGATGTCCCGACGAGTCGGCCGCCCGCCCACTGAAGGAGCAGTTCCATCGCCCTGTCCCTCGCAAGCCAGACGATGCCGGGATCCACCCTTCTCTCAAATCGATAGGAGGCTTCGGTCGAAAGCGAATGCCGCCGGCTTGTTGCTCGAATCCCGTTCGGCCGAAACCAAGCGCACTCCAAGAGGACGCGGCTGGTCTTCTCGCTCACGGCCGAACGTCTGCCCCCAATCACTCCCGCTAAGGCCTCCGGTCCCTGCCTGCTGGCAATCACCAGGTCTGCCGGCTCCAGAGCAATCTCCTCGTCGCCCAGGGTGACCAGACGCTCTCCCTCCCTGGCGCGCCTGACCGTGACCTCATTCTCCGCGAAAGCATCCGCATCAAACGCGTGGAGAGGCTCTCCCAGTTCCAAGAGCACGAAGTTGGTGACATCGACGACTACATTCACGGGTCGCATGCCCGAACTGCGCAGCCGCTCTTGAAGCCACGGCGGGCTCGGCTTTATCTCGATTCCCTCGATCAGGCTTGCGGCATACCAAGGCGCCCCGTCGGGAGCAGCCAGTACAACCGTTCCGGGAAAAGGAGCCGTAACGGAGGAGAGATCTGGATGGGGAAAGGGGATCAGCCGGCCGCAACCCAAAGCGGCCAGTTCCCGCGCCAATCCCCGGTAGGAGAGAAGATCCGGTCGATTGGGTGTGACCTCGACGATCCACTCCACGTCCGTCGGGAGAATCGACCCAACGGGTACCCCGAGCTCGGCGTCGGCCGGTAGAAGAAGGATTCCTTCTGCTCTCCTCTCCTCCAGCCCCAACTCCTCTGCCGAGCAGAGCATCCCCTCGGACTCCTCCCCCCGAATCCGTCTCCGAGCGATTTCCAATCCTCCCGGGAGCACGGCTCCCACGAGGGCAAGAGCGACTCGATCCCCCCGGTCGAAATTCGTGGCGCCGCAGACCAGATCCAGTTCCTGCTCCGGAATCCGGACTCGAACGAGCCGGAGCCGATCGGCGCCGGGATGAGGCCGCCAATCGATCACCTCGGCAACCACGATTCTCGGATCTTCCGCTCCTCGTCTCCTCCAGTGCGTGACCTCCAGGCCACTCATCGTCAGGCGATCGACAGCCTCCTCCACGGGCACCGTGCATTCGCAATATTGATTCAACCATTCCCAGGAAATTCTCATGCCGCACCTCGCTTCTTCCTCTCTGTTCCGTTCCCCTCCGATTTCCTCCAAATGGCACCGTGGAGAGGACAGCCTCTGCTCCGAAAGATTGTCTCGAACTGACTCTCGGGGAATGCCCCGGGGTCTTCTGACCGTCCGAACCCAGGCAGAGCAGCAGCCGCTTGCTCGACGGTCGCGTAATAGCCGGAATCATCCGTCAGAAGACGGAAAAAGCCGCCCGGCTCCAGCACCCGAAAGATGGCGGTCAGGACCCTCATGCTCAGCGTCCGACGAATCTGATGACGTCGCTTCGGCCACGGGTCCGGAAAGAGCACATGGATCTCCCTACAGGACTCCGGTTGCGACCAAAAGAGCAGCAGATCATCCCATCCCAACCAGAGAACTCTGAGATTGGAAAGCCGACGAAGCTCCTGGGCGCGCCGGATTTTCCGGACCCTTGGGAGCCTGCGTTCCACTGCCAAGACATTCCATTCCGGATGGAGTTCCGCGTAGGTCGCCGCAAAGCGGCCGTTGCCGGCTCCCAGATCGCAGACGATCGGAGCCGGACGTAAAAACATCCTCGGCCAACATTCCAGACCAACGAGGGGATTGCTCTCGCCCACCTCACGCTTCCGGAGCTCGGGCGGCGACATCTCCGCTGGCTCACACATGCCGGCAGTCGTCCGGGTCCTTCTGGCGATAGCCATCGGCAATCCTCTCCCGGTTGACTTGATGCTTCTTTTGATAGGCCAGGAAGAGATCGTCGGCACTCATGCCGAGCACTTGAACCGCGGAGACCAAGAAATGGAAGAGATCGACGAGCTCCACGCGGGCATTCTGAAAATCGCGCTTCTGATAACGCGCCCACCATTTCCAAGGCACGCTGTCCGTCAACTCGGCAATTTCTTGACTCATGGCTCGCGCATAGTTGAGCAGCCAGCGTTCCTTTCCCTCGTCATCGAGCGAGGCCGTTTCGATTCCCAGTTGGCGATTCAGGCTTTCCTGTAGAGCAAAAATCGCCTCGAGCTTGTCCGAGTTGTTCACCTTTCCCCCATTCTTCTCTTCCTGCTTGCTCCCCTTCCTAAAGCGGAAGCGCGGTAACCGAAGAGCAAAGAAACACTCCGCCGCCGTTTCAATCGAGAAAATATCGCTGCTCTTCCCCGGACGGCTTTCGACAGCTCATGCTCTTCCCGAAAAGACGATACCGATTGGCCGCCAACAGATCATAGAGCCGGTTCAGCCAGCGCAAGGGGAGAAGCCCGAGCAAAATCGCCAGGCACCGATACCCCGGCAACCGCCGCAAGACCTCGAGAACGGCTTGCCCGCGTACAAACATTTCCTCTCCGCTTTCCCCCGTCTCCCAGACGACCACCAAGGAGTCGGAGCGCGAAAGCTCTTCCTTCCCCTCCGCATAACGGCGGAATCCTTTTCCCTGGAGGGGCGCGAAACGGAAAACATGCTCGAGATCGTGACGCAACACAAACTCGACAAAGCGGTTGCAAAGGCCGCAGACCCCATCGAAGTAGATGACTCCCATCTCTCTGCCTCTCACCTGCCTGCCTCACAACGTTGGTCCCCAAGCAATCTGAGGCACTCCCGAGCCCGCGCAAAGAGGAAACATCCGATCCGGCATCCCTTGCAAGCCACGCGTCGCCCTGTGCGAAGCAGCTCTCCCTTCGGGAAAACATTTGACAAGTTTTCCTCATGCTCTCACTGATGTCTTATGCTCGTGGATAAGCGAGGATCGCGCATGCGCATCCTCCACTTCATCGAATCCTATCTACAACGCCACCGCCGGCCGCCGACCGTTCGAGAAATTCAACACGGCTGCGGTTTCCGGAGCCCTCGAGCCGTCTCCTATCAACTCGAACGTCTCGAGGCAATGGGATCGATTTCCCGTCAGAAGAATTCGCGAGGGATCCTTCTGCAAAAACAGGTCGAGGAAGGATTCCCCATCCCGTTTTTCCCCGCCATTCCTGCCGGTCCCCCGATCCTGATGCAGGAGCCGGATGCCGGCAGCGTGCGACTGACTCCAGAATCCCTGGGCATCGCCGATCGGTCTGCCTGCTTTGCCGTTCGGGTGCGCGGATCGAGCATGGTCGGGGCGGGGATTCTCGACGGTGATCTTGCGCTGATCGAAAAGCGGCCTTTTCAGGAGGGGCAGATCGTTGCCGCGCTGATTGATGGAGAATGCACGCTCAAAAGGCTGGTTCTCGACCCTGCAGATGGGTTCGTTCTTCGATCGGAGAATCCGGCCTTCGCGGATCTGCGGCCCGTGCGCGATCTGACGATTCAGGGAGTGCTGGTTGCGGTCGTGCGAAAGGTAATATGACCCGCGGTGTCCAAAGCCGCGCTGCGATTTCGGGGAAGCTTCTTTCTGTAGTTGCGGCTTGCCAGAGGGCCTGCATCGTCCGTTTCATATTAATCTAATCCGCGAGCCTCGGGTAGGCGGCACAGACCACCGTCCGCCGACGGGATGGGGATTGGCCGACCAGCGTGGAACTCAAGCCTTTTCGCTTACTGTGCATCCTTCCTTAAGCATCGTGCTGCCTGTTTTTAATGAGGCGGGAATTGCCGCGGAGGTCGCCACCCGGGTCACGAGCTTTGCCGAAAGCCATCCCGACTACGAGTTTCTTCTGGTCGACGATGGTTCCGTCGACGATACCGCAACCATTCTGTCCGAAATCCTCACGAAGAAGCGTATGCCCAATGTTTCCCTTTTCCACTACGCTCCCAATCGTGGAAAAGGACATGCCATTCTCTTCGGATTCCAACGATCACGCGGAACATTCGTCTGTTTCACCGATGGCGATCTGGCCTATCCCCTCGACTACCTGGACCGGATTGCGGCGGAGCTCAAGGAATGTGATGTCGTGATCGGCTCCCGCAGTCCCTGCCGAGCCTCCCAAGGAGCTCCCAACCTCCGCCGCCGGTTTCTCGGCATCGGCTACAATCGTCTCGTCCGATTTCTTTTGGGGCTGACCCATGCAGATACGCAAGCCGGTTTGAAAGGACTCCGACGGGAATCGGCGGAACGGCTCTTTCCTCTCCTCCATTCGACCGGCTTCTCCTTTGACGTCGAACTCCTTTTTTTGGCAAAGAAGCTAGGGTGCCGCATACGAGAAATACCCGTTCAGCCGACGAACGAACACTCTTACAAGACAGGAAAGGTGAAGCTCCTGCGAGACTCCGCAGCGATGCTGGCCGACCTGTGCCGGATTCGCGCACGAGATTGGCTGGGGCTTTATGACGAGGGACGCACTCGCACTCCTTAGTTTCGATCTCGAGGAGTTTGATATCCCCAACGAATTCCGACGGGCGATTCCCAAACCCGAGCAGATCGAAGTCACGCTCGCGGGTCTCCAGAGGCTGACCGCCCTTTTGGCCGACCGAAAGATTATCTCCACGTTCTTCTCCACAGCCGTATTGGCGTTGAATGCCCCGGAAGCAGTCCGAAATCTGGGGCAAATCCATGAGATCGCCTCCCACGGCTATGCGCATACGGGCTTTTCGGCATCCGATCCCGACCGTTCGAAGAAGGTGCTGGAGGAGATCACGGGCAAGCGCGTTTTCGGATACCGAAATCCCCGCTTTCGGCCCATAGCGGACCAGCTCCTCCGGAACGCGGGTTATACCTATAACTCTTCCGAGAACCCGACCTTCTTGCCGGGACGCTATTGCCGCCTCTTTTCTCCACGCAAAGCATACCGGAAGGGTGATCTGCTTCGGATCCCGGTCTCTGTCTCTCCCTTGGTTCGCTTTCCTTGCTTCTGGCTGGCTTTCAAGAACACCCCGCCCCCTCTGTTTCGAGCGGTGGCCGCCTGGACCCTTGCTGAGGGGGGGTATCTCCATCTCGTCTTCCATCCTTGGGAGTTTGCCGATCTCAAGGATTACAATCTGCCTCGGTGGATCTCTTCCCCATGTGGGCAAGAGTTGCTGGAAGAACTCGCTTCCTTTCTCGACTGGCTCGGCGCACGAGCACGCTTTACTACTCTTGCCGACTTCTCCGAGGCATTTTTAGCGCGATGAAGCGGGAGGCTCAGGCGGAAAGCCCTCTCTCCCCTACGGGAGTGATCCTCTGGCTGGGTTATCTCCTCCTCCTCTCCCTGGTCGTTGCTCACGCTCCCGAGCACGCGGTGACACCGACCTATGCCAGGGCGAGCCAAGCCTGGTGGCAGCATCGCAACCTGTACGACCTCCAAAGCGTGCACGGATTTCTCTATCTGCCACAATCGGCGATCCTCTATGCGCCCTTCGCTCTGCTGCCTCCCGTGCCGAGGGAGATTCTCTGGCGGGCGGTGAATCTCGCCCTCGTGGCCAGCGCGCTGGCGCGCCTAGCCTGCTTCCTGCCCCGGCCCTCCCGATCCTTCGTTCTCTTGAGCCTCCTGACGATCCCCGCCTCCCTCGCCTCCGCCCGCAACGGCCAAACCAACCTTCCGCTGGCGGGAGCAATGATCCATGGGTTCCTCGAAGCCTCGAACATGCGATGGAACCGAGCAACCCTTTGGCTTCTCCTGGGCCTGGTCTACAAGCCCATCGCGATTGTCCCCTACTTGTTGGCGGGCGTTCTCTACCCACGACTCCGCTGGTCGTTGCTTTCCGGCACCATCCTCCTTCTGGCCATGCCCTGGCTTTTTGCTCCGGCCGCATTTGCTCGCGACCAGTATCAGCTCTTCTGGCAGAAGTTTCTTCTTTCCGGCCAACCGCAGGAGCCGAGCTTTTCGGATCTCTCGGGGCTTTTGGATGCGTTACGGATTTCCCTCGCTCCCGCCTGGCTCTTCGCTTGCCGCGCGCTCGCCGCGCTATTGACCCTGCTGCTCGCGGAGATCGCGCTTCGCCGCGATCGCGCCCATGCTGCTCTCACCTTGGTGGGTCTCGCCGCCGCCTACCTGATGCTTTTCAATCCGCGAACGGAGGCGAACTCCTACATTCTTCTCGCCCCGTCGACGGCCCTCTTTGCTCTCTGGGAACTCTCGATCGGCAGACGCGGAAGCGCTGCGGCGCTCATGGCAGTTACCCTTGGTTTTGGTTCGTCGAGCTACGGACCCATCCATGGCTGGACCAATCTCTGGTTCCAACCGCTCCTCGTGCTGATCTACCTCGGATATCTCGCCTTCCGCTGTATTTACCCGCTTCCTGCCGTTGATCCGGGAACCGCACGCTCCGCTTCGGGCAGGGAGAGCGGCTGACTGCTGTTCCCTCGCCGGGCAGCTTCGGACGGAGGTTAAGTCTCCTTCTGCGGAAGGGTCAGGCGGAGGCGCATGCGGGGGAAATCGATCATCACGCGGAAGGGACGACAAAACCCACTCCCTAGAAAGCCCCCCAAAGGCAACCCTTCTCCCCGCTCGATGCGGGAGGGAAACGGCACAATGGCCCCGAGGACATGATGCGCGGAAAAGCCTGCGAATCGCACCTCGGGAAGAAGGATGGGTGGAGCGAGATAACGACCGCCGACGCCCGAATAGGGATCCCCGCCACCGAGTGCGGTGAGCCCCAGCCGAATCGCCGCCCGGCGGCTCAACGCCAGCGCCGTCTCCGCCGCACCGGTATCGAGAAAGACCAGAAGCTTTTCCCGCGACGCGACCTCCACCGGGACCACCACGAGCCCACCCGGAGTCAGACGCAGTGGAACGTCGGCGATTCGACGATCGGCGAGAGCCGAGGACTCCTCGGCGATCCCATGCGTCCCCGCTTTCCGGAGCAAAAGCCGCCGCTTCGGATAATCCAGCGTTACGACGAACCGCCGCAGAAATTCCGACCCAAGAATTCCATCGAACGGTTCGCTCCTCTGCTCCGACCGATGAAGATCGATGATGGCGACCGGGATGTTGCGGACTTCCGTAGCGCCCAACTGCAGCGAATCGAGTCGTCCCAGCTTTCCATGCGTCTTTCTCGCTCCAGCTCCAAGAAGTTGGGCGGATCCCACCGGAGGAAGACGAATCTCCTCGGCCAAACGCCGATCCAGAACGACGCAGGACGCCCCCGTGTCGACCAGGAAGTTGGCCGACTGCCTCCGCGCCACCAGAACGCGCACGACGGGTCGCCGCTCCGACCCCACCCAGTCAAGCCGGACTTCGTCGGGTCCGGTTTGCAGAAAGGGCGATGCACCTCGGAAACCGGCCAACTGCTCCGCTTCCGCTGCGCCGCCCAACTTGCGCAAAAGATCGGCCGCGTCGACGAACCTTCCCTCCCGCCTCCAGAGTATCGCCATGAGAGCCGCTGCTTCCGGGTCCGGGTCGTCCGCGCGCAACGCGCGCTCCAGCGCCCTCTCGGCTCGCACCATCTGACCCTGCTGGAGCTCCATTGCGCCGAGCAGCCTCCACGCGGCTCCGTCGGACGGACGGAGCGCGGCCGCTTTCCGGGCCAGCCGCGCGGCCTCCTCGAGGTTTCCTTCCGCCAGGCACAGGCGTGCTTCGTCGAGCGGCTCCCCGGCGATTGCGGTCCGAGAGGCGGCGGTCCCGCCGGCAGAGGCGAGCAGGAAAATCAGGCCGATCAGGCGCAGAGCCACTTCCCGCCCGTTAAGCCAACCCATACGACGTCAACCGCCATTTCTCACAAATTTCGTAACCGAGGCGCCGCAAATGGGCCTGGATGCGAGGCGCGGCGCCGGTTTTCCACCGGAGCTGTATGAGGACATCCTGCAAGGATGGAAAACCAAGCCCAACAAAGCAGACAAGCCCATTCTGCAAGCCGCAGGAGAAAGCTTGGGAGAAATGGCGGTCAAAGGCGGACAGGAATACCCTGGGTCCGCAGGTAGGCTTTGATCTCGGGAATCACAACCTCCCCCGAATGAAGGATTCCGGCGGCGAGAGCCGCATCGGCATGACCCGACAGAAAGACCTCGCCGAAATCCTGAATTTTTCCCGCACCTCCGCTCGCCACGACAGGCACGGGAAGCGCATCGGCCAGAAGACGAATCAGCGATCCATCGTATCCGCCTTTCATCCCATCGCAGTCGATGCTGTTGCAAACGACTTCCCCGGCTCCCAGCTCGACCCCTTTCCGAGCCCAGTCCAAGACTTCCCACTCCGTCGGACGCCTGCCGCCGTGGCTGAAGACGCGCCAAGATTCGGGACCTGTTTGCCGGACGTCGATCGAAAGGACGATGCATTGAGAGCCGAAGCGTTCCGCTCCCGCGCGAATCAAGTCGGGATCCGCCAGAGCTGCGGTATTCACGCTGACCTTGTCCGCGCCGGCAAGCAGCATTCCCCGAATATCCTCCGCTGTTCGGACCCCGCCGCCCGCGGTCAGAGGAAGGAAGCAGCGATCCGAAACCGCGCGTAAGACGTCGAGAAGCGTCTTCCGTCCCTCGACACTCGCCGTGATGTCGTAAAAGACGAGCTCATCCGCTCCTTCCTCATCATAACGAGCCGCCAAGCCTACAGGATCTCCCACGTCGCGCAGGCCTCCGTCTTCCGCCCTCCCGAACTGCTCTCCGCGAGTCACGCGCCCCGCATGCACATCCAGGCAGGGGATGATGCGCTTAGCAAGCACCGGCACCCTCCTTCCCTCCCTCTTGCTCCCGTTCTCGCGTTTCGATCTGGCGAAGCGCCTCGTAGAGCACGATCGACACGGCGTTCGCAAGGTTCAGGCTGCGCACCTTCGGGTTGTAGATCGGGATCGTGAAAACAGTCCTTTCATATTCCGCCAGGAGCCTTTGCGGCAGTCCCCGGCTCTCCTGGCCGAAAAGAAGGATGTCGCCACCTCGATAAAGCGCCTGCGTATACTCGCGATAGGGGCCCGTCTCAAAAAAGAGAAGCCTTCGGTCCGCCGACGCCGCTCGAAACTCCTCCCAGCCTTCCCACTGCCGGAGGGCGACCTCCGGCCAATAGTCGAGCCCGGCCCGCCGCACCACCCGATCGTTCAGCGAGAAGGGAACCGGCCCGATCAGATGGAGAGTCGACCGGGTTGCCGCGCAGAGACGGGCAATGTTTCCCGTATTGGGCGGGATCTGGGGCGCGATCAGCCCAACCTCTAAAAGAGCCCTGCCACTCACTCGCATCTTGCTCTTGGGATTGTCAGGAGGGAGGTCCCGTCCTTCCCCGAGGATCCTTTGCCATGCTTCTTTTGCTTAGAGGCGTAATAAACCCGGAGAAGATAGAGCCCCCACGGAGGTGCTGAGGCGGGTGCGCGCTTTCGCTCCCGGCTTTCCAGGATCTCCTGAAAGTCCGCGAGGGAGAGCCGCCCCTTGCCCACGCGGACCAGCGCTCCCACAATATTCCGGACCATGTGATAAAGGAAGCCATCGCCTGTCACCCGAATGCGCACCGAAGGCCCTTGCCGAGAAATCGTCAGATCGGAAATGGTGCGGACCGTCGTAGAATAAGCACGCCCAGGATTGGTCGCAAAGGCCGAAAAATCCCTCGTCCCGACCAAGAATCCTCCCGCCTCCCGCATGGACCCTTCCGCCAAGGGGCTGGGAACGTGCCAGACACGGTCGGCAAGAAAGGGGTCCAGCACGGGGTGATTCCACACCCGGTATTCGTAGGTCTTGGCTTGCGCACCAAACCGCGCATGAAAGCGCGGATCCACGAGCTTTACGCGGCAAATGCGAATCGAAGCCGGCAAATAGTAATTGAGGGCTCTCACCAACTCTTCGGCCGCCAGCTTCTGCGGGGCGGCGAAGGAGGCCGCCTGTCGCACGGCATGCACGCCGGCATCCGTTCGGCTCGCCCCGACCACCGGAATCGGCTCACCCCAGATCCGCTCGACGGCAGACTCGAGAGCTTCTTGGACCGACGGCTTTCCCCTTTGGCGCTGCCAGCCGGAAAACTCCGTGCCTACGTAGGAGAGCTCGATCCTGTGCCCGGCGAACGGAGGTTTGGCAAGGCGACTTCTAGAGCAACTCCCCCTTGCGATCGTTTCCACGGCCTTCCGAACAGACATTTCCTGACCGTTCCCACTTAATCGCTGGTTATTTCGATGCGTGCCAGTGGAAACGTTTCGAGAAAACTAAGCCCCAACGCTCGATGCTCCTAATCCGATCCGAGCAAGTACGAAAATCCGACCAGCCCGCCCACTTCGTTCACGCCGATATTGCGCATGGCCATATCGGCGTTGGACATGTGATGAAAGAGAGCTTCGGCATTGACCGACCAGTGCTTCGAAAGCATGTAGCGAAATCCGGCGCCGGCCTGTGGGGTGAACTCGATCGCTTGACCCACCACCGACTGGTTGGGCACCGTGTAGGCATCCGTGTAGACAAATCCAACCCCGCCCTCGACGTACGGAACGATGCGCCAGTTGGGCTGGACGAAGTTGTACCGGACGAAGACGTTGGGACCCAACACGACGTTGCCGCTCATGGGACCCGCGAAGATGGCGCTTGCGTAGAGATCGACGAGCACCTCCACGTTGCCCCGGAAGAACCCGTTTCCCTTCGGGGTCGTCAGCATCCAGCCCCAGCTCAGGATGGTCGGAGCCTCGTCGAACGTATACCTGCCGTTTCCACTTCCCAGGGAAAAGAGCGCGCCGGACATGACCTGAATTTCGTTCGTGCCCTCCCGATAGAGAGCCAACTCGGGAATGCTTTCGGTGTCCAGGGCAACCCCCTCCTTGGCCCCGCCGCCCTTGGTCTCGAGGCTTGCGGGCGCGGCCGGCGCCGGGTAGGAGACGGCGGCACGGGCACTCCACGAACCCACCAGAAGGCCCAGAGCCAGGGTCGCAACTAACGTCCTCCTCATCTGTCTATTCTGCTTAACAGCCGCAATGCCCTACCCGCCAGCCTTTTTCTTTTTTTTACGATCCTCCAGGGTTGCATTGCCCGCTCATGTCTGCCCGAAACGACAACTCATCGAGATATGACTGCAGAAGGATGGCGGCGGCGACTCCATCGATCTTCTGCCGACTCTCTTTCTCCTTCCGCCCCGCTTCCCGGAGGTAGCGTGCGGCCAACTTCGTGGTGAGCCGCTCGTCCCGCAGTTCCACGGGAATCGGCACCAACTGCTTGCACTTCTGAGTGAACTCCCGGACGCGCTCAGCCGCCGGTCCATAGGATCCGTCCATGTTCCGAGGGAGTCCAACCAAGAGAAGGCTCACCTCGTAGCGGCGAATGAACTCCTTGAGCTGCCGGACAAATTCCGCGAACGGCTCCGCTGGGAGATATCCCAACGGCAAAGCCAGGGTGCACGTCGGGTCGTTGACGGCGACGCCGATTCGCTTGCTTCCATGATCAAGCGCAAGAATTCCCAACTGTCCCTCTTTCTCCTTTGAGCTCACGGGGGTGGGCTCCACGTGCACCCCCCTTTCCCGACGCACGATGGACACCCTCGGCCAGGGGTCGTGCGAACCGCTCGATCCTCTCGCACAGGTCCGGTTCCGATCCCCAGGCACCGATCCGCTCGACAAGGGCGCTGCCGACGACCACCCCATCGGCGTATGCCGCCACGGACACGGCCTGCTCAGGAGTGGAGATTCCGAAGCCAACGCAGGCCGGCACGGTACAAAACGTTCTCATGGAGCGAACGAGACCCTCGGCTTCGGCGGGCGCTTGTTCGCGAACGCCCGTCGTGCCGAGACGGGCTACGCAGTAGAGAAACCCTTCCGCCGCTTTCCCGATGGCTTGCCGTCGCGGGATCTCGGTCGTTGGAGCCACCAGGTGAATCCGCGCGAGCAAGCTCTCCAAAACTTGCAACCCGGGAAGCCGCTCCTCGAGCGGCAGATCGACCAGCAGCACTCCGTCAACGCCGGCTCGGCTCGCTTCCGTAGCGAACCGCGCGAGGCCGAACTGAAGCAGAGGATTGAGGTAGCTGAACAGAACGAGCGGAATCTCCGAAATCTTTCGGATCTCCGCGATGGTCTCCAGGACGCCCTCCACCGAAGCGCCCGCCTGAAGGGCTCGAAAGGCCGCCGCCTGATTCACTTCCCCGTCGGCGAGAGGATCCGAAAAGGGAACCCCCAGCTCGATCAGATCCGCCCCGGCGCGTTCCAGAGCGAAAACTAGATCGCGCGTGGCGGAAAGAGTGGGATCCCCCGCCGTGATGTAAGGGACAAACGCCCGCCTTCCCGCAAGGGAGAGGGAGCTAAACTTCTCCGCGATCCGACTGCTCACACGCGGTTTCCTGCTGCTTGCACCATGAGCTTCTAAAAATGCCAGAATCTACCATTCCGCTCCCATCCAGAAAAGAAAGAGTGAATGACGCTTCGCAAGCTACTTCTTCTGGATCCGCTGCTCCAGCATTTTCCCTTCCGTGGGAACGCCGAAACCTCCGCAGGAGTTTCCTTCGATCATTTACGAGCGGAAGCCTTGCCTCGAGAGCAAGATTTCCGTACGTTTACCCGAATGTACGTGGGGAACCACTCGAAACCGAACCATCCGGTCCCAACATCCCTGTGGCACTCCAGCAGGGAGCGGGCCAGTTGCGGCGTGGGCTTTGTCTCCACTCTAACGGGAGCGCCTTCGCATAAGATCCTGGAAACCGCGCTTTCCTGTGTCTGCGCCCTTTCCCATCGAGGCGCGGTCGACGCCGACATGAAGACCGGAGACGGAGCCGGGGTCATGACTCAAATTCCGGCGCGACTCTTCCGCAAGGATATCGAGAAGTGGGGCGCAAAGCTTTACCGGGACGATGACTTGGCGGTCGGCTTCTGCTTTCTCCCATCGGGAGATGCCTACGAGCAAGCGCATTGTCGAAAAATCATTCAGGAATCCCTTGCCGAACACGGGCTCTTTGTCTTCGGCTGGAGGAAGGTACCGGTGCGCATGGATGCACTCGGCGACAAGGCCGCGCGCACCTGTCCGGAACTGGAGCAAGTCCTGGTCGGCAAGCCGGAAGATCGCTCACTTTCCTCCCTTGAATACGAGCGAACGCTCTATCTCTGCCGCAAAAAGATCGAACAGCGAATCGCCCAGGATGGGGTGACGGAGTTTCATCTCCCCTCTTTCTCAAGCCGCACGATCGTCTACAAAGGGCTCTTCGTCTCCCCTCAGCTCTCGAAATTTTATCGCGATTTGCAGGATCCCTCCTTCGAGACGGCACTGGCGGTCTACCACCAGCGCTATAGCACCAACACCTTCCCTGCCTGGCCGCTCGCTCAACCCTTTCGTGTGCTCGGCCACAACGGAGAGATTAATACCATTTTAGGAAACCGGCTCTGGATGCGGGCGCGGCAAAGGGATTTCGCGGAGTCCCAATGGGGGAAGGAGGCCAGCCACCTGTCGCCGGTGCTTCTTCCCGCGGCGAGCGATTCGGCCAATCTCGACAATGCGGTCGAACTTCTTTTGCACTCCGGTTACGACCTACTCCACGCCATGCTCATGCTGGTACCGGCCGCGTGGCAAGCGGAACCTCGGCTCTCGCCCGATGAGCGCGCATTCTATGAGTACCACGAGCTCCTGAGCGAGCCCTGGGACGGACCAGCCGCGCTGATCTTCTCTGACGGGAGAACCGTCGGCGCCTGTTTGGATCGCAATGGGCTGCGACCGATCCGGTATAAAATCACGGAGGATGGGACCGTTGTTCTCGGGTCGGAGGTCGGCATCGGAAGCCTGGATGAGAAGACGGTCGTTGAAAAAGGACGATTGGGACCAGGAGAGATCTTCGCGGTGGACGCCGTTTCCCGGCGCCTCATTCGCAGTCCGGAAATCAAGAAGCGCTTCACCGGAAAGCTCGCCTATTCCCAATGGTTGACCCGCCACTGCCACCGCCTCACCTCAGGGACTGTCGCCTCAACGCCGCCTCCTCCCTCCGGCCTGGCCGCGCAACTGCTGGCCTTTGGTTACGACGACGAGGAGATCAAGCAGATCCTCAAGCCAATGGCGGAAAGAGGAGAAGAATCGATCGGATCGATGGGCGACGATGCTCCGCCTGCTATTCTCTCCCGTGAGCCGAGAATCCTCTACTGGTATTTCCGGCAGCTTTTTGCCCAGGTCACCAATCCTCCCATCGATCCATTGCGGGAACGCTTGGTCATGTCTCTGGAAATGTGGGTGGGCCGCCGGCCCAATTTGCTGGTGCACCAGCTCCCCGAAGGAGACGCCATCCGGCTCGCCACCCCTTTTCTGACGGATGCCCGACTCTCCGAGATCCGCAACCGACACGAGCCAAGTCTGCGGAGCCAGACGATCTCGTGTCTCTTCCCGACCGGAGAATCCCAAGAGGGCTTCCTGCGGCGGCTGTCCGAGATTCGTCAAGAGGCCGAGGCCGCTGTGGAGAGCGGAGCCTCGATTCTGGTGCTGAGCGACAAGGGCGTTTCACCGACGGAAGCGGCCATTCCGATGCTCCTTGCCGTTGGGGCGGTCCATCACCACCTCATTCGCGCCGGGAGCCGGATGCACGCCACGATCCTCTGCGAAACCGGGGACTGTCGCGACGTCCACCAGTTCGCCTGCCTGATCGGGTTCGGCGCGGCAGCCGTCAATCCCTATCTCGCCCTTTCGCTCTATGCCGATCTCGCCTGCCGCAACGAACTCAAGACCGCTGATCCGGCGGTCGTCGAACAAAACTATCAGAAGGCCATCGAAAAGGGGCTTCTGAAGATCATCTCGAAAATGGGCATTTCCACCCTGTGGAGTTACCACGGTGCCCAGGTCTTCGAGGCGATGGGCCTTGGTCCGCAGGTGATTCAAGAATGTTTCGAAGGCGTCGTCTCCCATCTGGGAGGCGTCGGATATCCTGAGTTGGCCCAAGAGACGCTCAGCCGACATGCCGCCGCCTTCGCCCCGGATACGAAACTCGCCGATCGCGGTCACTACCGATTTCGGCGGGAAGGGGAGCGGCACGCGATCACACCCCCTCTCATCCAAAGCATTCACACCTTCGTCGGCCTCAAGGGGCAGGAGAAGGCCGGCCGGAATGAGGATTACCGGAAGATCGGGGAAGCGATCTCGACGAATCAGCCCCTTGCGCTCCGCGATTGTCTCTGCTTTCGCAAGGAGGAAGCGATTCCGCTTTCGGAAGTCGAGCCCGTCGAAGAGATCCGGCGCCGCTTCACGACGGCAGGAATGTCCCTGGGAGCCCTTTCTCCGGAAGCCCATGAGACCTTGGCGTTGGCCTTAAACCGGATCGGGGGAAAGTCGAACACCGGAGAAGGAGGGGAAGATCGGACCCGGTTCGTCCGCCTGCCCAACGGAGACTCTTTGAGCAGCGCCATTAAGCAAGTGGCATCCGGCCGCTTCGGAGTGACGGCCGAATACCTGGCGAGCGCTTCGGAAATCGAAATCAAGATGGCGCAGGGATCAAAGCCGGGAGAAGGAGGGCAGCTCCCAGGACACAAGGTCACGGCCTTGATCGCTCGTTTGCGGAGGAGTACTCCCGGGATCAGGCTCATTTCGCCCCCTCCCCATCATGACATTTACAGCATTGAAGACCTCGCGCAGCTCATCTACGACCTAAAGCAGGTCAATCCGCGCGCACGAATCTGCGTGAAGCTGGTTTCGGAGGCTGGAGTGGGAGCGATCGCGGCGGGGGTCGCTAAAGCCCACGCCGATGTGATTCTGATCAGCGGCCATGACGGGGGCACAGGGGCGTCTCCGCTCTCGTCGATCAAATATGCGGGTAGTCCATGGGAAATCGGACTGGCGGACACCCAGCAGGTGCTGCTCGCCAATGGCTTGCGAAGCCGGGTAACTCTCCGCACCGACGGCGGGATGCGCACCGGTCGCGATATCGTCGTTGGCGGCCTCCTGGGCGCGGAAGAGTTCAACTTCGGAACTATGGCCCTGATCGCGCTGGGCTGCGTTTACGTTCGGCAGTGTCACCTGAATACCTGTCCCACAGGAATCGCGACGCAAGACGAACGGCTGCGGGGCAAATTCCGGGGCACCGCTGCGGGCTTGATCGCCTATTTCGACGCGGTGAGCCAGGAAGTAAGGGAAATCCTCGCCAGCCTCGGCGTCCGGACCTTCAACGAGATCATTGGACGAGCCGAGCTCCTGGAGCCCAAAGAGATTCCCAACCATGACAAGGCCAATTTGATCCACCTCCAATCTCTCCTCTCCTTTCCCGGTGTGGGAGAAACCGAACCCCGCTATCACACGTGGGAGAGAAACGACCCGCAGGGCGATCGCCCCCTGGACGACATCCTGCTCCAGGAAGCGAAGACCGCCATCCATTCCAAGGAACCAATCGAGTTGAGGCACCGAGTCCGGAACGTGCATCGCTCCATCGGAGCCGGGCTCTCCGGAGAAATCGCCTATCATTTCGGTGACGAGGGTCTCCCCGAGGGGACGATCCGGCTTCGGCTCACCGGAACCGCCGGTCAAAGCCTGGGAGCCTTCCTCGTCAACGGAATCAGCATCTTCTTGGAGGGAGAGGCGAACGATTACGTCGGAAAGGGAATGTCCGGGGGAGAGATCATCCTCGCTCCGCCTACCGGATGCCACTACCGGCCGGAGGAGAGCGTCATCTGCGGCAACACCGTTCTTTACGGCGCTACCGGTGGTTCCCTCTTCGTGCGAGGGAAAGCCGGCGAACGCTTCGCCGTTCGCAACAGCGGGTCGGTTGCGGTCGTCGAAGGCATTGGAGATCATGGCTGCGAGTATATGACCGGCGGGGTCGTGGTCGTTTTGGGTCCGACGGGAAAGAATTTCGGAGCCGGCATGTCGGGCGGGCTGGCGTACGTTTTCGACGAGGAAGGATGCTTCGAGGAACGCTACAACGCGGAGATGGTGCACTTGGAGCGGGTCTCGCAACCAGAAGATCAGAAACAACTCCAAGAGCTTCTCTATCGCCACCTGGAGCGAACCGGGAGCTCGCCTGCCGGACGAATTCTCCAGGAGTGGGAACGGTTTCAGCCGCTCTTTTGGAAGGTTGTGCCGCTGCCGCCTTCGCCTGGACCTGCGGAGGCTCCGAAGCCGGAACGAAAGCAGGTCCCCGCCAGCGCGGCCGAGCCGCGCGGTTGATCGCGATCAGCGATCCTCCGGGTTGAGGCTGAGGAAGATCCACGCGGCAGAGGCTCCGCCAAGAAACTCCGCGATCCAATAGAGCGCAACGCTCGGCCATGCGATCAGCCCAATCCAGCCGAGCCCGACCGCAACCGCGGGATTAAAGACCGCGCCGGAGACCGAGCCGACGGCGAAAGCGCCCACCATCACCGTGATGCCGATCGCAAGCCCGTAGAAGGAATTCCCGGCGGTTGGCTTGGCCGTTGCCGTGTTCAAGACCACGTAGACCAGGGCAAATGTGAAGAGGACTTCCGCAGCGAAGGCTGGGCCGGTGGAGAGGACCATCCGAGCAATCGGACCGTTTCCCTTGATTGCCTGCGCCGCGATGGATCCGAGAATGGCCCCGACTCCCTGGGCGATAAAATAGGGGAGGACGTCTTGCAGGGAGCAGCGTCCACGCAGCCAGACCCCCAGCGTCACTGCGGGATTGTAATGACCGCCCGAAAGATGGCCACCGGCGTAGACCATGACCATGAGAGCCGATCCAATCGCCAGCGGCGCAATCACCCCGGACGCCGCAGCAATCACGCAGCAGCCCACGGTGAGCATGAGGAAGAAGGTTCCAATCATTTCGCCTACATACTTTCGCATGGTTTTTTCCTTTTCCGGGCTTTGATCCGCCGACGTCCGCTCGGCTCATGCCGAACCCCGCTTACGGATAAAGGTCTCTAGTCTCTTCGTGCGCCGGAGGCAAAGCTATTCCTCTTATTTCCGATCGGGAAAAGGAATAGGAAGATTTCCACTGCGTTATTTTATTGCCGTCGCGGAGCCTCAAAGCCTTACGCACCGAGGAAGGCGAAAGCCTCAATGTCCGGCCTGCTGCGGAAAGAGCAACAAGGTGCCGGCGGCAAGGAGCAACGCGGTCCCCCAAAGCAGGTCCAAATTCCACCAGGCCTTTCTCAGAAAAGAGAGACCAATTTTCTCGAAAACGAAAAGGGAGATTCCCAGAGCTACCGCCCAGTATCCGACCGAGTGAACGACCGCCACTCCGAGAGCCTCTCCCAAGGGGAGCCACCCGGCTCCTTGGCCACAAAGGCCTGCAGTGCCGAGCACCGGCAAAAGCATGAGCCCAGCTCCATGAGCAGTGGCCATGAGGAATGCCCAGAAGACCAGATCCCGGAAACCGACGCGCATCCCAACCCAGCGCGGATGCCGGGCCCGCAGAAGCCAATAGAACCCAAAACCTGCCAAGAGAACAGCAGCACCCACGGCGATCCCATGCCAAGGAAGCCAAATACCGGCCACCCAAAAGAGCATGACGGCGGCGCCCACGGCAAGACAGTGGCCGACGACGAGGGCGCCCACGGCTTGAACGATCGCTCTCTTTCGGCCCTCCTGATAACCGAGCGCCACGGCAAACAGCCAGCCCATGGCCGGATTCAGACCGTGAAAGGCACCCAGCCCCAGCGCCACGGCCCAGGGGAGGAATCGGGTCACGGGAAGCAGAAGGAGTCTGTCGAGCAGTCTCCTCCTTGGAGACGAATTTGATGCGCGCGATGGGTCAGCGGAAACTCCACCAAAAACCTTTCGTCCCAATGAAGTCCATCGTCTCCGGCATGGGCCAGAGCCATCCAACCCCGGATGCCTTCCGGATAGAACTGCTCATCCCATGCGCGATAGAGGGAGTTCGTCAGATACACCCGCTTCCCGTCCCGGCTAATTTCCACCATTTGACAGCCACCATTGAGGGGCTTTTGCGGCAGCCGGGGGTGGGCTTCCCTCCGCGTAATCCCGCCTAGATGAAGGCTGCTGATCCGCTTCGGATGGAAAGGATCGGTCACATCATACTGGAGGAGCTCACCCGTCCCCCAGCACGATAGGTAGAGAAAACGATCGTCCAGGGAAAGGTCGATATCGGTGAGGACAGGCGGCACGGCTCGGAAGCTTTTCAGGAGCGGAGGAAGCTCTTCTTCTTTCGCAGGCTCCGCCGGAATTTCGATTATTTTCCGGATCGCCCAATTGTCACCATCCCGGTACCACAACCAGACGGAACTCGATAGATCCTCCAGAGAGATCACCACGCCGGTAAAGCCATAGGACTTTCGCGGGTCATGGGCGGGACGGACCTCCAAGACCATCTGCTGCTTTTCCCCGACGTCGAGCGTCTGGAGGTGGCGGCGCTTCCGGAGATCCCACACGTGGAGGGCGCGTCCGTAGGCGCCCTTCATGAGTTGCTCGGGCAAGAGACCGTCTTCGAGCATCCAGGGAGCTCCCCATTCGCTGCTGATCAGGATGTCCTGATTGATATGCCACCAGAAGTCGTAGGCGAAAACCTGCGGTCCCCGATCCATTTCCCAGCGTCCCAGCGGCTCGAACGAGAAATGGTCCAGGATAAAGATGCCGCCGGGACCTTCTCCTTTTTCGTTTCCCAAGGCGCTGACATAAATGCCATCCGGTCCGCAGTGAACCGTGTGGGGCCGAGTGTATCCCGTTTTCCGAACGAGTTCCTCGGGCTCGATCTGCTTTACGATTTCGGGCCGGCGCGGATTCGCCTTCGTATCGACAATGTAGATCCGGGACGAGCGGATCCCTGGAATGACCAGGTAACGCCGCTCCAAGTGAGGATGGGGAGCATACGGGCAGAGAGCGGAACTGCAGGCATTCCAGCCGAAATGGTGCAATTCATCCCCGATCGCGGGAACCGCAAGCCAGTGGATGATCCTCCCGTATTCGGGCGAATCGGGATTGAGATCGATCACCGCGAGTGCATCGGGATTCCCACTGGCGCTACCCCCATCCGCCGCAAGAGCGACAACATAACCCAACTTTTCGCGCGGACCCTCCATCGCAAGGCGGGCAGAAGGATAGAACGTGGGATCGGGAGCAGTAAATTTCATGCTTTCGCTCTTGATGTATATTTTACACTCATTGTCGCACAAGCCCAAGACTCATCTCGATACTCCGGATGCAACGGATTCACTCGATCGCCCCAATCGGGCACTGCAGGGCCCAGACCGATTTTCAAACCCGCTCGCCGCTTGTTGAACAGGAACCCCATCTCGGCGGCACGCCAAGCGGCCTCTCAAAACCGCTTTTCGCTACTTGCGCCGAAGGAGTTGACCCGCCGACGGCCTTGCGATCTTCTATGGCTGCTTTCCGGCCGGCGGATTCGGTGTCGAGGGGGGCGGAGGAGTGCCGCCGGGCAAGTCAGCCTCCTCCTTCTTTCCCTTTGCTGCCGGAGGAGGAACGATGAGTTCCTGGCCGATCTGCAGCCGATCGTTTTTCAACCCGTTGGCCTTGCGAAGCGCCTCAACCGAAATTTTGAACTTCCGGCTGATCTTCCAGAGGGAATCTCCCTGCTTCACCGTGTACTTGGTTGAGCCCGGGGGAGGCGGCTCCGCCGGAGCTTCGGCGGATGGGGGCGAAGCAGAGGATTCCGCGGCATTGGCGGGAGGGGGCGTTCCACAGAAAAACAGAGCGATCCAACCCGTGCAGGAAAAGAGACGAAAAAGCTTTGTACGCATGAGGCTATCATAAGTTGCTTTTGGGACAAGAGAAGGCCGAACCTTTCCGGTTCGCCAAAAAAGTGGCAGAATGCGCGCCCGCATGCTCGCCCGCATTTTTTCCGCCGCTCTTTGGGGAGTGGAGGCCCTGCGTGTCGAAGTCGAGGTCGACAATTCCCCGGGAGCTTTTTTGACACGGGTCGTCGGACTGCCCGACGCCGCGGTGCGGGAAAGCCTCCACCGCGTCTCTACGGCGCTTCAAAATGCGGGCTTTCGTGCTCCGACGGGCCGCACCACGATCAACCTGGCCCCGGCGGCCCTCC
>NZ_CABFVA020000013.1 GCF_902143375.2 Methylacidimicrobium tartarophylax | reverse complement strand
GCCCTCGGGCCAGGGGAGAGCCGGACGATCGTGCTCCGCCTCTCGAGCCGATCATTCTGCGCCGAAGAGTGGCAGCGGGATGCGGACGCGATCTTCACCCGCGCCATCCGCAGTGCCGAAGAATTTTACGGACGAATCCGTGTGCCCGGGCAGTCGGACGAACTCTTTCTCATCGAACGGCAGGCATTCGCGGGCCTCCTCTGGAACAAGCAGTTCTACCACTATGTGGTTTCCCAATGGCTCGATGGAGACCGGGCGTTTCCCCCCCCTCCCGCCTCTCGGTACCGAAAGCCGAACGCACGCTGGCGCCACTTCTACGCCCACGAGGTCATTACGATGCCCGACAAGTGGGAGTTTCCCTGGTTTGCGAGCTGGGATCTCTGCTTTCAGGCCGTGGTTTTCGCGATGATCGATCCGGAATATGCGAAGAAGCAGCTCCTTCTCTTGGCCAGCGAGTGGTATATGCACCCGGACGGCCAGATCCCCGCCTGCGAATGGTCTTTTTCGGAGGTCAACCCACCTCTGCATGCGTGGGCCGCCTGGCGGATCTACGAGATCCAACGCAAGAACACCGGGAAAGGGGATCGCGACTTTCTGGTTCGGGTCTTTCATCGCTGTCTCCTCTTTTTCACCTGGTGGCTCAATCGCAAGGATGCGGATGGCAACGATCTCTTCCAGGGCGGGTTCCTCGGCCTGGACAACATCGGCCTCTTCGATCGGAGTGCGGTGCCGCCGGGCTCGACGATGTATCAGGTCGACGCTTCGAGCTGGATGGGGCTTTTCACGATCAACATGATGGAGATCGCCATCGAGCTCGCCCGCGAGGATCCCGCCTTCCTGGAAATCTCCACCGAGTTTTTTCTCCAGTTCGGTAACATCGCCGAGGCGCTCAACCATGTCCGCTCTCTGCCGGAGGCGCTCCGCGAGCGGCTCTGGGATTCGGAGGACCACTTCTACTACGACGTGCTCCGGCTGCCTTCCGGCGCTTGTCTGCCGCTCAAGGCCCGCTCCCTTCAGGGGATCATGCCGATCTTTGCAGTCGGGTCGGTGCCGAAGAGTCTCTTCCAATCCCATGACGGCCGCGTTCGGGAGCGGATCCGCTGGTTTCTTCGCAAGCATCCCGAGCTCCAGAAGGAGATCGTCCCCCTGCATGCGGCGACTCCCCGGGAGGGCAGGGAAGTCGACCTAGGGCGACGGGAAGCAGCCGATGAGATTCTCCTCTCTCTCGTAAGCAGGGATCGGCTCCGCGCCCTGCTGCGGGTCATGCTCGACGAACGCGAGTTCCTGAGCCCCTTCGGGATCCGCTCGGTATCGAAATTCCATGAGGATCATCCCCTCGAGTTGCAAATCGACGGGAAGGCCTACCGCTTGGACTATGCGCCGGGAGCCTCCCCTCTCCACCGGTTCGGGGGCAACTCGAACTGGCGGGGACCCGTCTGGTTCCCCATCAACTTCCTCTTGATCGAGTCGCTCCAGAAATACCACCACTATTACGGGGAGGAGTTCCGGGTCGAATGCCCGACGGGCTCCGGCCGGCTCTTGAACCTTTGGGAGGTCTCCCAGGAAATCAGCCGAAGATTGGTCTCCATCTTCACGCCGGAGGCAAACGGGCGGCGTCCCGTATTCGGCAACTGGCCGATTTTTGAAGAAGACCCCGCATGGCGCGACTGCCTGCTCTTCTTCGAATACTTCCACGGCGATACCGGAGCGGGCTTGGGCGCTTCCCACCAGACCGGATGGACCGCCCTGGTCGCCAAGCTGATCCGCCAGCTCTGCGAGTATCCGGAGAAGGCTCCTCCCTTTCCCCGGCTGCCGTAGGAAGTCGGCTTCCCATGGACCGCGCGCTCCTGGATGGGCTGGGCAAGCGCCGGCGGCAGAGTGGCTCAGCATGGCTTGCTTCGGTAGGCAAGGCATTCGTCGGATCCTTTCCATAATCGGTCTGCAGGCATCCGTACCCGACACTTCGGCAGAACGAATGACGGGGCCGCAGCTTGACGGGCCGGACGGAAGACATCACGATGCCTATATGCGGACAACTTTGCGCATCAATGATGTCATACTGCGTGAGCTGCGGGAGCGTGCAAAAAGGTCCGGCTTACCGTTTCGCCAGGTCGTCGAGGAGACGCTCACGTTAGGGCTGTCGCGGCAATCGGCGCGGAAAAAAGAAGGCAGGGCCTTCCGTGTTCAGCCGCATCCCTTGGGGCTCAAGGCGGCCTTCCGAGGGCTTAGTCTCAATCAACTCTACGATCAACTGGAAGCGGAAGAGACGCTGCCGGGGTCGCCTTCCCGATGATCATTCCCGACGTCAATCTGCTAATCTACGCTTACGATCAAACTTCGGAACTGCATGGAGCCACCCGCCGCTGGTGGGAGGCAACGCTGAGAGGGGAGGAACGGGTCGGGATTCCCTGGATTGTCGCTCTCGCCTTCGTTCGGTTGACGACTCACCCCATGCTGAACCAGAATCCGATGACGGTTCGCCAAGCTCGAGAGGCGGTCGAATCGTGGCTGTTACTGGACCATGTCGCTCTGCTTGCGCCGGGGGCGATCACCTTTTCCTGTTTTTTTGATTTGCTCGAGGAGGCGGGAACGGGGGGCAACCTGACTACCGATGCCATGATTGCGGCATTAGCGTTGGAGCATGGCGGCCGTATTCATTCGAACGACCGCGATTTCTCCCGATTCCGGAAGATTATCTGGGAGAATCCATTAGATTTGTAGTACGAAGCGTGCGACTCGTGCCCGCATCGCTCCCAAAGGGAGTTGTTCCTCAAATGAGGACTCAATCATCCGAGACCTGACAATTTGTAAGAAATGGCGGTTAGCGCTGCCACTGCATGAGAATCGCCCGTTGACCGGAAAGGTCAGGAAGCGTCTCGGCAAGTGAGCGGGTGACGGGACTCGAACCCGCGACATCAACCTTGGCAAGGTTGCACTCTACCAACTGAGTTACACCCGCAAGACAGCCTCCTACTTTGGTCCAGGGCCCGAGCGGAGGCAAGACGAAAAAGGCGAAGGTTTTTCGTCGGCGACGCAAGGGGAGTTTCCTCTGCAATAAATGCTGCCGCTTGACAGAAGAAGAGGGTTTTCCTATTTTATCAATCAGTTGATTAATAACTCCGGCGCCTCGGCCAGGCCGCAGCTCCGGCAACCCTTCAAGGCGAAAATAAAATGGAAAAACCAGTGGATGTCCGGAAGTTTGCCCTCGATTTCGATCTCGCTCCCTTTCTGTTCTGCATCGACAGCGTCCGCGGTTCGCGGATCGTCCGGGCTGCGGTCGATCTCGGCGTCTTTTCCCAGCTCGCCAAGAATTCAGGTACGGCGGAGGAGGTTGCCGGTGCGCTTGGAGTCAGCGTGCGGGGCACCCGGGTGCTCCTCGACAGTCTAACGGCTCTCCAGCTTCTCGGGAAGGAGAAGGGCTCTTACCGGCTCCTGCCGATCGCCGAAGCGCTTCTGGTGCCGGAAAGCCCCGATTACCTGGGGGATCTGGTCCACGGTTCCATCCTGGACGAGACATGGGACCATCTTGCCGAAGCGGTGAGGAAGGGTGGCCTCGCGGAGGCGGTGGAGCCGGTGGAACAGCAGAAGCGGGCCGAGGAGTTTTTCCCGCTGCTGATCCGCTTCCTCCACGTAGTCAATCGGGGGCCGGCGATTGCGGCCGCCCGCGCGCTGGGAGCCGGTGCCGCGCATCGGGGCATGCGTATTCTCGATCTGGCCTGCGGGTCGGGGGTCTGGAGCCTGGCCGTGGCGCACGTCGATCCCGAAGCCCGAGTTACGGCGGTCGATTTTCCGGGGGTGCTCGAGCATACGCGGCGCTACGGGGAGCGCCACGGAATGGCCGACCGCTACGAATACCTTCCCGGCAATATCCAGGAGGTTTCGCTGCCCGAAGCCCGGTACGATCTCGCGATCCTGGGCCACATCCTTCATAGCGAAGGCGAGGGGAAGTCGCGCAGGCTCCTTGGACGGATCGCCAAGGCGCTCCGGCCGGAAGGGCGGATCGCGATCCTCGAGTTTCTCCCCAACCGGGAGAGGACGGGGCCGCTCGACCCAGTGCTCTTCGGGTTGCGGATGTTCCTCAATACCGAGGAGGGAGGGATCTTTTCGGCCGAGGAGTATGCCGAGTGGCTTGGGGAAGCAGGCTTCCCCGAGGTGGAATCTTTCGAGATCGGTACGCACTCGCCGCTGCTCGTTGCCTCCGGCGGCAAGAAATAGGGGAGAGAGGTGAAGGCACGGACGACGGCGCAGGCGAGGAAGGAACGCGGAAGGCCGAAGAGGTCTCTCCGGACGACCTCTCTCGACCGGAGGACTCAGCTGATCGAGGCGACGATGACGGTGCTGATCGAGCATGGCTTCGAAGGGCTGCGGACCCGCCGGGTGGCCGAGCAGGCGGGGGTGAACATCGCCACCCTCCATTACTACTTTTCCACAAAGGAGAAGCTGATCCATGGACTGGCGGACTACTTGGGGGAGCGCTTTCGGACGCTTCATGCGCCGGGGCCGCCGCGGGCGCGGAACCCTGGGCTGGCGCGGCTCCGGCAGGAGTTTGCCGACGTCGCGTTTTACTGGGAGAAGGAGAGAAGCCTTCTGCTGGTGATGCAGGAGTTCATCCACCGCGCCCGCCGCTGCCCGGCGATTGACCAAATTCTTCAACCGTTCCTGGGGGAGTGGAGAGGCGGGCTGGAGGCGATGCTGCGAACGGGAGTGGAGGAGGGCTCCTTCCGAACGGAGGTCCCTCCCGCAGAGGGGGCTGCGCTGATGGCGACGGCGCTGATGGGCCTATTGGGATCGCCGGATCTTTTCGACATCGTCTTTCGGGCCCTGGAGCGGGCGCTCGTGAAGCCCGAACTCTTAGAGCAAAACGAGGAAAAGAAGAATGGTGGTTCTGATCGTTTTTAGCCTTCTGCTCGGCTTGGCCCTCTTTCTCCCGTCACGGGAGCGGTCGGAGGGGAAACGGGATCGGAGCCCTCGGTCCCTGGTCCGGAAGCATTGAGACCGTCCGGAGAGGAACTCCCGGAAGCCGACGTGTCTTCCACAATCGCAATCTTCCGGGGGAGGCTCCGGCGAAGGCCTGCCCGAAGGAAAGGGTTGGTCTCGAGGTCTCCCGACAACCGGAGAGTCTGGGTCTGCAAAAGTTCTCCACAGCGTCCCGCAAAGGATCCGAGCGTCTGTCCAAGCGAGTCGAAGATCGAGAAGAGAAGGATGGCGTTGGGGACCTCCGCCAGCTTGTAGCTCCAGAGGCTGCGGAGGGTCGCGCGCAGATTGACGAACCAGTGTTCGTTTTCCGGAAAGAGAGCATAGTCGACCTCCAAGCCGGAGGCCAGAGAGGCGGCGTCCCGGACATCGGATTCTTCGATCTGGAGGGCGATGCTGCAGACCGAGAGAAAGAAGAAGAGGCTCTTCTCCTCGCCGCTCGGGAGGCCGTTGCCGATCGATTCGAGAGCCTCATAGATCTTTGGGAACCTTCTTCGGAAATTCGGCAGGAGGCGCGCGGCGTTTTCATCGAGGGCTCCGATCGCTTCCAGGATCTGCCTTCCGCCGGTGGGAAGAGGAGCAAAGCGGAGGAGGGGTACGCGGGGCGAATCCGGAAACGAGGCGAAAAGTCCGCTTTCGGGATCGAACCGGTCGAGTCGGAGCAGAAGAACGGCCGAGGAGGGGTTCATGGTCGTTCGTTTCTCGTCTTTGCCTCGAGGATTTCGGGAAGAGAGATTCTGGCCTTGTTGCGCACCCGAATCCCAAGATGGCGAATTTCCCGGAGGATGGCGGCCAGGTAGCGGCGGAAGGGCTTTTGCAGGAGGGGGGAAAGACCGAGCGCGGGTCCGCCGACCTCCGCGGGAACCATGCCGAGGAGGACCAGATTCGGGACGGGTCCAAGGAGGCTTGCGACTTTCAGCACATCGAGCAGGTCGACCTCGTGGGCTGTTCGGGCCGGGCCTTCCCTCTTCCAGAGCGCTTCGCCGGGGAAGCGGTAGATCGTTCCCGGCGGGTCGAGGCTGGCGACTGCATCGAGCACGAGGAGCGTCGAATGGCGCTCGAATTCGGAAACAAGGTCGAGGCCCAGGACGCCGCCGTCCAAGAAGCGGACTTCCGGAGAAAAGGCATAGTTGGCCTCCAGAATCCAGGTTGCGAGCACGCCGAGCCCTTCATCCCGGAGGATCACGTTTCCCAAGCCGATGACGGCAAGATCACTGGGTGGCCGGTCCGGGTTGCCGACGCGCGATCTTTTCCCCTCCGAAGGCGATCGCGATGTCGCCTTCCCGCCAGTAGACGGTTCGCCAGATCTCATAATAGACGTGGAAGGCGATCCAGGCGAGGAGCAGGTACATCGTGAAATGGTGTACCCAGCGGACGCCCATTCGGCCTCCGAAGGCCCAGTAAGTCCAATCGGTCGCCGTGTGCATGAGCCAGGGCCACCAGCCCCCCACCGCGCTGAGGCCGCTTTCCAAGCTATAGACATAGAGTTGGAGGCCGGTGAAGAGCTGGAAGAGGAGAAGGAGATGGAGGAGAGTGAACCAGGCGGCGTTGAAGGAGTCGAGCTCGGCCGAGTTGAAACGCTTCCTCCGGTTGAAGGTGAAGAAGTTTGCCAGCACCTCGAAGAATTCCCGTCGATGCTCCTTGGTTGGAAGAAGCTTGCGGACGGGGCGCTCGAATCGGCTCAGGAAATAAAGATAGAAGGAGATGACGCAGAGAACGTCGACCGTGATCGCGGCGTAGAGGTGGATCGCCCGGTTCCATCCCATGACGAACTTCCGGACCGCCGGCTCGGCGATCATGGCTTGGTAGTAGGGCCGGGCAATATAGATGCCGGTGATGACCGCCGCAAAGACCGCAACAAAGTTGGCCCAGTGGAAGATCCGCCAGCTGACGGGCATCCGGAGCACCCGAACGATCTTTCCGCTTGCTTCTCCTTTCATCGAACGTTTCTCCGCTACGACCTCCGATCTAGAGCACGCGGTAGGTGCCCAAGTCTCTCCCGCGGAAGTCGACGATGTGGACCGAGCAGGCGAGGCAGGGATCGAAGCTGTGAATGGTCCGGAGGATCTCCAAGGGCTGGTCGGCATCGGCCAGACGGGTGCCGATCAGGGCCTCCTCGTAGGCTCCCCGCCGGCCTTTGCGGTCGCGGGGAGAAGCATTCCAGGTGGTGGGGACGACCGCCTGGTAGTTTTCGATCTTTCCATCCCGGATCTTGATCCAGTGGCCGAGCGCTCCTCGCGGGGCCTCGGATAAGCCGCAGCCTTGCGCGTCCCGGGAGACTTTCGCGAAGTCGAAGGGTGTCCAGGTCGAGAGGTCCCCGGTCGCCGTATTCTTGGCGAGCTCCTGCGCCCAACCGGCCATTGCCTCCGCGACGAGGTCGGTTTCGATCGCCCGCGCCGCCGTCCGACCGAGGGTGCTGAAGAGGACGGTAGCGGGCAGTCCTCCGCGCCGGAGCGTCCCGTCGACCGCTTCCCGGATCCGGGCGTCGCCTCGCGCATAGCCGACCAGGAGGCGGGCCAAGGGACCGGTCTCCACCCGGTGGTCATCATAGGTGGGGGCCTTGATCCAGCTATACTTGCCGTCGCTGTCGAGATAGGCGATCTCCCCTTCCTTCCGGAGGCCGGTGAAGGCGGGATCGGTCACGCCCGCGTAGGGATGGAGGCTGTCTTGGCCGCGGTACCAGGAGTGAAGAACGTCCTCCGTGACCTTCGACGGTTCGAAGTCGTAGACCTTCGATAGATCGCCTGCCAAGACCATCCCGCTTGGGAAGAGGGTCTTTCCCCGCCCGGGGCCTTCGTTGTCCATGTCGAAGAAACCGTAGGCCAGATAAGACTTGAGGCCCGATCCGATGCCGGCAAGGCCCTCCTCGCGGTAGGCATGAGCGGCCATGAGGATGTCCGGGAGGTAGGCTTGGCGGATAAAACGGTGCTGTTCCTCCAGCAGGGTCTGGAAGAGGGAGATCCGGCTGGGATTCTCGATGTCCTGAACGCAGGTCACCCCTCCTACGACGATCGACTGCGGGTGCGGGTTCTTTCCCCCGAAGATCGCCATCATCTTGGCCGCACCCCGCTGCATCGCCAAGGCATCGAGATAGTGGGAGACGGCGATGAGATTTTCCTCGGGGGAGAAGCGGTAGCTCGGGTTTCCCCAGTAACCGCCCGCGAAGATTCCCAGGCGGCCCTGCGCGGCAAAGCCGTTCAGCCGCTCCTGGACTTGTCGGAAATGCTCGACGCTCACATTCCAGGGCGTGTCGGTAAACTGATAGGCCACGTCGACCGCTTTGCGCGGATCGGCCTTGAGCGCCGAGATCACGTCGACCCAGTCGAGCGCATGGAGGTGGTAAAAGTGGACCGGATGGTCGTGGAGGTAGAGAGAACCCGCAATCAGGTTCCGGACGAGCCGGGCGTTGTTGGGAACGCGGACTCCGAAGGCGTCTTCGACCGCTCGGATGCTGGTCCAGTAGTGGACCCCGGTGCAGACTCCGCAGATTCGCATCGCCAAGAGCCCGGCATCCCGCGGATCGCGGCCCTTGAGGATCGTCTCGATCCCCCGGAACATCGTTCCGGAGGCGTAGGCGTCCTGGATCAGGTTGGTCTCGTCGAGCACCGCTTCGATGCGGAGATGGCCTTCGATACGGGTGATCGGGTCGACGACGATGCGCCTGCTCATGACTTCTCCTTGGGAGGCTCAGCGGACGGAGCCTCCTCCGACTTCTTTCCATACTTGGCGCTCAGGAAGGCATGGATCGCGATGCCGGCTCCGGCTGCGGTCAGCAGGCCGACGCCGAGGATGTCGACGCTTCTCTCGATCCCGAGGTCGAAGAGGCCGGGGACGGGAATGTTGGCGCCCGCCATCGGCCGTTCGTAGGCATACTTGTCCCAGAAACCAGGCTCGGAGCAGCCGATGCATCCCCGTCCGACCCCGATCGGCCAGTTGGTCCCATCGTTGTAACGGATGATCGAGCAGTTGTTGAAGGTCATCGGACCCTTGCAGCCCATTTTGTAGAGACAGAAGTTGTTTCGTGCCCCGTCGTCTCCCCATCGTTCGACATATTCGCCGGCGTCAAAATGGGCGCGACGCTCGCAGTTATCGTGAATGCGGTAGCCGAAGGCGAACTTCGGCCGGAGCAGGTAATCGAGCTCGGGGAGCGTTCCCGTCAGGACGAAGTGGAGGACGACTCCGATCAGGTTGGCGGGGTTCATCGGGCAGGCGGGAATGTTGACGATCGGCTTCCCCTTGACGATATCCCAGACGCCCATCGCCTTGGTTGGATTCGGAGCGGCGGCGGGGATGCCGCCGTAGG
>NZ_CABFVA020000012.1 GCF_902143375.2 Methylacidimicrobium tartarophylax | reverse complement strand
CGCCTCCGCCTGCCGGCGGGCGATCGAACTCTGGAAAAACTCTCCATCGACCGTGACCGCGCTGCGAGCCGAGGGAATGGAGAAGCTCTTCTCCTGGACGCAGACCGCAGGGCAGTACGAAGCGGCCTATGCCGAGGCCCTGCGCCGGCGCGAGGCGGCCGCAGGCTCCTCGAGGTGATGCGGTCACTCCCTTGACTGGTCCGTGCATCGGTCGTATGTGAGTAGTTCATTCTTTATCTTTAAACTCGGAGTAGGAGACAACGATGCTGACTGTAGGCGACCATCTGCCAAAATTTACCTTGAAGGCCGTCCAGGGAGGACCGGAAGGCCTGAAGTTCGATACCGCGTTCACGGACATATCCGACGAAACGCATGGCAGCAAGTGGAAGGTGATCTTTTTCTGGCCGAAGGACTTCACCTTCGTCTGCCCGACCGAGCTGGTCGGATTCGGCGAACGGATCAAGGAGTTCACCGACCGCCACGCGGTGCTCTACGGGGCTTCGACGGACAGCGAGTTCGTCCACCTCAACTGGCGGCTCCACCATCCAAGCCTGAAAGGGCTCCCCTTTCCGATGCTCGCCGACATCAAACGCGAACTCTCGACCGCGCTCGGCATTCTGCACAAGACCGAAGGAGTCGCGCTCCGAGCGACCTTTATCGTCGATCCGCACAACGTCATTCGGTTCGTATCGGTCAACGATCTTTCGGTCGGCCGCAACCCCGCAGAGGTGCTGCGCGTGCTCGACGCGTTGCAGTCGGGGGAGCTCTGCCCTTGCGACTGGCAGAAGGGAGAGGAGTTCCTCACGCCGGCAGCAGTCTGAGCGGCCGGCAGGCTACAAGAACTCGACGGGATCGACGTCCACGACGAGATCGACTTCCGTGCGGCGGGTTCGGGTTTCCGTCCATCGCTTGAGAACTCGGCTCGCCTCGACCATCCGGTTCGTCTTCAGAAGAAGTTGATAGCGGAAGGCTCCTTGGAGCCGCAGGATCGGGGCGGGGAGGATCTCTCCCCCCTCGGCGAGGCCGTCGAGCCTCCGGCGAATCTCGCCAGCCTCGCTTTCCGCCGCTCGCCGACAGAGCTCATCGCTGCGGCTCTTCCAGATTAGGAGGAGAAGGCGCGTTGCCGGCGGATAGCCGAACGAAGTGCGAAAGTCGAGATCCTGCTCGGCAAAGCCGCGATAGTCGTGGTGCCGCGCGAACTGAATCGCGGGGTGAACCGGACAGCGGGTTTGGACGTAGACGACACCCCGCGTTTCCCCCCGCCCGGAGCGCCCCGCAACTTGAAGAAGCTGCTGGAAGGCCCTTTCCGCGGAGCGGAAGTCGGGCATGTGGAGGAGTCCGTCGATCTGCACAACCCCGACCAGGGTGACTCTCGGAAAATGGAGCCCTTTGGCTACCATCTGGGTTCCCACGAGGATGTCGAAGCGGCGCTCGGCAAATGCCCGCAAGGCGTCCGGCAGAGCGCCCTTTTTTGCCATCGAGTCTGAATCCATTCGCAAGACCTTTGCCGACGGAAAAGCCGCCTCGACGGACTCGACGATGCGCTCCGTTCCGGTACCCAGCGCATCGAAGCGTCCACCGGGGCAGGCGGAACAAGCGGTCGGAAAGGGCTCGGAGTGGCCGCAGAAGTGACAGCGGAGGTTTTCGCCCGCCCGATGGTAGGTCAGAGCGACGCTGCAGTGCGGGCACTCCTTCACGGCTCCGCAATCCGAACATTGGAGGACTCGCGCATAACCACGCCGATTGACGTAGAGAATCGCCTGCTCCCGCAGCGCCAACCGCTTCGCCAACTCTTCCTGGAGCTCAGGGGAAAGCCAGGGTCTTTCGGGAGAGGAGGCTCCCACGACCGCTCTGCTCTTCTTCGCCCGTCGACGGAGATCGACGATGCGGACAAGAGGGAGAGGCCGGTCCTCGACGCGCACGCGCAACTCGAGCAGACGATATTTTCCCGCGAGGGCATTGGCATAGGACTCCAGAGAAGGACAAGCGGAGCCTAAGAGCACAGGAATGCCTTCCCGGCGAGCGCGCATCACGGCGACATCTCTGGCGTGATAGCGCGGAGTTTCTCCCTGCTTGTAGGCGCTCTCGTGTTCCTCGTCGACGACGATGAGGCCGAGTCCACGCAGTGGAGCAAAGACCGCGGAACGCGCGCCCACGACGACTCTTGCCCGTCCGCAGACGATATCCCGCCACTGGTCATGTCTTTCTCCCGCCGAAAGCCGGCTGTGCCAGAGAGCAACTTTTCCGGGTCGATCGCCGAATCGGCTCTGCACCTGCTCCACGAGCTGCGGGGTCAAGGCGATCTCCGGGACTAGGACCAGGGCGGATCTTCCCTGGGAGAGCGCCTCTCCCACCGACCGAAGATAGACCTCCGTTTTGCCGCTCCCCGTGACGCCGAAAAGGAGAAAGGGAGAAAAACCATTTTGCCGAATGGCCGTGCGAACCGCTTCGAACGCCCCCGCCTGATCTTCGGTCAAGACCGGAAGCTCTCCGGGTCCCGGGGGAAGACTCCCCAAGGGATGCCTCGCCCTCTGCGCCTTCCGCAGCTCGACAAGCCCCCGCTCCACGAGCTTTTTCCAGATTTGCGGCCCTGTGCCCGTGCTCGCGCAGAGTTCCGTCAACCAACTGGGTCCGAGTTCACGCAATCGTGCCCATGCCCGTTTCTCGCGAGGAGAGCAGCCCAGCCGATCCACCGCTGCTTCCTCCCACCCGGGTAGGCAGGCGACCAGAAGCTGCTCCTGCGTTCTCGCCCGGCGCACCGGTGCAGGCAAGATGCAGGCGAGCGTCGCGGCCAGTGGGGCGCAGTAGTAGCCGGCGACCCACTCGGCCAAGTGGAGGAGCGTGGCCGAAAGATGAAAGGGCTCCGAAGAAATCGCGGAGAGCTCGCGCAGCCCTTCGACGGCAGGCCTCGCCGGGAAACTGATCACCCATCCCGTCGTCTCGGCACGCCGCAAGGGGACCCGGACATGAGCGCCAACCTCGATCTGCTTCACCAGCCTCTCCGGAACGGCGTAATCGAGCAGACAGTCCCGCTTTCGCTCCAGAAGCACCCGGGCGACGGAACCTCGCTGATCCGAACGAAACTCCTGACCTTCGAAGAGTTGGCTTGCCATGGTCCGAGACGTGCGATCGTATCCTGCAGGGAACCTCCCACCAATGTTCTTCACCTGCCTGTTTCACAAAGTTCGTGCCCGAGGTGCCGCGAATGGGACTGGAGACAAGATGGGGCGCAGGTTTTCCGCCGGAGCGCTGGGACGACAACCGGCGAGGAGGGACAAAAACCCAAGTCCCGACGAAGCAGATGACAGAAGCAGGAGAAAACGGCAGATTGAATCGGTTACCCTGCATGAATGAGACCATTGCGGCACTCGCCACTCCGGCGGCCCCGGCGGCCTTGGCCGTGATTCGAGTCAGCGGTCCGCGATCCCGGGAAATCACCGAACTCCTGCTGAGGAAACCGGTTTCCTGGCTACCCCAGAAAGCTTGGCATCGGGAACTCTGGGATGCGGAAGAGAGACTAGACGATGCGGTTCTTCTCTATTGGCAGCAGCCCCGTTCGTACACCGGAGAGGAGATGATCGAGATCTCCTGCCACGGGAATCCACTCCTGGTCGACAGGATCCTCGCCGCCTATTTCTCCCGGGGTGCCCGAGCAGCTCTTCCCGGAGAGTTCACCCAGCGCGCCTTTCTCCACGGCAAGCTCGACCTGACCCAGGCCGAAGCGATTGCGGATCTTATTCATGCCGGGAGTCTTCTCGCCCTCGCTGCCGCTCAGGAAATGAAAGAGGGAAGGCTCGGCGGGAAGCTCGCCGAAGCCAGGGTCATCCTCCTGGAACTCGTTGCTCACGCGGAAGCCCATCTCGATTTTCCGGAAGAAGACATCGATCCGGAGGTCGGAGAGAGCCTGCTCCGCCGCATCGACCGATTGAGGAGTGAGCTTTCCGGCCTCGCCGGCACCGCTCCGACGGGCCGCCTGCTCCGGGAGGGCATCGTCGTGGTTCTCGCCGGGTCTCCCAATGTCGGGAAATCCAGCCTCTTCAACGCCCTCCTGCGCCAAAACCGGGCCATCGTTTCTCCTCATCCCGGCACGACGCGGGATACGATCGAATCCCTCTGCCAGATCCACGGCTTTCCAGTCCGCCTCGTCGACACGGCCGGCCATCGACTCGCCGAACACCCGGTCGAGGCCGAAGGGATTCGCCGCGCCGAGGAGGCTCTTCGGTTTGCGGAGATCGTCATCCATGTGTCGACCGCGCCGGAGCCGCCCGAGAGCGACAACTTTCGCCTTCCGACCCTGCTCCCGCATCAACGGTACCTGCTCGTGGCCAACAAATCCGACTTAGGCATCCACGCGGAGCGCCGGTCGCAGCTCTGCGTCTCCACGCTCACCGGTCAGGGCTTGGAAGAGCTCGATCGCCGGATTTACCAGGAAATCGCCGCCCTCGCCCCGGAAGCGGTGACCGGGAGCGCAGTCAATGCCCGACAGGAAGCCGCTCTTCGGCGTGCCGTAGCAGCTTTGGAGCGGGCTTCCGACGCCTTCCGAAGCGGGCTGGCCTGCGAACTCTGGTGTCTGGAGCTGCGCGCTGCTCTGCAAGCCGTGGCAGAGGTCCTGGGGGCGGTTACCAGCGAAGAGATTCTCGATGAGATCTTCCGGCGGTTCTGCATCGGGAAGTGAGACCCCAATCCCCTTAGAGGAGGCGGAAGGCAGAAGGTGATTCCCGAATCCGACATTCACGCGGCGATCGTTGCGAAAAAGGCGAAGCAAGAATCTTTCGGCCGCTGGCCATATGCCCGGCTTCTCCATGAATGGCAGGGCCTTCCGCGCGGCACTCTCTTCGCCGAAGGGGTCGTCGTGCCCGGCTATCCGAAGATCGGCCGGGTCCAGACCCTGTCCGGAATTCTCACGCAGTTCCACGCCCCATTCTGGGTCGAAGAAAAGGTCGACGGCTACAATGTGCGGATTTTCCGCGCCGGCGATGAGATTTATGCCGCCACCCGCGGGGGGCTCGTCTGCCCCTTTACGACCGACCGGTGGGCCGACTTGGTCGATCCGTCGATCTTCTCCGCCCACCCGGACCTGATTCTCTGTGGGGAGGTGACCGGACCTGAGACGCCCTACATCGAGGGCACCTCTCCCCTGGTGCGGCAAGGCATCGGCTTTTTTCTCTTCGACGTGATCCGGCAAGGCGTCGAGGGCTTTTTACCGGTCGAGGAAAGACACGCGCTCGCCCGATCCTTCGGCCTTCCGGAGGTTCCCTTTTATGGCCGAATCGATCCGAAGGATCTGCGGGAGCTCCGGACAATCCTCTGGCGGCTTGATGCGCAGGAGCGAGAAGGAGTCGTCCTCAAGGAGGACTCGCCGCGGAGCTTCCGTGCCAAATATGTCACGGGAAGTGCGGAACTCTCCGACATCGCTTCCATGACCGAGCGCTATCTCGATGTGCCTCCGGAATATTTCACCGAACGGGTTTTGCGGCTGGCTCTTTTCTTGGAGGACATGGAGGTGACGGATCGGGAAGAATGGCACCGACGGCTGGGAAAAGCCTTCCTTTCCGCTCTTGGGGAGAGAATCGCCGCCGCTCGACAAGGCCGATGCGCCGGCTCCTTCTGCTGCCGCTTCCACGCCCGAGAAAATGCCCTTCGACTCCTCGACGCCCTTGGGCAGATCCACGGCCATGAGGGAGAAACCCGCCTCGTCAGCCTTCAGGACGAAGGCGGGACCTGGGTCCTCCGATTCGAGAAGCTCTACCGTTCAACCACGGGTTTTCTCCGGAATGCTCTCGGCGGCTCCCTTCGCTTCGACTAGATGACAAAGCAGCTCCCGGAAGTGGCGCGCATCGACGATCATCACCCCCATCCGATCCGCCCACTTCCGCATTCCCTCGTCGGCGGCGACCAGGCTCCCCTCGAGTTCGAAGGAAAGGAGGACCGCGTCGACATCTCCCTGGCTGTCGAGAATCCCCCGACGCAGGGTTTCCCGGTAACGCTCTCGGAGCTGGTGAAGAAGCTGCCCCATCTCCGCTGCCGCGCTGGCGCGCTTGGCATGCTCCTCGGCAATGCGCAACCCATGGTCGATCCGCTTCCGGACTTCGTCGATGAAGTCGTATAGAAAATCTCCCGGGATCTGCAGATCCGATCTGCGGGGGGAACGAATCCGAATCACCGATTCGAAATATCCGATCAGAGACTCGAGATCCCGCATCTTCCGCAACTCTTCGTAGATGGAGAGCGGCATATAAAATTCCGCAGGAACCCGCCGGGCCAAGTCGAGGAAGCTACCCACCGCCGCCTCGTCTTCTCCGAACTGAGAGGCGACGTCCGGATTGGTGAAAACGCTCGTATCGAGGACAAACCGGTGCATGGGCCCTGCTTATCCCTAGACTAAGGTCTCCTCCTCCGGCAATCCAGCCGTTTGTTCCTTCCCGTTCTGCGGCTTACGGATTGTCAAGGCCGCCGGACTTCCGGAAACTTCCCTTGTGCTCTACCGAACGCTCCTCCGCCCTCTTCTCTTTTGTCTCCCTCCGGAAAGCGCGCACCGGATCGCCCTTTCTCTTTGCGCCCATTCTCGGGCGGAAGGCTTCCTCCGGCTGCTCTTGCCTCCTCTACCCTCAGGCCTCGAACGGACGGTCTGGGGTCTCCGTTTTCCGAGCCCGCTTGGTCTTGCCGCCGGCTTCGATAAGAACGGCGTTGCGCTCGCCACTTGGGAGGCTTTGGGATTCGGCTTCTGCGAGATCGGCACGGTGACTCCCGTCCCGCAAGAACCCAACCCTGCACCGCGCCTCCAGCGCCTGCCGCAATCCGAAGCCCTCTGGAATCGGCTTGGCTTCCCCAGCGAGGGTGCAGAGCGGGTCGCCCTCCGGCTCGCTCGTCGCCGGGCCAAGAAGCAGTGGCCAAACTTTCCGGTGGGCATCAATGTGGGCAAATCCCGGCAGACCGATCTCGATCGGGCCGCCGGCGATTACACGCGTGCCTTCTCCCTCCTGCGGCCCTACGGCGACTTTTTCGTGCTCAACCTCAGCTCGCCGAACACTCCCGGGCTGCGATCCCTCCAACAGGAGAAGCATCTGCAAACCGTGCTGGAAGCGGTCGCCGGAGCCAACCCGCCCCCCGCCAAGCCGATCCTGGTGAAGATCGCGCCCGATCTCGGGGAAAAAGAGCTAGGCGCGATTCTCGAACTGCTTCTGCGCGCTCCCTGCGACGGCTTGGTTGCGACGAATACCCTGCCGACCCCCGGTCCGCGCGGCCTGGTAGGCGGGCTGAGCGGCAGGCCGCTGGCCCAGCGGAGCACCGAGACGATCCGTTTCCTGGCCCGGGAAAGCGCAGGCCGCCTGCCCCTCGTCGCCGCCGGCGGGATCTTCGATGCCGCCGACGCCCAGGAGAAGCTCGATGCGGGAGCCGTCCTTCTCGAAGCGTATACGGGTTTTGTCTTCCGCGGGCCGAGCTTCGCCCGGGACATCGGCCTCGGCCTCTTAAGAGGCCGCTCGTAAGCGTTCGCGGAGCGTTTCCGGATCGGAAATGGGCTCGGAGCAGGCAAAGGATTGGCAGAGGTAGGCGACGGGACCCTCCTCCCGCGCAGGGAGCGAGAGGTAGAAGGCCTCCTGCTCGCCCAAAAAAGGAAAGCGCTTGCCCGGCTCGATCCAAAGAAGAAGCTTCCGGTAAGAGAGGCCGGACATCGCCGACGCGAAGAGGGACCGGGTTCGCGGGTCGTCCCGCGCGCCCACGACGGCCACCGAGGTGCGGGGACGGGTCGAGTCGAGATAGGCTGCCAAGAGCTGCGGCAGAGCCGTCGGTCCGTCGGCGAGCCGGTCGGCTTCGGCTCGAAAGAGGGCTTCGAGCCGCCCAGGCCACCTCTCTTCGGGCAGCAGGGCGGCAAGGCGCAGGAGGTTGGCCGCCGCAATCGAGATCGCCGCCGGCTCCGCTCCGTCGTACTCTTCCCGCATCCGGAAGGGGACCGGGCTCGCTTTCTCCCCGCTCGTCCAATAGGCGCCCGATTCGGGATCGCGGAAAAGGGCTTCCATCCGGTCTTGGAAGAAGAGCGCCTTTTCCACCCATCCGGCCTCCTGCGTAACCTCGAAGAGATCGAGGAGGGCCGCCACCAGCATCGCATAATCGCCGGCAAAGGCCTCGACCTCGCCCCGCCCCTCTCGATAGAGGCGAAAGAGCTTTCCCGTGGCCGGCTCGAAAAGCGCCGAAAGGAGAAACCCCATCGTGCGTTCCGCCGCTTCCCGGTAACGCTCCTCGCCCAGCAGCAGCCCCGCGCGGGCGAGCGCCGAAACGGCCAGAGCGTTCCAGCCGAGCACTACCTTGTCGTCTTTCGCGGGCCGAGGCCTTCGGCTGCGCGCCCGCACCAGCTTGCCGGCCACGGCACTCCGGAGCCTCTCCGCTTCTCCGGGCGAAAGACCTCGCCGGCTGGCAATCTCCTCGATCGGCTCGCTCTCGAAGAGAATGTTGCTCCCGGCCAGTTCCTGGTGAGGATCGGCATCCGCCGGGATATTTCCTTCAGGCCGCACCCCCCAGAGCTCGACAACCAACGCCAATTCCTCGGGCTCCAGAACCTCCGCGAGCTCCCGGTAGGTCCAAAGATAAAAGGCGCCCTCCCGGGCAGGCCCACCCTCGGGAGAGAGGCTGTCCGCATCTTCCGCCGAGGCAAATCCCCCGTCGGCAAACGCGAGATCGCGCAAGAGATAGTCGAGAATCTCGCGAACGATCGATTCGGATCGCGCGCCACCATTGCAACAGAAGCTTTCCAGGTAGACGGAGGCGAGTTGCGCCTGATCGTAGAGCATCTTCTCGAAATGGGGGACCCGCCAGAACCGATCGACCGAATAACGATGGAAGCCGCCGCCGATCTGATCTCGAATTCCTCCGCGAGTCATCGCCTCGAGGGTCTGCCGAACGATCGAGAGGGCACGTTCCCCTTGGGGCCGTCCCCGGTTCGTGGCGGCATAGCGAAGGAGGAAGTGGAGCGCGGCGGGCCGAGGAAACTTCGGCTTGGGGCCAAAGCCGCCCCATTCCGGATCGAACGCTCTCGAAAACTCCTCGAATGCGCGATCCGCCGCCCGACCTCCCTCCGGCGGGCCTGGACGGCTTCCGGCCAAGGCTTCTCGGAGCCGCCCCGCGATCTCCTCGCCGCGGAGCACCAGATCCTCCCGATGACGCGACCAGAGCTCGGCAATCTGGTCCAAAACGGAAAGGAATCCCAGTAACCCCCACCGATCGCTTTTCGGGAAGTAGGTTCCTCCGTAAAACGGCTTGAGATCCGGGGTCAGCCAGACGCTCATGGGCCAACCTCCCCGCCCGGTGGCGGCCTGGACAAAGGCCATGTAGGCCTGATCCACGTCAGGCCGCTCCTCTCGGTCGACCTTGATCGGCACAAACACCCGATTGAGCCGCTCCGCGACCTTCTCGTCTTCGAAGGATTCGTGCGCCATCACATGGCACCAGTGGCAGGTCGCATATCCGATCGAAAGAAAGATCGGCTTTCCCTCTGCTTTCGCCTTGGCGAAAGCCTCGCTTCCCCAGGGATACCAGTCGACCGGATTGGCCGCATGCTGCCGGAGATAGGGGCTTTTTGCCGCGGCCAATCGGTTCATGGTTCTTCCGAAACCCGTCCGGTTTCCGAAACCGTCAATGTTCCGCCGATCGGCAGGAGATACAGGTTGAGCTCCGCGGCCGAAAAAGCCTCTCGGGCCGCACCCTTGTCGATGCGAATTCCTTCGAAGGTGTCATAATGGACTCCCATCACATTCCGACAACCGAGAAGCTCCGCCGCGCGAATCGCGTCATCCGTCCCCATGGTAAACGTGTCTCCGATCGGAAGAATCGCCAGGGTGATGGGATGATAGATCTCCCCCAGCAGCTTCATGTCCCCGAAGAGTGCGGTATCCCCGGAGTAGTAGACCGTCCCCTCGGAGGTGCGAATCACGAAACCTCCCGCCGAACCGCCGTAGCTGCCGTCCGGGAGGCTGCTCGAGTGGTGGGCGACGACAGAGTGGACCACGCCGAAAGGCCACTCCTTCTTCCCTCCCAGGTTCATCGCATAGACTCGCTCCACCCCCCGCTTGAGCAGCCATTCCGCCACCTCGAAGCTCGACACGACGAGCGCCCCGGTCCGCTCGGCAATCTCGGGTGCATCCCCGATGTGATCCGGATGCCCATGCGAGACCAAAAGATAGTCGGCGGGAATCTCTTCGATCCGCAAATCGGCCGCAAGCGGATTCCCGGTGAGAAAGGGATCGAAAAGGAGGGATGAGCCGCCGACCTTCAATGCGAAGCAGGAGTGCCCGTAATAAGTGACCTCCATGAACCTCAGTCTACCCCGTGAGCCTAGCCCTCGACAAGGTCAGGCTGGGAAGTCGACCCGTTCGACCTCGCCGCCCTCTTCGCGAGGGGAGGGGCCGATCCCCGGGGTCATTCCACCGATACTCGCTCGGCGGAAGCCGGCCCGGGCGGAGTAGCAGGCGGAGCGGCTTCGCGTCCGCCATTCCCCGATTCACCCAATTCGAGCGGGATCGCGGCCGGCACCGGGGGATCGAGATCGAGCCAGACGAGGATTCCTCCGGCAGTGAAAATCCGCTTTACGCGGGCCGGACTTTCTTTCGTAACCTCGATCAAGTCGCCGTTTCGGATCATTCTCGGTTGGTACACACGGAAAATGATCCGGTGAACCGGTTCCTCCGCGCCGAGCACGAAGTACGCCAAGTACGGCAAATAGAACGTCGCCGCGCCGGTGATCGCTGTTTCAAGCCCGCGCCGGGTTTCCATCCCCGCCGGCGTCGCCGAGACGATCCCCTCGCGCAGGTTCGAGCGCGCGCTGAATTTTCCCCAGGTCCAGAGATTTTCCGAGTGGACTCCTTCGGTCTTGGCAATCGAGCCGAGCTCCCGGAAAGGGACGATTCTCCGGGGCGGATAGCCCCCGGCGCCGCTCCCTTCCCTTGGGCTCTGTGGCCGAGCTGCCGCTCGGCCCGCCCCGTCCTGGGACTCGATCGTCGGCGCGCTCTCGAGCACAAGGCGAGCAATGACTCCGTCCACTCGAGCAACCTCGATGAGCTTGGCGGGCCGATCCCTGGGAATAGCGAACTTAGTCCCTCTGCGGATCTCCGGCAGAGGCAGCCTGGCTCGAAAAACGACCCGCCGAAAAACGAAATCTCCGGGGTTATTGACGATGCTGAAGTTTTCTTCCCAATCCGGCAAGTTGATCCCTTCGTTTACCGAGGCGAGAAAGACTCCCCCGGAAAGCGCGGTACGAGCGGTAAACCGCCCGTAAACCCAAACACCCTTCGGATGGGGTCCCTCCTTCTTCTCAAGGTCGGGGAGATCCCCGAAACGCACGACCCGCCTTTCGGGAGCCGGGGCCGGTTCTTCCGCCTTCGCCTCCTGCGCCGCCCAAAGAGAGCCGATCACGGTTGCGACAACCAGGAACCGCCGCAAGGATCTTGCGAGCGCAGACATCGTTTGCCGCCCACGGAAAAGAAGGCGAGAGCGTTCCTGGGGAAAGGAAATCATTCCGTCAGCCCGCACACCAGCCCGGCACCAGACCCTGCGATTGCGAAGTCTCTTCCCTTGGAAACCGTTCCCGCAAGCCCAATTTCCACCCGCCGAGCGAAGACGAGCACGGAGATCGGCCCGGGTAATAGGGTGGATTGACACCGCTTGCGCAGAATTGCTAGCATCCATTCCGGTCCCGGGCGACCGGCCCGCGAACCCCGAAACCGGAGGCTTCTCGTGAAAGCATTCGTCATGCGCAAGATCGGCGAAGTCGGTTTCCTGGACAAGCCGATCCCGAAGCCGGGACCGTTGGACGCAGTGATCCGCACCACGGCCGCCTTGATCTGCACCTCGGACGTTCATACCCTTCATGGCGCCATCGGCCCGCGACAGGATTTGACCCTGGGCCATGAGGCGGTCGGGGTCGTTCAGGAGGTGGGAATCCTGGTCAAGGAGTTCCGCCCGGGCGAGCGGGTCCTGGCCGGCGCCATCACTCCGGACTGGAGCGACCGCGCGGCACAGGCGGGACATTCTTCCCAGTCCGGCGGTGCGCTCGGCGGTTGGAAGTTCTCCAACGTGAAAGACGGGGTCTTTGCAGAATATTTTCATGTCAATGACGCCGACGGGAATCTGGCTCACATCCCGGATGGAGTCAGCGACGAAAAGGCGGTCTATTGCGCCGACATGATGAGCACGGGCTTCATGGGAGCCGAAAACGCCGACCTCCCGATTGGGGGGACCGTTGCGGTCTTCGCCCTTGGGCCGGTAGGGCTCATGGCCGTGGCCGGAGCCCGGCTGCGCGGGGCGGGCCTTGTGATCGGAGTCGATTCCGTGCCGAAACGCCTCGAGCTGGCGAAGCACTATGGGGCGGATATCGTCGTCGACATGAGCCGAGATGACCCGGTGGCTCGGATCCTGGAGATCACCGGTGGCGAAGGAGTGGATGGTGCGATCGAGGCGGTCGGGATGGATACCGCTTTTCAAAACGCCGTCCGGGTCACCAAGCCGGGCGGAACCATTTCGAATGCCGGCTACCATGGATCCGGCGAGTTCGTCCACATTCCCCGCGACGCTTGGGGGCTTGGCATGGCGGAGAAGACGATCCGCACCGGGCTCTGCCCCGGCGGCCGCCTGCGGATGGAGCGGCTTCTCCGGGTCTTGCAAAGCGGACGGCTCGATCCCACGCAGCTGACGACCCACTGTTTTCCCTTCGAGGAGATCGAGCGCGCGTTCGAGATCATGGCCAAAAAGCTCGATGGCGTCCTCAAGCCGCTCATCTCGTTTTAGCCTGCAGATCTCACAAAGTTCCAAAGCCCGGTGAGTGGGCGGAAGCCAAGGAGAAGCGGGACTGGCGCGAGAAGAGCGCGCGCACACTTGAGGCCCTCAAAACATGGCAACAATCCCATCCGCAGCTCTTTCAAAAAACAGTACGCAATCATCCGGGACCTGACACCTATTGGCCATAACCTACTTTCATTGAGGGAAAGGCTTTCAGGGTGACGGCCAAATAGTAGTTGATGATCGAAGCGGCTCCCGGATAGCTGAAATCCTGGAAGTTGAACGAGACGATGAAATCCTGCATATCCCGGTAAATCGAGAACATCTTCACCGGGACGGAGTTGGTTTGGCTCATATACATGAGCGTCCCGCTCACCTGCCAGTGCTCGCTGATTCGCCAAAAGTCCGATACGTAGGCCATGCTCTGGACGGTCGGCGAAATCTGCGCGACGACCGGCAGCATGTTGTTTTGGGGAAGGTAGCCCGACGCGATCTGGGGAACCGGGAAGAAGCTGCTCGGAATCGTCACATTATTCAAATATTGATAGCCCAGGGTCAGCGTATCCGAACGATGGAACTGCCAGCTCAAGCTGTTGTTGATATTGGTAAATCCCTCGTCGTAGGTCGGCAGCGCCAGATCGGTGTGGAACATCACCCAGGGCACAGGCTTGAAATCGAACGTCCCGTAGATCTCGTTCACCGTGTCGGTCGTCGGCATGAGAAGCGTGTTGTACTTCCGATCCCAGTTGGCGTCCGTAAAGAGGGTCAGCTCCATCAAGTCGTAGTTCTGGCCGTTGCGCTGGGTCTGTAGCCGCTGGGTCGCCCCCGCACGCAAGTAGGTCATTCCGAAGAAGGAATCGACCGAGGGATAGTCGATGGGATTGATGAGGGAAGGCGTGATGGTCGGCATGAGGCTGTCAAAACCAAGAATGTTGTACGGGTTTCCATAAGGGTTCGGGATGTACTGGAATGTGGCGAAGGGCTGAATCACATGCCGCAGCCCGTGGATTCCCAGTGCTTCGATGTCCACGTCGTTCCACGTCTTCGCCAGCTTGAAGGAGGCGTCCAGCCCCGCGATCAAGAGCCCACGATCGAAGGTCAGATTCGACTGGTTCATCATCAGCGGCATGGGGGCATTGAACGCATTGCCGTAGACGTTCTGATCCGACCAGTAGGTTCCCTCGACGCCGAGCCGCGGCGTGAGCGAAAGCCAGTGAAAATATTCCCGGGGATAGGAGAGCTGCTGGAGCGTATCCCAGCGCCAACCCCCATAGTTGCTCAGCATGTAGGCGTTGCCCATCCCATTCTGCTGATAGAAGCGATTGAGGGGAAACCAGGGGTAGTAGAGCCCGAATAGATTGCCCGTCAGCGGATTGAGGTTGGAGAACTGCTGCTCGAAGTTGACGACGCTCGTGCGGCTTTCATAGGCGATCGGACTATGGAAGATCTTGGCGCGATTCGTTTCGAAGTCGAGCTCCGGCAGCCGATTCAAGCCGTTGAAGAAATCCATCAAGTTATCCTGGACCAGGAGATCGATCGTGAACCCGGGGTGGTAGTAGTTCAGCCAGGCCACGTTGTTCGGTTGGCGATTGGACATGTAGGTGTTGTAGTAAAAATCCTCGGTAATGTAGGGATCGGTCCAATAGTTGAGGTCCGTCGTCAGCGTGAGCTCCTGAGTCAGGGGATAGCGCTGCTGCAGGCTGGCCATGAAGCGCTCGGGACCCACGTCGTAGCGTTTGAGCGAGGAGTAGTTGAGCAGATAGCCTTGGTCGTACGGCAGGCCGAAAAGGCGCAGATTACCGTAACCATCCTCGCTCGGCCTGTATTGGAAGAGGCTTCCCAACGCGATCCCGCGATCCGAATAGTAATTGAGCTGGAACGAGGCTTTGAGCTGCGGGTTGAATTTCCAGTTATAGACAATCAGCAAATAATATCCCCAATAAGAGCGATCCCCTGGAATCACCATAAGCGTGTTCGAATCGCCGTCGAGGGATTGACTCATCGCGGGAAGCCAGAGAACGGGGATATGACTGATGTAGATCGTGACGTTTCGCATGAGCAGGCGATCCCCTGGATAGATATCCATCGTATGGGCCCTTACCTGAAGCCCGGGCTTCTCTCGATTTTCGACGGTGGCCATGCCCCGGTCGACATGGTAATGGTCGGTTTCCGGCGTCGTCAGCTTTTCCCCCGATACCAGGATGGGGAGATCGACCATTCCCCAATCGTTGGCCGTGATCGCCTTGGTATCGAGGTTGTAGACCATGTGGGCGGCCCGAAAGATCTTTTCGCCCGTGTAGACACGAACGTTTCCATCGGCGAAGACGTTGCGCGTGCGGTTGTCGAAGCTGACCCGATCGGCGTACAGAGTGACCTCTCCGTATCGGACGACCGCGTTCCCTTCCGCCGTCGCGATTCCCCCGACGAAGTGCGTCTCCTGCGCATTGATTTCGACCGGCTGCTGGCCGGGGGAAGCCCCAGGATCGCCGGAGGCAGGAGGAGACGCGGAAGAGGGGGGGGCTCCGGCCCAGGCCAGGAAGACGAGAGCGAAAAGGAGTGGTAGGAGTGTGTAGAGGCGAACCCCCCGCCGGGGAAAGGAGGGAAGATCGGCCCCTCCCTCGGGTGCGGTTCCTCGCCTTCCGGCTCTCCTGGATGCCATATTTCCTCTTCCCTCCCCGCGGAGCTTCCAACCGGGGGCAGCCCCACCACTCCTATGCCTCTTTCCCCTTTTGCGAGGCGAAGCGAACGATGAGGTCGACGACCCGCTCGATCTCGCCGGACGACAAGCCGGGAAAGATCGGGAGCGCCAGCGTTTCACGGGCAAGGCGCTCAGCAACCGGAAACTCGCCCGCTGCGCCACCCCTGTCAAGAAAGCAAGGCTGCTGGTGCAGGGGCAGAGGATAATAGACCTCGGTTTGCACGCCCTCCTCCGAGAGGAATCGACGCAAGCCATCCCGATCGGTCGGGTAGCGAATCACATACTGGTTCCAGGTATGCTCGCCCCTACTGTTGCGTGGCAAAAGGAGTTGACTTGTGAACTTCGGCGTCACCCTCTCCTCGCCCTGGCAGCGGCACGTCTCCGGAGAGAGGGCGGCAATGCCGCTCGCCAGGAATGCCTCCTCGTAGAGCGCGGCATTGCGCCGGCGCATCTCCAGACCGGCCTCGACGCTCGGCAACCGGGCCCGAAGGAAGGCCGCTTGGAGCGCATCGATTCGAAAATTCCCTCCAATCCACTCATGCCGATACTTGACGCGGGAACCATGAACGCGGAGCGCCCGAATCCTTTCGGCCAGTGCTCCATCCTGCGTGGCGATCAGCCCCGCATCCCCCAAGGCCCCTAAGTTCTTGGTGGGGAAAAAAGAGAAACAGCCCAGGAGCCCCCTTCCGCCCACCTTTCGGCCATCGGAACTCGCCCCGAAGGCTTGTGCGGCATCCTCGATCACCGCAAGCCCCGCCTCCTGTCCCACCGCAAGCAGGTTCTTCATCGCCGCCGGCTGGCCGAAAAGATGGACCGGGATGATGGCCCGCGTCTTCGCGGTGAGCTTCCTTCTGACCTCCTGCGGAGCGAGATTCCAGCAGCCGGGACAGGAGTCGGCAAAGATCGGCTTCGCCCCGGTCCGCGCAATCGAACCTGCCGTGGCAAAGAAGGTGTAGGAGGGGCAGATCACCTCATCGCCGGGGCCGATCTCCAAGGATTCCAGCGAAAGCAGCAGGGCATCGGTTCCGGAAGAAACCCCGATCGCATGGGCAACGCCAAGGAACTCCGCACACTCCTTCTCGAAAGCGGCAACTTCCGCGCCCAGGATGAATTGTCCGCTTTTCAGCACGCGCCCGAAGGCATCCTCCAGCCGACCTCTTTCCTCGGCGGGGATCCGGCCAAAATCGAGCAGGGGGATTCTTCTCATCAGGAAAGCTCCGCGGACCGGCGATCGTCCTCCTCGACGAGGTTTCGCAGATAGTCTCCGTAAGCCGATTTGCCCATGCGCCGAGCCTGCGCAAGAACGGCTTCTCGGTCAATCCATCCCTTGCTCCAGGCGATTTCCTCCAAGCAGGCGATCTTCAAACCTTGCCGATGCTCGATCGCCCGAACGAAGGCGCCCGCGTCCGCAAGAGCATCATGGGTTCCCGTGTCGAGCCAGGCGATCCCGCGGCCGAGGGTCTCCACCCGAAGCGTTCCTTCTGCGAGATAGCGGCGATTCAGATCCGTGATCTCCAGCTCCCCCCGAGCGGAAGGAACAAGGGCGCGGGCAAACGCGGGAGCCCTCCCGTCGTAGAAGTAGAGGCCGGGAATCGCGTAAGCCGACTTGGGCCGTTTGGGTTTTTCCTCGAGCGAAAGCACCCGTCCGCTCCCATCGAATTCGACGACGCCATAAGCCGTGGGGTCGGAGACCCGATAGGCAAAGATCGTCGCCCCCTCGGCAACCGCGGAGATGCGGCCGAGAGTCCGACTCAGGCTCTGCCCGTAGAGAAGGTTGTCTCCGAGCACGAGGCAGGAGGGCCTTCCCGCCAGAAAATCCTCCCCGATCACGAAGGCCTGCGCCAGACCTTCCGGGCGGGGCTGCTCCGCGTAGGAGAAGCGGAGGCCGAACGCGCTCCCGTCGCCTAGAAGGCGCTCGAAGAGCGGACGATCGTGCGGAGTCGAGATGATCAAAATTTCCCGGATGTCGGCGAGCAAGAGAACCGAGAGGGCATAATGGATCATCGGCTTGTCGTAGACCGTCAAAAGCTGCTTGCTCACCGATAGGGTCGCCGGATAAAGGCGCGTCCCCAATCCGCCCGCCAGAACGATGCCTCGTCGTTCTCCCATATCAGCCTCGAAGAAGTCCAAGCCGCTCCCGTGCAAAACCGTCCTGCCGAATCGCCTCGCACCACTCTCGATTCTCCCGATACCAGGCAATGGTCCGGAGCAGGCCGTCCTCCAACGTCTCCCGCGGCTTCCAGCCCAACTCGTGCCGGATCTTGCTGGAGTCGACCGCATAGCGGAAGTCGTGCCCCGGCCGGTCGGCTACGTAGGCGATCCGCTCGCGGTAGGACCGTCCCGGGGGGAGAGGCCTGAGCTCGCCCATCAGATCGCAGAGCCGTTCCACCAGTTCCCGATTCGAGCAGCCGGCACCACTACCGATATGGTAGGTCTCCCCCGGGCGTCCTCGGAGGAGCACCTCGCGCAGAGCCCGGCAGTGATCCTCCACGTAGATCCAATCCCGCCGGTTGCTGCCGTCACCGTAGATCGGCAGCGGCTTTTCCTCCAGGAGATTCAGGATCATGAGCGGAATCATCTTCTCCGGGAACTGCCTGGGCCCGTAGTTGTTCGAGCAGTGGGTCACGAGGGCGGGAAAGCCGAAGGTCCTGGCGTAGGCGCGTACGAAATGATCCGATGCCGCTTTCGAAGCGGCGTACGGGCTCGAGGGGTCATAAGGGGCTCCCTCCGGCGTCGGATCTTCCCCGGCCCCGAGCGATCCATAGACCTCGTCGGTGGAGACGTGGAGGAACCGGAATCGCTCCTTTTCCTCTCCCGGGAGTTCCCGCCAATAGCCCCACGCGGATTCGAGAAGCCGCCAGGATCCCACCACGTTGGTTTCGACAAAGGGCTGCGCGCTCTCGATCGAGCGATCGACGTGGGTTTCCGCCGCAAAATGAATGACCCCTTCGATCCGGTTCTCCCGCAAGAGACGGCCCACGAGCGGCTGGTCCCCGATCTCGCCTTGCACGAACTGGTGAGTCTCCCCATTGGGCAACCCGACGAGATTCTCCCTTCTTCCTGCATAGGCGAGCTTGTCGAGGGTGACCGCCTTCTCCGGTCGCGGCCCTTCGGCAAACAGAAGATGGAGGAAGTTCGATCCGATGAATCCCGCACCTCCCGTGATCAGCCAACGCCCCGTCTGCTCCATCGCCTTTCTCCGCTATGCCGCCGCCTCTGGATGCCACTGATTCCACGCTCTCTCCACCGCTTCGTGAACCTCTTCGAGGTGGATTCCCACGCCTTGGAGCTTGGAGCTGTCGAGAACGCAATTGGAGCGCGGGGCGCGCGCCACCTTCCGAAAGGCTTCCTCTCCCGGGAAAAAGGCAAAGCGCTTCCCCGACTCGATCAGCCGCCCGCCGAAGGGGGAACGCTCCAGGAGCTCGATGACTTCGCGCGTGGTCACCGACCCCGGATTGACGACATTGTAGATCCCGAACGGGACGCGCCGCTCCCAGCATTCGAATGCCGCTCGAGCGAACTCGTCGAGCTGCGAGAGGGAGTTCCGGGCATCCAGCAGGCGTTCGTAGCGCAAAAGCTTGGTCAGGTAATTCTTGGGGGAGTCGACCTCATTAAAGGGGATGCGAAGCCTCCAGAGATAACAACCGCCGGCATCCGCCAGGATCTCTTCCCCGAGCGCCTTGGTTCCGCTATAGAAGCTGCTGTTGTTGGTCCGAAAGCAGAAGTTGGGCGGATCTTCCTCCCGGAAACCGAGGCGCTCTCCCCTTGGCCCGGGACCTCGGTCGCCCGTGTAGAGGCAGCCGGACGAAACGTGCCCCCAGGGTAGCTCAAGCTCCGCGCAGACGCCCGCCAAGACCCCGGGAAGCACCGCATTTCCCAGGAGACATTCGGTCCTGTGGTCCTCGCACGCATCGACGTTCGGGCGGCCCGTATATCCGGCCGCATTGATGAGAAAGCTCGGCTTGTTCTCTCCCAGAAAGCGGGCCAGGGAACCGGGCTCAAGGAGGTTGACTTCTTTCCGGGAAGGCGCCACATAAGGGATTCCACGGCGGCGGAGAAGTCGCTGGAAGGCACTTCCCACATATCCCGATCCACCGAATAGGACAATCTTTTCCGAAGCCATCCTCTCTCCTGTTCTTCCCATCTCCTATGTCGAAACGCCTTTTGGGCTGCCCATTCTCTCGAAGAGGGAGCGTTCACGCAAGCAACCATCGCTCAAGGAAGGAATTGCTTCCTCTGGAAAAATCCCTTATCTCCTAGAAGAGAAAACGTTATGCTGCGCGCGGGCATCGTCGGACTACCCAACGTGGGGAAGAGCACACTCTTTAACGCCCTCACGAGGAGTCACAAGGCGGAAGCGGCAAACTACCCGTTTTGCACCATTACCCCCAACGTCGGCGTTGTTGAGGTTCCGGACCCTCGGCTGGTCCGGCTCGCCGAACTCTCCCGCTCGCAACGACGGATTCCGGCAGCGATCGAACTCGTCGATATCGCCGGACTCGTGGCGGGAGCCAGCCAAGGGGAGGGCCTCGGAAACCAGTTCCTCGCCCATATCCGGGAAGTGGATGCCGTCATCCACCTGGTGCGTTGCTTCACGGGCGCCGAGGTTCACCATGTGGCAGGCTCGGTCGACCCGGTGCGGGACATCGAAATCATTCACACCGAACTGGCCCTTGCCGATCTGGCCACCCTGGAACGGCAGCGGGAGAAGAACCGAAAAGGGCCGCAGTCCCGCGCCGACGCCCGCTCCTCACTTCTGAGCGGGTGGATGGAAAAAGCAACGGAGATCCTCAACCGAGGTGCCCCGCTCTTCTCCGTAGGGTGGACGGCCGAGGAAAAAGAAGCTCTGCGGCCCTTCCACCTGCTCACGATGAAACCCGCTCTCTACGCGTGCAATGTGGCGGAAGAGGAGCTTTGCCAGGGCATCCAGAATCCGCTCGTCCAGGGGGTCGCTCAGTTGCTCGAAGGCCGGAGCGATTCCGAGCTCGTCGTTCTCTCATCCCAACTAGAGGCCGAGCTCCCCAACCTCCTCCCGGAAGAGCGGCAATCCTACCTGCAGACTCTCGGCGTGGCCGAAAGCGGCGTCGACGGCCTGATCCGGGCGACCTATCGCTTGCTTGGCCTGCGTACCTATTTCACCACCGGGGAGAAAGAGACAAGGGCCTGGACGATTCGCGCGGGAGACCGGGCCCCCCAGGCCGCCGGGGTGATTCACACCGACTTCGAGCGAGGGTTTATTGCGGCGGAATGCGCCTCCTTCGAAGAGATGGATCGGTTCGGCTCCTTCCCGCGGCTTCGGGAAGCGGGGAAGCTGCGCGTCGAAGGCAAGGACTATGTCGTTGCGGACGGCGACGTGATCGAGTTTCGCTTTAACGTCTAGTCTCCATGTCGGTCCCTCTTGCTCCTCATCGGCGCCGGGCTCTCCACGTCGTCGTCTTGGCCGGAGCCTTACAGGCGCTGCCGACTCTCGCCCCCGCCGCTTTGCCGCTCCGCCCGGCGGCGGACCTACCGGGTGGCGTCCTGATCGCACAGCAGGAGGGGAGCCCACCGCCCTCGCAGGGCGTCGATCCGGAGACCCTGCGCAAGTTGGAAAAGCAGGCCGAGAAGGAGAAGGCGCGTCGGGAGAAAGAGATGCGGAAAGCCGCCGAGCGCGAGCGGAAGCGCTTGGACAAGGAACGCCAGGCACAGGAGAAGGCGATGCGCGGGCATCCGAAACCAACCTCCTCCTCCGAATTGCCGGTTCGCGCAGCGATCCCGGTTCGGCCGCAGCAAACGCCTCCCCGGGTCCTTGCCGCCATCTGGTCGCAACTCGTTCCCTCGCAAAAGATCACCTCCCTGGTGATCCATGTGCGGCAGCAAAAGCTCTACGTCTACCAAGGGAAGAAGCTTGCGGCCATCGCTCCGATCTGCACCGGGAATGCCACTCATCCGACCCCCATGGGACGCTTCACCATCATTCAAAAGGACCGCAACCATCTGTCGAACCGGTACGGCTGCTTTGTCGACAACGCAACGGGCCGGATCGTCGACGCCAACGCCATCATCGGGCAGCCCCCCCCTCCGGGCACGCATTACGAAGCCGCCGAAATGCCCCACTTCCTGCGGATCACTTCGGATGGTGTTGGACTTCACGGCGGCTACCTTCCCGGATATGCCGCATCCCACGGCTGCATCCGCATGCCGAAGAGCTTCGCTTCCGAGATCTTTGAGTCCGTTCAGGACGGAACTCCGGTGTCGATCGTCGAGTAAGCGGTTCCTCGCGGAGCCGGGATTCAGGGAAAATCGCAGCCGCCGGGGGATCCGGCTCTCCCAAACCGGCGTTGCAGCTCTCCGAAAGAACACTCGATCCACGTCGGCCGGCCATGCGGACAGGTGTCGGGATTCCGGCAGGCGAAAAGATCTTCCAGGAGCCGTCCCATTTCTGCCGGGGAAAGCCGGTCATGAGCCTTGACCGCCCGCCGGCAGACGATCCCGGCCAGCATCTCCGCTTCCGCTCTCCCGATCGCGCAACTTCCCTTTCGCTCGGTGAGATCGGCGGCCAGCCTTTGCAAGAAAGAGACCAGATCCAGAGAGACCAGCCGGGCCGGAACCGCCTCCACCGCGAACGCTCCCCCGCCCAGTTCGCCCAGCTCCAGGCCCAGCCGGTACAGAGCCGGAAGCTCTTCGGCCAACGCCGCGGCATCGCGGGCCGGCAGTGTGACGAGCACCGGCTGGAGAAGAGGCTGCCTCTCGCTCCCCTGGAGTTCCCAACTCGATAAGAGCCTTTCAAAGAGAATCCGTTCGTGGGCCGCGTGCTGGTCGACCAGAACGAGTCCCCCGCCCGTCTCGACCAGCAGGTAGAGCGAATTCAGGACACCGATCAGACGGCCCCCCATCCCCGGACGTTCCGCACGCTCCCCCGAATCGGCTTTGACCAGGAGAGTCGGCTCGCCCTCCACTGCCAACGCGAAGGCGGCTTCGACCCTTTGCGGCTCGGAGGCAGCCGTTGGGCTCTCCGACCGGTAGCCGTCTCCGGCGTGCTCCGCCACCCGACGAGGGAAAGCGGGCTCAGGCAACGAGACCGCAGGACCTCTCCCCAGGCTCTGCCCGACGGCTTCGACCAGAAAGCTCCAAACCTCTCGTTCTTCGCGGAAGCGAATCTCCCGCTTCGCCGGGTGGACATTGGGATCGATCCGGGCCGGATCGATTTCCAGCGAGAGCACGGCCGTGGGGTAGAGGCCCCGCAAGAGCGAGTGGCGGTACCCCTCTTGCAGGGCCGCCGCGATCATCCGGCTTTCCACCGGCCTGCGGTTGACGAAGAAAAACTGCTCCTCCCGACTCGGCCGCCCTACGCCCGGACGGCTCAGGAAGCCGCAGAGAGAGAGACCCGCACGGCTCCATTGGAGCGGCAAGAGCGACTCGATCCAGTCGCCGCCGAAGATGGCGGCCAATCGATCTTCCCTGGACTCCGCCGACGGCCAGACCGTTCCCTCGCCTCGGCTGCCGTGCCGGAAGCGAAACGCGGTGGAGGGCTGTGCGATCGCGGCAAGCACGATCTGCCGCTGCAACTGCGCCTGCTCTCGCAGAGGGGAGCGAAGGAAGCGTCGGCGCGCCGGGAGCCGCGCAAACAGGGACCGGACCCGAATGGTCGTGCCCCGATCCCTCCCGATCTCCCGAACCGAAAGCAGCTTTCCGGCCTCGACCGCCACCTCGGTCCCCACGGATTCACCCTCTTCTCGAGTCTGGAGAAGAAACGAGCTGACCGAAGCGATCGTCGGAATGGCCTCGCCCCGGAAGCCGTAGGACCGCAGCCGGCTCAAATCCTCGAAACGTTCCAGCTTGCTCGTCGCATAGCGCTCCAGACAGAGAAGCGCATCCTCTTTTCCCATGCCGCAGCCGTTGTCGGCGACTTGGATCAAGGCGGCGCCGCCACCCTGGGTGAGCAGATCGATTTCCGTGGCACCGGCGTCCAGAGAGTTTTCCAGGAGCTCCTTGACCACCGAAGCCGGCCGTTCGACCACCTCTCCGGCAGCAATCTGAGAAGCGAGCGCCTCCGGCAGAACGCGAATTTTCCTTGCCATCGTTTGCCTGCTAGCCGTCAGCTTCGCTCTGACGCCGGGCTTGTGCGAATCGATTTTTTTTGTTTTCTCTTCCGCAGCATGACCAATCGGCGACCGGTTCTCCCTCGGCCCGGTCGCCCGCTCCTGCTCGCGGCATCCGCGCTTTTCGTGCTCCTGCCTCCGGGCGCCCCCGCCGCGGTTTCCTCTTCCGATCTTCCCGCCTTCCGCCAAGAACTGCTGGCCCGGATCAACCGGCTTCGGGAGCATCATGATCTTCCGCCCCTGGAAGCCGATCCGCGTCTGCAAACCGCCAGCCAGGAGTGGGCCACTCGGCTTGCGGCGCAGCAGCGTCTGCGACATCGGTCGGACGACTCCCTCTCCTCTCTCCTGGAAGAGGGAGGCTGGGAGACGATCAACGAAAACATCTACTACGGCTTGGAGCCCTTAACCCCGGAAAGGGTTCTCACGGATTGGGGGCGGAGCCCGCTCCACAGGAAGAACCTTCTGAATCCGCTCATCCGGTTTGCGGGACTCGGAAGGGCGGTAGGAGCCAACGGAGCGGCCTACGTCGTCTTCAACGGTGCCGGAGGCAAACGGCAGAAGAGCTGGGAAGAGCTATGGCAAAAGCTACCCTTTCCACGTCGAGGAGGGTGAGACCAGACCCAGGGAACGGAGCAGCCGATCCAACTGCTCCGCCGAGACATAGCTGATTTCGATCCTTCCACGTTCCGCCTTGCCGCAGACCCGCACGCGCGTGCCGAGCCGCTCCCGAAGCCTTCTTTCCAACTCCCGCCAAGCCGCAACCCCTTCCCGTCTCCGGCTGGGACGAGCCGACTCGCCACTCTTCTCCCGTCGGATCTTCTCGACCAGCGCCTCCGCCTGCCGAACGCTCAATCCCTGCCGGGCGATCTGGCGCGCGGCCCGAAGCCGATCCGCCGGGGCCGCCAGGCCGAGGATCGCCTTGCCGTGGCCACCCGCGAGCTGGCCGCTCGCCAAGAGTTCCTGAACCTCGTTTTCCAAGGAAAGCAGCCGAAGCGCATTGGCAACCGTACTCCGATCCTTCCCCACCTTTTGGGAGATCGCCTCCTGGGTCAGAGAGAATCTTTCCTGAAGAAGAGCGTACCCCCGGGCCTCCTCCAGAATCGGAAGATCGCTGCGCTGGAGATTTTCGATCAGTGCGAGCTCGAGCATCTCTTGGTCGCTCGCGGGGCGCACGATTGCGGGCACCTCGGAGAGCCCCGTGCGCTTGGCCGCTCGCCACCGCCGTTCGCCCGCGATGATCTCGTACTTTTCCCCTGCCCGGCGGACGATGAGCGGCTGAAGAATCCCTCGCTCCCGAATGGAGCCTGCCAACTCTTCGAGGGCTTCTTCCGTGAAGGTCTTTCTCGGCTGATAAGGGCTGCTGACCAACCGGTCGATCGGGAGGCGCTCGATGCGCTCTCCGCTCTCGCGATCCGGCTCCGGAGCCGCGATGCCGCTCCGCGCCAGAAGCACGTCCAGCCCACGGCCAAGCCCTCTTTGTGCCATAATCTCCGCCGCTCTCTCCCGAGCCCGAAGCCGCGAGTTTGCGCCGGAACGTCCGTCCTGGCAAGGGAAGAGGTGGCCGAACGGCACCGCCGAATGGCGCGCGCTCCGTTTCCGCCTTGCCGAAGCCCTGAAGCTATGGCATCAGAAAGAGACGCAGAGAGCGCGGTTAGCTTAGCGGTAGAGCGCTCGCTTCACACGCGAGAGGTCATAGGTTCGATCCCTATACCGCGCAGGAAGGGCAACCAGAGAGAAGCTAATCCTCCTCCTGCTCGCCGATCTCGTAGAGTTCCTCCCGAATTTCGCGTACTTTGCCGCTTAGCGCATCGATATCCACTTCCCGCTCCCCGCCTCCGCCTCTCGGAACGATCTCCACCTCGTAAACCGGGGTCCCCTCTCCCGCGAGCTTCCGCTCCACCTCCTTCACTCTTCCGGGAACCTTCTCGAGCGCGATCCGACGGGCCTCCTCCGAGGAAAACTTCGCTCCGTTCTCGAAAGCCGGATTTCCTCTTCCCACCTCTTCCTCGGTTTCCACCAGACGCCCGGTCCGGACATTGACGAGGACCTTCCACTCCTTTCCTCCCCGATCCTTGATCTCGAACTTGTAGATCTTCCCTCCCTGCTCCTCCCGCTCGATTTCCATCTCCCGGACCTTTCCCGGCTTCTCGGCCAAGGCGGTTTTCAAGCAGGTCTCGAAATCGCTCTGGGCAGCCCGCAGCGGTGCCACGCCAGCCAGGACTCCGATCATCCCCGCCACCACTCCTGCTTGCTCCCTGATTTTCATGGTTTCCCCCGAGACTCCGCCGACTGCCGAGCGCTGGACGCCCTCAAGGAAAGGATCGCTTCGTCCTCCCCCAGTTCCTCGTGAAACCGGATTCGGCAGCCCAGGCTAAGACAGATCCGTTTCATCCGCTCGTTTTCAGGCCGGATCCTGCCGGCGATCCATTCCAGACCCTCCCGTTCGCCGATCGCCGCAAGCCGCTCCAGGAGGAGGCGACCGATCCCCTTCTGCTGCCACCGGTCCGCCACCAGAAGGGCGAACTCGGCACTCGAGAAGCCGTGGAGCTTTTCCAAGCGGCCGACGGCGACGATCCGTCCCGCCTCCGGATGGGGCGGAAGGACCTCCGCCACCAGCACGGTCTCGATGTTGTAGTCCGCCAGGCAGATCCGCGCAAGCCGCCCATGCGCGATCCTCTGCTCCAGTTTCAGATGCTCGAAATAGCGGGAAAAGACGCTCTCCTCGGAAAGCTCCCGATGAAACGCGATCATCTGCGGCTCATCCTCGCCCCGGATCGGCCGCAAGCGCAGAAAGGTCCCGTCGCCCAGCCGGACCGTTTCGATCTGTTCGACCGGATAGGGGCGGATCGCGGGGCGAGGGAGGTCCTGCGCCAGCGTGCCGCGGGGAGAGAGCACCATTCGCGCATCGAGGGCCCTGACCCGTGCGTCGCCGGAGGCAAGGAGCGGGTTGATGTCGATCTCTCGAATCCGGGGAAGGGCGAGAACCAGCGCACCGAAACGAATCAGGATCTCTTCGAGAACCTTCTGGTCGACCGGAGGGATGCCGCGCATCCCGCCCAGGGCGCGCGCGATCCGCGTCCTCTCGATCATCCGTCTCGCCGACGTGGTGTTGAGCGGGGGAAGTCCCATCGCTCGATCCTCCAGCAGATCGACAAAAATTCCTCCCGCTCCAAAGACCAGAAGAGGTCCAAGCTGGGCGTCGACGGCACTGCCCAAGAGGAGCTCGATCCCTCTCTCGGCAACCATCGTCTGGACCGTCACCCCGAGAAAAGCATCGGCTCCGGCATGGGCGATGGCGGCGGCACGAATCTCCCGGAAGGCGACGCGAACCGCCTCCTCACCCTCAATCTCTAGGCGCACGCCCCCGACGTCGCTCTTGTGGGTGAGCTTGTGGGAGTGGAGTTTCACGGCTACCGGGAAACCGAGCGACCGGGCTGCCGCTACGGCTTCCTCCTCGGTCGCCGCCTGGCGGGTGGGAACCACCGGGATCCCAAAGGCTCGAAGAATCTCCTTCGACTCCCATTCGTCGAGCAGGATCCGATCCTCCCGGTCCGCCCGGTTGAGGAGCTCCTCGCAGCGGACGACCGCCGAGCCCAACGTCTCGGGGTCGACCAGCAGGCGGGGAGTCTCGTAAAGGAGCTCCAGGTTGCGCTGCTGTTGCCAGATGAGCGCAAAGGCCCTCGCGGGAGCCTCCGGATAGGAAAAGCAGGGGATTCCGGCCCGATGGAAGACGGCGATCCCTTCCTCCACCGCCTCCCCACCCATCCAAGCGGCAAGGACGGGCTTCCCGTAGTCTTTCACCGCTTCGCAGAGGCGCTCCGCAGTCCGCGTCGGCTCCGTCATCGCCTGCGGACAGAGGAGGACGAGCATGCCGTCGCTTTGCGGCTCCTTTTTGAGTAGCTCCGCCGCTTTCCGGTAGCGATCGGCGTCGGCGTCCCCGAGGAGATCCACCGGATTATTGTGGCTCCAGCTCGGAGGCAGGATCCGGTCGAGCTCCTGCCGGGTTTCTTCGGAGAGGGGGGCGAGTTCGCCTCCGGAAAGAAGCAGGGCATCGGTCGCCAGAACGCCGGCACCTCCGGCATTGGTTAGGATGGAGAGGCGGGGGCCGGCGGGCCGGGCGTTTCCGCCCAACGCCTCGGCCAGGGAAAAGAGCTCTTCGACCGTCTCTGCGCGAATCACGCCCACCCGTTGGAAGGCCGCCTCGAGCGCTTCGTCGCTCCCGGCAAGCGACCCCGTATGCGAGAGGGCCGCCCGAGCTGCCGCCTTCGTCCTACCCACCTTGAGAACGACCACCGGCTTCTGCGAGCCGATCGCGCGGGCGGCCGAAAGAAACGAAGCCGGATCGCCGATCGACTCCATGTAGAGGACGATGCTGCGGGTTCTCGGGTCCTCCATCAAAAAAAAGAGGATATCGCCCCAATCGACGTCCGCCATCGAGCCAAGGGTAAAGAAAGAGCTGAAGCCAATCTTCTCCCGAAGGCTCCAATCGAGGATTGCGGTCCCGATCGCACCGCTTTGGCTCAAGAAGGCGATGCTTCCCGGCAGAGCCATCCGCGAGGCAAAGGTGGCGTTGAAACCAGCGTGCGGGAGCATCAGGCCCAAGCAGTTCGGACCGATCACGCGCAATCCCTTCGCGCGGGCGGTTGCGACGATCCGCTCTTCGAGCAATTTTCCGGCCGGACCTGTCTCCTTGAAACCGGCGGAGAGGATCAAGGCGGCCTTCACCCCCGCTTGCGCGCACTCCTCGACGATTCCGGGGACGGTCGCCGCCGGAGTAGCGATCACGGCAAGGTCCGGAGCGGGGACAAGCTCGCTGACGCTGGCGTGAGCGGGCATGCCGAGCACCTGGCGATGCCGAGGATTGATGGGAAAGACGCTCGCCGGACCTGCCGAAAGATTTTCGAGTACCGCACGGCCGACACTTCCCGGCCGCTCGCTCGCCCCGATCACCGCCACGCGTCTCGGCGGGAGAAACGCGCCCAACCCGTAGATGCCCGTGGAGAGATCCGCAGCCAGCCTCTCCGCCGGAAGATCTGCGCCCGCGGCATCCATTTAGCCTCGCCCCTTCGGAAGCTCCTTCTCCTTCTTGAGAATGAGGAGTGTCGTCTTGATCACCGTATCGGGATTCAAGGAGATGCTGTCGATGCCCTCCTCGACGAGAAACTCCGCAAATTCCGGGTAATCGCTCGGCGCCTGACCGCAAATGCCGATCTTGCGCCCCTTCGCCTTCGCCGTATGGATCACCTGCGCGATCATCCGTTTCACCGCGGCATTCCGCTCGTCGAAGATCGGGGCGACAATCTCCGAATCGCGATCCACCCCGAGAACGAGCTGGGTGAGATCGTTGGAGCCGATGGAAAAGCCGTCGAAGATCTCGGCGAACTCCTCGGCCAGGATCACGTTGCTGGGGATCTCGCACATCATGTAGACCTCAAGCCCGCCCACTCCTCGGACCAGCCCGTTCTTCTCCATCTCCGAGAGAACCCGGCGACCCTCCTCCACCGTCCGCACGACCGGCACCATCAATTTGAGGTTCGTCAGCCCCATTCCTTCCCGAACCCGCTTGGCGGCGGCACACTCGAGTGCAAAGCCTTCCCGGTAGCGGGGATTATAGTAGCGGGATGCCCCCCGAAAACCGACCATCGGATTCCGCTCGACCGGCTCGAACTGCTTCCCTCCAATCAGATTGGCATATTCGTTGGTCTTGAAGTCGGAGAGCCGAAAGATGACGTCCTTGGGGTAGAAGGCGGCGCTGATCATCGAAATGCCCTGGGCGAGCTTTTCGATAAAAAATTCCCGCTTGTCCTGGTAGCCCGCCGTCAGCCGCTCGATTTCGGCCTTCGTCCCCGCATCCTCCAGTTGATCGAAGTGGATCAACGCCATGGGATGAACGCGGATATAAGTCGTCAGAATGAATTCCATCCGGGCAAGACCGACGCCGTCGTTCGGAATAAAGGAAAGGGAAAACGCCTGCTCAGGATTGCCCACGTTCATGAGGATCTTGGTCTTGGGCCGCGGCAGCTCCTGCAAGTCGAGGCGCTCCACCGTAAAGGGGAGCTTCCCCTCGTACACCGTCCCCACCTCTCCCTCGGCGCAGGAGACGGTCACGGGCTCGCCGCTGCGCACCAACTCCGTGGCGTTTCCGGTTCCCACGACTGCCGGAACTCCGAGTTCCCGGCTCACAATGGCCGCATGACAGGTCCGCCCGCCCCGGTTCGTCACAATCGCGCCGGCCCGCTTCATCACCGGTTCCCAGTCGGGGTCGGTCTTCTCGGTGACGAGAATCTCTCCGTCCCGAAATTCGTGAAGAAGCTGAACGCTCGGGATCACCCGGGCGACGCCGCTGGCCACTTTTTCGCCGATGCTTCGGCCACGAGCGAGCGGCTTGCCCTGCTCCTGCAGCCGGTAGATCTCGAGGACATTCCGATTCTTCTGCGACTGAACGGTTTCCGGACGCGCCTGCAGGATGAAGAGCTCCCCCGTCAATCCGTCCTTCGCCCACTCCATATCCATCGGAGTCGGCTGTCCCCGTTTCTTGCCGTAGTGCTCCTCGATCACACAGGCCCAACGGGCGAGCTGCAAAATCTCTTCGTCCGAGATCGCGTATCGCCGTCTCTCTTCCGGCGGAACGGGCACGTTCTTGACGAATTTGGAGCCGCCGAGATCGTAAACCAGCTTGAACTCCTTGGATCCTATTGTTTTTTGAAGGATCGGCCGGAAGCCGTCCCGCAGGGTCGGCTTGAAGACATAGTACTCGTCCGGGTTGATCGCGCCCTGGACGATGTTCTCCCCGAGTCCATAAGAGGCGTTGATCAGCACTGCGTTGGAAAAGCCGCTCTCGGTATCGATCGAGAACATGATTCCGGATGCGGCCAGATCGGAGCGGACCATTTTCTGGATCCCGATCGAAAGGGCGATCTTGAGATGGTCGAATCCCTTGTCGATCCGGTACGAGATCGCTCGGTCGGTGAACAGGGAGGCGAAACAGCGCTTGCAGGCGACCAGCAGTTGATCCTCTCCCTGAATGTTCAGATAGCTCTCCTGCTGGCCCGCGAAGCTCGCCGTCGGCAGGTCTTCGGCCGTCGCGCTGCTGCGGACCGCAACGTCGGCCGGCTGGCCGCCGTTCCCATCAAGCTTTCGGTAGGCGTCCCGGATCGCCTCGGCCAACCCGGCGGGGAAGTCGGCGGAAAGAATCGCCTGGCGTGCCTGTTTCGCCCGCTTGCGCAGATCGTCCAGGTTCCGGCTGTTGACCTCTCGGAGGAGGTCGGCGAGCTTCTGGTCCAACTGCGCCTCCCGGAGGAAAGATCGGTAAGCTTCCGCCGTGGTGGCAAAGCCGTTGGGAACCTTGACGCCCTCGGACGAGAGTTCGCGAACCATCTCGCCGAGCGATGCGTTTTTTCCTCCGACGCTCGGCACGTCTTCAATGCCGATGTCGGCAAACCAACGAATGAAGGAACCTTTGGAGGGCGCGGGCACCTTGGGCGTGAGCGGTTCGGTTTTCATGGGAATCTCCTTTCTGTGAGAAGGTCGGTTCGAGAAGAACGCGGGAAGGATTTCTCGCTTGTGCCTCATTCTACCGCTCGGTCAGGCACGATCGCAAGCTTTGCGCCTGCTACACCCTTTTCTCGCTCGTGGGCGCGCAACTTTTCGACGACGATGGGGCGCCGAAAGCGATTCAGAAACGATAACCGAGCGCCACGATGCCCACCGGTTCGTAGAGCCACCGTCCGCCCAGCCCCGCATGCGGAGCCTCGTTGATGGTCACCCCCGGTCCGCTCAACCCGTTCACGCCGCCGATGAACCGGAAGAAGCCATCGAGGCTGATCGACCAGCGCGTGTTGGGAATGTAATACCGTACGCCCCCGGTGGGGGAAAACCAGTATCCCCAAACCGCCCCGTGATCGACCCCCCCCGATGCGGTATTGGCCAGGACGCTGCCGCCGATCATGCCGATGAAGGGTTCGAGTCGATCGTGCCATACCCGGTACCCGACTCGCCCCCGCATGCCCAGGAAGCCGAGATTCTCGTGATCGCTCATCCCGAAGCCGGAAACTCCGACTCCCATGTACGAGCCGAAAAAGTCCAAATCGAAGGACCAGTGGCCCCAGCGCTCCGGATCGAACCAGCGATACCCGAAAGAGAGTGCCGAGTTCACCGCGAAGTTGCTGTTCCCCGCGACGGACTCGATGGCACCCGTACGGTTATTCACGATTTCCCCGCGGTCATATTGAGGAAAGGCCGTTCCGGTCCCCACGCTGAGAAACCAGCTACCGGAGTGATGGCGGGCTGGTACAGGCTCATTTCCGAGGCCTGAGAGCACCGGAGGCCTGCTACCCTTTTGGGGCTCCTGGACGAAGACTCCGTCCTCTGCTGCTTGCGCTTCATTGGGCGGCTGCGCAAAAACCGGCGCCGCCCAAGCAACCACGAGGCAGCAGAGAGCAAATGCCGATAGGATTCGACGGGAGACCTGCATCGGCAATCGCATCGAGGGTCGAAAAAGTTGCAGGCTACGGCTCCCGGAAATACAGGCTGGACCAAACTGCGGCCGCCGAAGCCTTCTTCGTTCGCATGCGGGACAATAAGAGAAAAAGCCCCAAGCCTGTCAACCCTCGCGGCGCAACGCATGGGCCACGACGAGTTCGATCACGCTGTACTCCTTTGGCTCCAAATTGTTCCACTTGACCAGCTCGAGGCCGCGACGGTCATAGACCGTCGCCCTTAGGCGACCCCGGTCCGCCCGCCAGCCCAGACTCCGGACCGTCCTGCCGTTGAAATCTGGAATCGCGCAGACGAACGGATGCCAGCCGGGATGATTCGTATCTTTTGCGGACAACATCTGCATCCGGGCCGCCTCTCGCCGAAGATCCGCCTGCATCCGATGGGAGACATAGCCTGGCATCCACGCCGCAACCGAACCGTGCAGATCCACGAGCACGATCAGCCGAAAATCCGGCGTCGTCTGAAAATGGTCGAGGGTTCCGGCGGCTCTTCTCGTCGCCTGCTGTGTCTTCTCGGTCGAGCTCAGCACGACGGTGACATAGCCGGGGGCGTTGAGCACTACCTCACGACCGAAGGCGTCCCGCGCGGCGATGGCTCCGGCGGCCCCGGGAGAGTTCGCTCCGGTCGCCCATTCCGAGGCTGCAAAAAGCCAAACGAGCGTGAGCAGCCAGCCGGTCCGAGAGGCAAGCCAGTCCCGCGTCCGTCGCCCGCCACCGAAAGACCGCCCGTTTGGCCGAAGGACCTGACATTGGCCACGCATGGCGCTAACCTAAACGCACCCGCATCGAAAGCGCAAGCACGCTGAAACCGCCCAAGCACGGGCGATCCTCAAACACCGCCCTACCGGAGAAAGCAGTAGGCTTGAACTAAAAAAGAGCGGCGGACGCACAAGGCATCCGCCACCCTTTTTCCATCTTCGCCCAGTCAGACGGGGCGATAAATCTCTTCTTGCTTAGAACGCGTAGCCGATCGTCATCATCACGATAGGCTCGTACAGGTAGGAACTGCCGCTCACGCTCGTTAATTGCGCGCCCTTATTGAAGCCGTTCATATCGCCCATGAAGACGAAGAGCGCTTCCGCACCGATGAACCAGTGGCTGTTCGGGATGAAGTACCGCATGCCGACCGCCGGGGAGAACCAGTAGCCCCAGACGGTCCCGAGGGAGCCACTCAAGCCACTGTTACTAAATTGGCCGATTGCGCCGCCGCCATAGAAGCCGACGAAGGGCTCAAAGGACTTGGCGATCCGGTAGCCGACTGTCCCACCGAGACCGAGGAGACCGACGGTCGCTCCCGAGGCCGCACCGCCCGTACCGCTAGCTCCAGCAATCGACATGCCTGAACTCGCGCCGGTATACAGGCCGATCGCTTCCGCGGTGAAGCTCAGGTTACCCCACTTGTCGGGGTCGTGCCAGTAGTAGCCGCCCTGCAAGCCGCCGGTAAAGACTTCATTCTGATTGACACCTAACGCGCTGTTTCCATACGACCCACTGTCAGCCTGCGGCCAGCCCATGCCTGCGGCACCGGCCAAAAACCAGCTTCCGGAGGAGTGCTTCTCCTGCGGAGCCTCTTTCATCTGCTCCTTCGCTGCTTCGTAGGCCTCTTTGTGACCCTGCGGCACCGTCACGCCGTCTTCCTCGTTCTCCTGGGTCGCGCCCGTTCCCGCTCGCAGCGGGAGAACCCCCAGCATCATCGCGCAACTCACCCCCGCCAGGAAGGCTGTTGCTTTCCATGCTCGTCGCTTCATTGCTTTCCTCCTTCTTTCCCTCATCCTTCGGTTGTACCGGGGCACTTTTACCCGCAGCCTCGCTTCGGCAAGCCCAAAGGCTTCCGGCGATTTATCCGACACGATGGGATTTTCGCCCGCCGTCGTCAATAATAATTTTTCAACGGGGTTGATCCGTTCCTGGGGAGGAGGTGCAAGAAGGGCGGGCGAAGGCGGCCTCCCAGAAGCGGTGGAGGCGGCTGCGTGGCGAGCACCAGAGTTTGACGTGGAGGGCGCGCACGGAGGCCGGATCCGAGAGGAGGGTGGTGAGCTCGCGGGGGCCCAGGGCATCCGGGCCTTCTAGCAAGAGCCGCGCCTCCAGGGCTTCCAAGGTCTCCCGCGTTCGGCCCGACCGCGCCTCCCTCCTTCGCAAAAGAGCTAAGTGCAGGGCATTGGCGTAGGGATCGGCCACGAGGGAGAGGAGCCCTTGGGAAAGCTGCGGCAGGTCTGCATCCTTTTCCCGAAGGTCGAGTCCGGCGAGTTCCGGCGCCGGACTCTCCTCCTCCGGAGTAAGGAAAAGCCCTGCCTTCCGGGTCAGATCTCCCAGGCGGGCTCCGCTCGTCAGCCATGCCAGGGGAGCCGCGAAGAGCCAGGAAAAGAGAATGGGAAAGAGAGGCCAAAAGAAAAACGGCATTCCCCAGGCCGCCAAACCGAGCCCGAGCCCTCCCGCCAAGCTGACCGGCCCGTAATCCCGCAACACTCCTCCGAGCGGCAAGGCCCCTTCCTCGGTACGGCTCTGCGTCCGCCAGGGAATCTGCCGCCCGAAACTCGCCAGCAGCACGAAGCGACTGAAAAAGAGCATCAGGATGGGGGCGAGGAGCGCCGAGAAGCAGAGCTCCAGGAAAGCACTCGCCAAAAGGTGGAAGAACCCGCCGAAAGAGTCGCGCCGGGAGAGCCCGCGGACCAGGCCGAAGAGCTTCGGCAGAAAAAGGAGGAGCAGGGTGAAGCCTAAAAGCTCGGCGGCCGCACGGTCCGCGAGGGAGCCGGAGCGGCGCACCAGCGCGCCCAAGGCGGCGAAGCGCTCCATGTCATAGGCCTCCCAGGTGGTCAGACCGAGAAAGAAGAGCCAGAGGGGAGAGCTGACGTAGGAAAGCAGCCCCGCATAGACATGGATTCGGCTCGAAAAGCGGAGCCCCGGCGCAAAAAGGAACCAGAAGTGTTGGAGATTCCCCTGACACCAGCGCCGATCCCGGCCCAGGCTTTCCGTCAGGTTCGGAGGACCTTCCTCATAGGAGCCCTCTTGCGCATAGGCGAGCCAGGACTGGTACCCCGCCTTTCGCATGAGAGCCGCTTCCACGGTGTCGTGGCTCATGATGTGCAGCCGGAGCCTGCCGGGGCCCGGAAGATCCGGCAGTGCGCACGACGCCAGGAAGGGAGCGAGACGAAGAATGGCGTTGTGCCCCCAGTAGGGTCCGCCGGCAAAGTGCCAGTAGTGGGAGCCTGCGGCAAAGAGCGGACCCATCAGGGAAGCCGAAAACTGCTGCAGCCGCCGGAAGAGCGTCCGTCCCTGAACCAGACGGGGCATCGTCTGGATGATCCCTGCCTTCGGATTAGCCTCCATGGCTTCGACCAGCCAGGTCAGCAGCTTGCCGGAAAGAACGCTGTCCGCATCGAGGATCACCATGTACCGATACCGGCTCCCCCATCGCCGGCAGAAGTCGGCGATGTTCCCGCTCTTCCCGTGCGCGGAAAGCCGTCGCTTCCGATAGAAGATCCTCCCGAAGGCGTTCTCCTCCTTGCAGAGGGCGAACCAGGCCTGCTCCTCGGCGGCCCAGACCGCCGGATTTTTCGAATCGCTCAGCACGAAGAAGTCGAAACCCCCGCTCCGGCCGGTGGCGGCGAGCGAACGCCACATGTTCCGGATGGCACTGAAGACTCGGGCGACCGGCTCGTCGCAGATCGGCATCACGATCGCCGTGGCGGGCAGGGTCGGCTCGTCTGGCGGGGTCATCCGGCGGAAGAGCCGGGAAGCCTCGTAGGCATCGCCGCCCTTCATCCATTCCAGGAAACCGAAGAAGGCCAAGCACCAGCCGAAAACGATTTGCGAAAAGAGGAGCACGAAAAGGACCAGAATAAGGAGCCGCCGAAGGCCGAAGCCGGGCCCGCCCAGAGCCTCGAGCATCAGCCAGGTGCCGACGCCGACCAGCAGGAGGAGGAGTCCGAAGAAGAGGGAGCGCCGCAGGGGCAGGACATCCCGGGGAAGGAGCACGGCCGGAGGAGAAGAGCCGGCAAGCAGGTCGTTCATGGCGCGAAGAAGAGGAAGTAGAGCGCGCAGGCCACGCCGAAGACGCCGGTCCAGAAGGCGAGGATCGCACCCACCTCCTTCCAGCCCACCTGCTCCCACGCTTCCCGGGCCAGCCGCGCGAAGGGGCCGTAGTCGATCGGCCTCGAAACCATATGCGAAAACCGGACGGCCGGCCCGGCCTCAAAGCCAGATTCGCGCAATCGTCCGGCCAGCTCCGGAGGAGTCTCCCTGGAAAGGAAGGCGCGCGGCCACCGGTCCAATCCGCCGATCCGCGCGAGGCGCAGGACGGCGACGGCCGCCCGCCCCGAACTTGCCGCCTCCGGGATGCCCGAGGGGAGCGTTTCGAGCCAGGCCGTCACCTTCTCCTGCGCGAGTTTCAGGGTGAGTTCGACGGGCGGGCGGCCCGGATGGCTCTTCTGCTCCCGGATCGCGAGGGCCAAAAGGCTCGTTCCGATAAGCCGCTGATAGAACGGATCCGCAAGCTCCCAACGCGCCAGGTAGGCATCGAGGCGTGCGGTCGCCTCCCGCCAATCGGCGAGGGATTCGGCCGGGAGCTGTGTCGAATCCACCACCTCGCTGGTCAGGGGTAGAAGGGGTAGGTCCATATTTCGGTGAGCGTCTCCTGCTCGAGCTCGAGCCGGCAGCGGAGCTGCGTGGGCGTCGAGGATGGGGCGGTCGGCCCGGCCGTAAAGGTTACCCTCCAGGACTGGTCGACCGGATTTTTCACGACATGGATCTCTCCGATCGCCGCCGGAGGATCGCCTTCCACCAGGGCGCGCAGCGGAGCATCCTCTCCCAGCGACCGGAGCCGGTTGCCCCCAAAATCGAGAATGAAGCGGCGGAGGGTCTCCCCGGGGATTCTCTCCACCCGGGTCGCCAGGCAGCGGCCGAGCGGAGGGAGCTGGGGATTCTCCAAGAACCAGTGGAGGGTGTACTCTACCGCGAGCGGCTGCCCGGGCTTCGGCTGCTTCTCGGGCACGAAGTAGGCGACCACATTGTCGAGGTTCGCATCGACGGTCGATAGCTCGACCAGGCGGATCTTCCCGGCGGGCCAGCCTCCTCCGGGCTCCACCCAACAGCTCGGCCTGCGCTCATACAGCATGTCGAGATCGTCATAGTGGGCGCGTTCCCGGTCGCGCTGGAGAAGTCCGAACCCGCGAAGATCTCCCGCCGGGAAGTCGCTCACCCGCCGCTCCTTGCCCGACTCGAGCGGCCGCCAGAACCAACGCTCCTCCCCCGACCGAAAGAGCAGCCCGTCTGAATCGTGAACCTCGGGGTGCCGGTTGCCGGCGGGGATCTCGGTATTCTCCCCGTACCAGAACATGCTCGTCAACGGAGCCAGCCCGACCTCCTCGCGCTCGTGCCGGAGGAAGAGGACCGCCCGGACGCGAAGAAGAGTCTCGGACCCGGGTTCGAGCTCGAACCGGTAGGCTCCGGTGACCGAGGGTCCGTCCAGCAGTGCGTAGAAGAGCAGGACGCGGGCGTTCGGCGAAGGCTCACAGAACCAGAAGCGGGTAAAGGAAGGAAACTCCTCGGGGCGCTTCGCCGTGGTATCGATCGCCAGTCCTCGAGCCGAAAGGCCGAAGGCCATGTTCTTACCGACCATCCGAAAGTAGCTCACCCCTAGGAAAGAAGCGACTTCGGCCAGACGATCCCGTCTCTCCAGGGGATAGTAGATCCGAAACCCGGCGTATCCCAGATTGGGAGGTAGCTTCTGGATGGGGATCGCTCCGCCGAAGTCAAAGAAGCGAGGCAGATAGGGGATCGGCTGCACGCCCTTTCGATCGACCTGGAAACAGCGGATCGGCCGGTTGAAAAGATATCCGGGGTGAAAAAAACCGATCTGGAACGGGAGCGCCACGTCGCGCCAGAGGAGATCCTCGTCGCGCCAGCGGATCTGCCGGTACTGGTCGAAGGTCAACGTCCCCAGGAAGGCCGGCACGGTTGCCGCGGCATAGGGCTCCGAAGACTTTTTTCGGGCCTCCTCGATCACATCCTCGAAGCGCAGCGGCGGGCGGTAGCGGGTCTCCCGCACGATGAAAAGGAAGAGAAGCAGCGCCGCCGTTCCGAAAACCAGATGGATCTTGAACGTCTTTCGGGAAAGGAGTCCCATCGGGTCGTGCTGCATTCTCCAACCGACTGCGTTCCCATGGAGATGACAGGAAAGAGGCCGTCGGCAAGCAGAAAATGATCGGCGGCTCTCCGCGGCCGGTGCGGCGGCGTCAGGCTCTCCTTGCGCCACCGGCCCTTCTCCTCTTTCTTCTTCTTGCCATGGATGCTGTCGTGGATGCCCGACCCTCGCCTCCCAGTCCGAGGGAGCTTCTTTCCCGCATGACGATCGAAGAAAAGGTGGGACAACTGGTCCAGGAGGCGCCGGCGCAAGCGGCCGGCCGGCTCTCCGCCGAAGAGAAGCTCCGGGTCCGGGAAGGAAGGGTGGGCAGCTTCCTCAACTGGCAGGATCCGATCGGAATGGCCGAGGCCCAGCGCCTGGCCCGGGAAGAATCCCGCCTCGGCATCCCGCTGCTCTTCGCCTTCGATCTCCTGCATGGCTTCCGCACGATCTTCCCCATTCCCCTGGCGCTGGCCGCCGCCTGGAATCCTCCCCTGGTGGAGGAGGTTGCCCGACTCTCCGCCCGCGAGGGTCGTTCCGCCGGCATCCATTGGACCTTCGCCCCCATGCTCGACGTCTGCCGGGACCCGCGCTGGGGCCGCATCGCCGAAGGCCCGGGGGAAGATCCCTTTCTCGCCTCGGCGCTTGCCTCGGCTTGGGTCCGCGGCTTCCAGGGAGACGATCTTGCCGCCAGAGACCGGCTCGCCGCCTGCCCGAAGCACTTCGTCGCCTATGGCGCGGGGGAAGGAGGGCGCGATTATGCCGCCGTCGACCTCTCCCTCGGAAAGCTGTTCGAGGTCTACCTTCCCCCGTTTGCCGCCGCGGTTCGCGCCGGGGCGGCTTCCGTGATGACGGCTTTCCCAAGCGTCAACGGGCTGCCGGTGGCGGCCAACCCCTTCCTTCTCCAAACTCTCCTGCGCCGGAAGCTCGGCTTCCAGGGTGTCGTGGTGAGCGACTGGAACGCCGTCGGCGAGCTGCCGGTCCACGGAATCGCCTCGGACGCCGAGGACGCGGTTCGACTCGCGCTGCAGGCAGGGGTGGACATCGATATGGCGAGCGGTCTCTTTGCCGCGAAGCTGCCCGGGCTGGTCCGGGCGGGTAAGGTTCCGGAGGCGCTCTTGGACCAGGCGGCCCTGCGCGTTCTCGCGCTCAAGGCGGGGCTTGGCCTTTGGAGCAACCCGGCAGAGCCGCAGGTAGCGCCGTGGGTCGACCCGCTCCCAGCAACGTCCCGTCACCTTGCCCTCCGAGCGGCTCGGGAAGCAATCGTCCTTCTCCGGAATGAAGGCGAGATCCTCCCGCTTTCCCCCCGGCTCCGGTCGATCGCCGTCGTCGGTCCCCTCGCCGACGACCGTAAGAACGCCCTGGGACCCTGGCCCGGCATCGGACGTGCAGAGGACGTCGTCACGATCCTGGAAGGCGTCCGCAGCCGCGCTCCGAAGGGGACGCATGTGCTCTCTGCTCCTGGCTGTGCGGTCGCCGGCCAATCAACCGCCGGTTTTTCCCAGGCGGTCGATCTGGCAAAATCGGCGGATCTCGTAGTCGCCGTGGTCGGGGAGGAGGCCAGGATGAGCGGGGAAGCCGCCTCGCGAGCCGACCTCGGTCTGCCGGGACGGCAGGAGGAGCTGGTCCGCACCCTTGTCGAGACCGGCCGGCCGGTCATCGTGATCCTCTGCAGCGGGCGGCCCTTGGCGCTGCCGTGGATCGCCGAGCATGTCCCGGCGGTTCTGGCGGCCTGGTTCCTCGGCGTGGAATCGGGAAACGCGATCGCCGACATTCTTTTCGGGGCTGCCGACCCGGTGGGCCGTCTCCCGGTGACCATCCCCCGTTCGGCCGGCCAGATCCCGATCTATTACGGCCATACGAATACGGGACGGCCTCCGGGAAGCGGTCGGGATGTTTCCAAATATATCGACGTGCCGGAAACTCCGCTCTTTCCCTTTGGCTACGGTCTGGCCTACACCCGCTTCGCCTATCGGAACATCCAGGTCGCGCCCGCCCTCCTCAGCCCCGGAGGCTCGGTGGAAGCAAGCGTGCTCCTCTCGAACGAAGGCTCACGGGCCGGAGAGGAAACGGTCCAACTCTATCTACGCGACCAGACGGCGAGTCTGGCCCGCCCGATCGCCGAGCTCAAGAGCTTCCAGCGCATCTTTCTTAAACCGGGTGAAGAGCGCCGCGTGCGTTTCTCGCTCCCTTCCGAGGCGCTTGCGTTCGTCGGGCCCGATGGGGAACTCAGGGAAGAGGCGGGGGATTTCGAGCTTCGGATCGGCCCTTCCGCCGCCTCCGGGCTCTCCGCGCGGTTCCATTTCGAGAAGGGAGGGAGGATTAGACCCGCTCCACCAGGCAGCCCTTGAGATATTCGGTTTCCGGAATGGTGGGAAGAATCGGATGGTCCAGGGATTGACCCAGTGTCTTCCGAAGGCGCAAGGTTCCATTCGCCTCCCAGGAAGCCCGGCCGATCAACTCCTTCCATTCCCCTAACCCGAAGTGGTGCGAGCAGCAGAAGCTGGCCAACCTTCCTCCCGGAGCGAGCAGCCGGAGCGCGCGCAGGTGGAGTTCGTGGTACCCCCGGAGTGCGGCGGCGCGCTGGGCCTTGGTCTTCGTGAACGATGGGGGATCGAGGACGATCAGATCGTATTGTTCCTTGGCTTGCTGCGCCTTCCGCAGCCAATTGAAGACGTTCTCTTCCATCCATTCGATCGCAGCACCCGTCCTTTCGGCCGCCGCCCGTCCGGATCGAAGCGCCGCGGCCGACTGATCGACCGCCGTGCAAGAGAGCGCACCGGCTGCCGAGCAGAATAGGGAGAAGGCCCCCTGGTAACAGAAGAGATCGAGCACGCGCCGCCCGGAAGCAAGAGCGCTGACTTCCCGATAGTTGGCGCTCTGATCCAAGTAGAGCCCGGTCTTTTGCCCCTCGAGAAGGCGCGCGGGCAGGGCGACCCCGTTTTCGAGAATCCAAAGCGGGTCGCTGTAACTTCCGGACAAGATCTTCTTCTCGAGCGGCAGGTTTTCTTGAAGCCGCACGGGCGCGTCATTGCGAAGAACGACGCGGCAGAGCCCTGTTTTTTCTTGGATCAGAGAGAGGATCTCCCGGCTCCGCCTCTCCATGCCGGCAGTGAGGAACTGCACGACCAGCCAATCCTGGTAGCGATCGACGATCAGCCCGGGAAGTCCGTCCGACTCCGACCAGACCAGTCTCGCCGCATCCCTATCCTGAGGTTTCAAGAGGCCGAGAGCATTCCGATAGGCGAACGCCTCATCGAGCAGCCGGGAAAGGAGAGGGGAATCCAGGACCTCTTCCCTTCGCGAATAGAGCCGGATGGCAATCTGCGAGCGGCTGCTCCAAATTCCACAGCCGATCCGATCTCCGCGGGCGCTTCTCGCTTCCACGCAGTCTCCATCTTGGAGATCGCCCTCGATTTGCGCCAGCTCGCTCCGATAGATCCAAGGGTGGCCATGAAAACATCGGTGAGTTCCCTGCTGCTGGAGCAGGGCTCGGCCCGAAAGTCCTGGGGAGAGAGGCGGGTGAGCGGGTAGCGCACCGGCGGAGACGACTTTCTTCGATTTTCCACCAGGGAATGGAGCCTTAGGAAGCACGGCCGGACGACGTTCCTTCCGCTCCCCCCTGGGAAGAACGAGGTGAGGGATAACGATAGAGCTTTCCCAGGAAATTCTGAAGGAGCAGCTGCCCTCCCTCTTCCCCGACGATGTATTCGGGATTGAGCGGAATCTTTCCGCCGCCGCCCGGTCCGTCGACGACGTACTGAGGGACGGCAAACCCGGTCGTGTATCCCCGCAGCGCCCGCATGATTCGGATCCCCTCTTCGATCGGTACGCGGAGGTGATCCGTACCCTCGATCAGGTCGCACTGGTAGAGATAATAGGGGCGGACCCTTGCCCGCACCAGTTTGTGGACGAGATCGCGGACCGCGCCGGCCGAATCGTTGATGCCGCGCAAGAGAACCGACTGGTTGCCCAGCGGAATCCCCGCATCCGCCAGTCGCCCGAGCGCATCTCTGACCTCCGCGGTCAGCTCTGCGGCATGATTGGCATGAATGTTGATCCAAAGAGGATGAAAAGTCCGCAAGAGCTCGCAGAGATCGTGGGTCAGGCGCTGCGGAAGAAAGATCGGGACCCGCGTGCCGATGCGCACGATCTCGATGTGGGGGATCTCTCTGAGGCGGCCCAGCAGCTCCCGCAAGCGGCCATCGGAAAGAAGCAGCGGGTCTCCTCCGGAAAGCAACACATCCCTCACCTCGCGATGCTCCCAGAGGTAGGCTAGGGCGCGATCCACGTCGACCGTCAAGTGCTGCTCTCCCACGCCGCTCACGATCCGCGATCGGGTGCAGTAGCGGCAGTAGCTGGCGCAGCGATCGGTTACGAGGAAAAGAACTCGGTCGGGATAGCGGTGCACAAGCCCCGGGGCAACCATATTCCCGTCCTCGCCGCAGGGATCGCTCATCTCGTAGGGGGCGCGGAGCAGTTCTTCGCTCCGAGGGATCACCTGGCGTCGGACGGGACAATCGGGGTCGTCCGGAGAAAGAAGCGTAAAGAAGTAGGGAGTGATCGCAAGCGCGAGCTTTCTAGAGGAAGCGAGCAGAATTCCTCTTCTTTCGGAATCGGTCAGCGTCAGAAGCCCGGCGATCTCCTCGAGCGAGGTGAGCCGGTGGCGAAGCTGCCATCGCCAGTCGTTCCACTGCTCATCCGAGACGTGGGCCCAGCAGCCTTTACCCGCCGAGCGGAAGTCGCGGTCGAGGCAGCTCAAAAGAAGGTCCTTCCGTGCACAGAAGGCAAAGCTAAGTGTTTTGGCATCCTTGTCAACCGCCCGTCGCCTCAAAATCGCCGCCGGCCGCCTCAAAAAGCCATGACGCTTGGAAGAAGGAGAATTACTTCGGAACACCGCGCCCTCGCTTGGGCGAAGGGAGCGGAGAAGTTGGTGATCGTTCCGGAGAAGGCCTCCCGGGACATTCTTCCTCCTTGCCAAGCAGCGGCCGAGGTGATTTGCTCATCCGTTACTGTTCGGGAATAAAGAGGAGCGGCGAAAATCTTTTTTTCTCGGTAAGACGGGCAGATACCGAAGTGGTTAAACGGGGCAGACTGTAAATCTGCTGGCTCCGGCCTTCGCTGGTTCGAATCCAGCTCTGCCCAAGCGAGGGAATCCCTTCATTCCGATTGCGCTCCCCTCTCGTCGGTCTCCTCTTCCTCGAGGGCTTGCCGCCAGTGCGGCGAAAGGAGCGGGCGAATGAAGCCGAAGAGGAAGTAGGCAAGAAAGTCGACGGCCAGCATCCACTTGTAATAGACGATCGTCAGAGCGACCGCCGCCAGGATCAATAGGAATTTGGGCAGAGAATGCTGGGTTCGCAACCCGACCCCCTTGAAGCTCGGATAGCGGAGCTTGCTGAACATCATGAACGAGAGAAGCAGGAGTAGGGCCGCCAAGACGTAGCGACCCCACCCCTGCTTCAGCTCTCGATCGGTCTCGTAGAGGGAGAGCAGGAAGAGGGTCAGGGAAGAGACCAGTCCCGCTGCGGCGGGGATCGGAAAGCCCGTGAATACCTCTTTGCTCCCCTCGGCTCGGGCGGCATGCACGTTGAAGCGGGCCAAGCGGAGCGCACCACACACAAGATAGGTGGCCGCCACGATCCATCCAAGCCGATGAGGAAACTGGTAGAGGACGATCTCAAAGACGAGCAGAGCGGGAGCGACTCCAAAGGAGATGAGATCCGATAGAGAGTCGAACTCGCGCCCAAAGGCACTTTCCTTGCCTCCGAGACGAGCCACCCGCCCATCGAGCAGGTCGAAGACAAAGGCGGCCAAGATAAGGTCCAGGCTTGTCTTGTAGGTGTGGATCCAGCCGGAAAGCTCGCTGTCCCGCAGGATGCTTCCTTCCAGAATCTTGAGGATGGCGAGAAACCCGCAAAGCAGGTTCCCCGCGGTCATGAGGCTTGGTAGCAGGTAGATTTTACCCTGGTTCTCGTGCTCTTTCACGGCCACCGGCCTACCACGGTCTCCCCCGCATGGACTACCCTTCCCGGCTCGACGAGGATGCGGCACTGCTCCGGCAAGTAGAGTTCGGTGCGGGATCCGAAGCGGATCATTCCGATTCTTTCCCCTGCGCGGACAGAGACTCCCGTTCCCGTCCAAGCAACGATTCGACGGGCAACCAGCCCGGCAATCTGGCGCACTCCCACCATCCCGTGCGGGCTCTCGATCCACCAATCTTGCCTCTCATTTCGCTCGGCCGCCTCTTTGCGGCGAGCGTCGAAAAAGCTTCCTTGGGTGTACTCGATCTTCGTTACGATGCCCGCCACCGGGGCGCGATTGACGTGCACATCGAACACCGAGAGAAAAATCGCGACGCGGCGCATGGGCCGAGACGAAAACGGGCTTTCCTGGACGAGATCCACCAGGACGACCTTCCCGTCCGCCGGTGCGACAATCGCGTCGGGATCCTGACTGGTCCGGCGCTCCGGATCTCGGAAGAAGAAGACGACAAACCCGAGCAGAAGAAGAAGCAACGTTCCAAAAAGATGACTCCACCGGAAAGGCAGAATCAGAAAGAAAACCGTGGCCGCAGCCAGAATCGCCAGAAGCGGCAACGCATCTCGAATAGCAGGTGGAAGCATTTTCTGTCCGTTTGTCACTCCCCGTGTTCTCTGGGTGGCTCTCCTCCCCCTTTACCGAGGAATCCACGAAATCGCTGCCCCACCGAACCGCGCCAACCCATAAAAGTAGAAGGCGGGGGCGGTAAAGAGCAAGCTGTCGACTAGGTCCAACGCCCCCCCGATCCCCGGGATCCAGTGGCCCGAATCCTTCACGTGGGCGTCTCGTTTGGCCGCACTTTTCGCCAGGTCGCCCCAAACGCCCAGTGACCCGAGTCCCAAGCCCAAAAGCACCGCGTCCAGCAGGTGAAGGCGCAGAGGGCCGTCGCGGCCGAGAAAAACGATCACCAGGCTCGCCAGAAGCGTTGCCAGGAGCCCCCCCGCAAAACCCTCCCATGTTTTGTTCGGGCTGATCCGAGGGAGAAGTCGATGTCTCCCGAGAAGCGAGCCTGCCACGAACGCTCCGGTATCCCCCAGCTTGGTCACCAGCATCACGAAGAGCGCGGCGATGCGCGGATCAGAGTAGTTGTTCGGCTCGATGGCAATCCGGCACAAGAAGCTGAGAAGGAAGGGAATGTAAATGACACCCAAGAGGGTGAGTCCCGCTGTCTCCATCGGCAGGAGCGTTCCCCGAGAACCAAGCACGACTCGGAGAAGGAGCACGACCGCCGTCAGAACGAACAGAGCCTCTTCCCACAGCCGATCCATGTGGGCCGCCCTAGGATAGGCAACCCAACAAAACCACAAAATGGCATAAACCATGAGGCCCGATGCAATCCCCAGACCTTTGAAGACGACGGCGCCCTTTCGCTCTTGCAGGAGGTAAAACTCCCACTGCGCGGCGGCTGCAAAAACAGCCACGGCCAAAATCTCCCCCGTCCGCCATCCAATGAGGACCACGGAGAGCGCGAAACCCCAGAGGGCAACCGACGAGCCCCCCCTGGCAAGCCAGCTCGGTCCCTTGCTCATTCGAACTCCTCCCTCTCGAGCTGGCCAAATCGCCGCTGTCTTCTCCCATACTCTTCCACGGCCCGTAGGAACGCCTCTCGTCGAAAGTCCGGCCAGAGAACGTCGGTGAAGTAGATCTCGGAGTAGGAGATCTGCCATAAGAGAAAATTGCTGAGCCTCATCTCCCCGCTCGTTCGAATCAGCAGGTCCGGATCGGGATCGTCGCCGGTGTAGAGATAGCGGCGGAAAGAGGTCTCATCGATCTCCTCCAGCCGCAGGCGCCCGTGCAAAACATCCCGAGTCAGACGCCGAACCGCCGTAACAATCTCGATCCGGCCGCTATAGCTGAGGGCGAGCGAGAGGGTAAGCTTGCTCTTTTCCGCCGTCCGAAGCGTCAACGCATCGATCTTCTCCCGCAAGCCCGCCGGAAGATCGGCAACCCTGCCGATCACCTTCAGGCGCACCTCGTTGGCAATCAACTCAGCTTCCGTTTCCTCGACGAAGCTGTTCAGCAGTTCCATCAAGGCGTTCACCTCCTTGACCGGACGCTTCCAGTTCTCTACCGAAAAAGCATAGAGGGTGAGGAAACCGATCCCGATTTCCGCCGCGGTGCGCACGACTTCCCGGGCAGCCTCGAAGCCGGCTCGATGCCCTTCGACGCGCGGAAGATTCCGAGCGCGAGCCCATCGGCCGTTTCCGTCCATGATGATGGCAACGTGGGTCGGGGGTTTAGCCTGCATGTCTCACAAGCGTTCTCCTGCGACTTGCGAAATGGATCCAACTGCTTCGTTGGGACTTGGTTTTCCCTCCTCGCAGGTTGTCGTCATACAACTTCGGGGGAAAACCTGCGCCCCGCCTTGCATCCAGATCCATTCGCTGCGCCTCGGGTACGAACTTTGTGAGATATGCAGGCTCGGATCCGCGCTCGACCTCGCCTTTCTATTCGACAAGGAACGTCTGCTCCCTTCCTGCTCCCACAGAGACCAAGCGGACCGGAGATCCCGTCAACTCGGAGAGTGCATCCAGATATTGTTTGGCAAGATCCGGCAGGTCGGCGAAGCGTCGGACATCGGACGTCGGCTGCCTCCAGCCCTCAAATTCCTTATAGACCGGCGTGCACTCCTGCCACTGCGCCGCGGAGGTCGGGGGATGAGAAAGACGTCGCCCTCGCCACTCGTAAGCGAGGCAAACGGGGATCGTCGAAAGCGTGTCGAGGCCGTCCAGATTGGTTACGGCAAGCTCGTCGAATCCATTGATCAGACAGGAGTAACGGCTCATCACCCCATCGAACCAGCCGCATCGCCGAGCCCGGCCCGTCGTCGCTCCGAACTCCCGTCCGCTCCGATGCAGCAGAGCCGCCAGCTCGGCCGATTCCACCGGCATCGGGCCGGCACCCACCCGGGTGGTATACGCCTTGAGGCAGCCGACGACCCGGTCCATGCGGTGCGGCGGTACGCCGGTCCCCGTGACCGCCCCTCCCGCCGTCGTGTTGGAGGAGGTGACATAAGGGTAGGTTCCGAAGTCGATGTCCAAAAAGGTGCCTTGAGCACATTCGAAGAGCATGTCTTTCCCGTCCCGCATCGCATCGGTGAGCCAGATCGCCGTGTTCACGATCATCTCGCGCAGAAAATCCGCCGCGCCCGAACAGCGATGAATCACGTCTTCCGCGTCGATCGGCTGAGCTCCCAGAAAGGAGAGGAGCCGATTCTTCTCTTCGATTCTCTCTTCGAGCTTGCTCCGAAGCTCCTTCGGCTCCAACAGATCGTGAGCCCGCAACCCGGTGCGGCTCACCTTGTCGACGTAAGCGGGGCCGACGCCGCGGCCCGTCGTTCCGAGTTTCTTCTTGCCGCGAAGGCTTTCCAACTGTTCGTCCATGCGCCGGTGATAGGGCAAGACCAAGTGGGCGGAGTCCGAAAGGAAAAGCCTGCCCTTCGGGGCAATTCCACGGGCGGTCAGGCCCTCGATTTCGTCTACGAGCGAGATCGGGTCGATGACCATTCCGTTGCCGAGCACGCACTCCTTCTCCCTCCGGAGGATTCCCGAAGGAATCAGATGGAGAACGAACTGTTCGCCTTCCACCTTCACCGTGTGGCCGGCGTTATCCCCTCCTTGGCAGCGGACGACGACGTTGGCATCTCCCGTGAGGAAATCGATGATCTTTCCTTTTCCCTCGTCTCCCCATTGGGCTCCCACAAGAACCGTATTCACTCCGCTCACCCACTGTCCGTTATCGACCGACACCGCGATACGAGAACCCCCAGGCCGCCATCTTTTCCCGGTCCAAGAGATTGCGTCCGTCGAAAACCAGCGGGCTCAGCATCCGCTTTTTCATGGCGAGCCAATCCAAGTCCCGGAACTCCTCCCACTCCGTGGCCACTACGACGCAATCGGCACCCGCAGCGACGTCTTCTCCGCAGGAACAGAGCTGAAGTTTCGGGAGAAGCTGCTCCGCCTTCGCCATCGCCTTCGGATCGAAAGCGCGAACCACGGCTCCTTCCTTGAGGAAGGACTCCGCCAAAGCCATGGCGACACTTTGCCGCGTGTCATCCGTGTTGTTCTTGAACGCCAGTCCCAGCAGACCAATCGTCTTGTCGCGAAGAAGCCAGATCTCCTCGCGAATCTTTTTCAAAAAGTGCTCCCTCTGCTCCTCATTGATCGACGCGGCCTCCTTCAGCAGACGAAATTCGCAGCCCAACTCCTCGGCGATCCGGATGAACGCTGAGACGTCCTTCGGAAAACAGGAGCCCCCCCATCCGACTCCCGCCTGCAGAAAGGAACGCCCGATTCGCCGATCCAGGCCCATCCCTTCGGCCACGAGGAGCACGTCCGCGTTCGAAGCCTCGCAAATCTGCGCGATCATGTTGATGTAAGATATCTTCAGAGCCAGGAAGCTGTTCGACGCGTGCTTGATGAGTTCCGCGGAATTCAAATCCGTGATCAACATCGGCGTCCGAAAGGGTCCATAGACCTCTTTCATGATCGCGGTGGCCCGCTCCGAAGAGGAGCCGATCACGATGCGATCCGGGTTCATCAGGTCTGCGATTGCCGAGCCTTCCCGGAGAAATTCGGGATTGCTCACCACGTCAAACTCTGCCTTCTGCTTGCTGTACCGCTCGATCGTCTGGGCCACCTTCTCCCCTGTCCGGACGGGAACCGTGCTCTTATCGACGATGACCCGGTACTCCCGGAGAGAGCCGGCGATCTCGCGAGCCACCTTCTCCACGTAATGGAGGTCGACGCTGCCATCCGCATGGGGCGGGGTCGGGACGGCGATGAAGAGAGCCAGGCAGTTCTCCACTGCCTCCGCCACGGACTCCCCGAAACGGAGTCGCCCCAAGGCCGCGTTCCTCGAAATCATGGCTTCCAAGCCCGGCTCATAGAAGGGAACGCTCCCTCCCCGTAGGCTCTTCACCTTCGCCTGATCGCTGTCCACGCAAAGCACATCGTGGCCTACTTCGGCAAAGCAAGCTCCTGTCGTGAGCCCGACGTATCCGGAACCAATGATCGCAAGTTTCATAATGGAACCTCCCATGCCCGAACGGGCAGGCGCCAAGGTCGCCCCAGCCTGCCGCCCGGACAAACTTTCTCCTCTAGTTTGTTCGCCTCATTCCGACTACTCGCTCAGGCGCGCTTTTCTGCACTCCTTCCCGGCTGAAGCGAACCGAAGAACCCAGCCTCGCTCCTGGAGCCACAACTCTCACAACTCTTGGACGCAGGAGTGGAGCCGATCTTCCTTCCTTAATTGGCGCTCCAATCCAACATCCGCTCAATCGGGAGGCGGGCTCGCTCCGCAATCTCCCGTGGCACCACGATTTCCGGTTCGCCAGATTGCAAGCTTCGGCAGACCTTTTCCAGCGTAATCTTCTTCATGAACCGGCAGTTGGCGCAGGCGCAGCCCTCAGTGGGAGCGGGCAGAAACTCCTTCCCCGGAATCTCACGGCGCAGACGGTGCAGCATCCCGGCCTCCGTGGCAATGATGAAGCTCTTGGCGGAACTCTTCCCACAGAAGTCCACCATCTTCTCGGTCGAACAGATCTCGTCCGCCAGCATCCGGACGGCGACATCGCATTCCGGATGGGCCACGATCGGTGCCCCCGGATAGCTCTGCCGCATCCGGAGAAGGCTCGCGTGAGTAAATTCCACATGGACATAGCAGTGGCCTTGCCAGAGGCGCATGTTGCGTCCGGTCTGCTGCTTTACCCATTCCCCGAGATTTTGATCCGGGACAAAGAGGATCTCGTACTCCGGCGGGACCCGGTTCACGATCCTGACCGCGTTGCCCGAGGTGCAGACTACGTCGCTTAGCGCCTTCACCGGGGCGGTGGAATTCACATAGGTGACCACGAAAAGGCGGTCGGAACTTCGACGCACCTCGGCAAGTTCGTCCTCACTACAGGAGTCCGCAAGCGAGCAGCCCGCCTCCAGGTCGGGAAGGAGCACCTTCTTCTCCGGATTGAGAATCTTCGCGGTCTCCGCCATGAAATGGACGCCGCAAAAGACGATCCAATCGGCTCCGGTGCGATGCGCTTGGTAAGCAAGGCCGAGCGAATCGCCTACGAAGTCGGCGATCTCCTGAACTTCCTGGACTTGATAATTATGGGCTAGAATGACGGCGTTCCTCTCTTTTTTGAGGCGCCGAACCTCCTCCTGCCATTGTCTGGTATCCATCGCAAACGGTAAGCCTTTCGTCTCCTTTTACTCTGTCCACTCCTAGAAGGCTTGTCTAGCGCGTCGTGACAAGAGAGTGGAACGCCCCTGTGCCTCGGTGAAGCTCCTCGGCAGAGCATGCGCAAGGATGAAAATAAATTCATCTCTTCTTCGTCTTCCCTTCATCCTCTCCTGCGAGGATCGGGTCAGAACAGCGGCCCTCCTCGCTCCGACGACCACCCGATGGACCCGCTTCCCGCGGCAATGCACCTTCCTTCTAAAATCCAAGAGATTCGAGAGAACCTTCAACGCCAAAATATCCGGTATTTCCTCCCGGCCTTCGTCGATATCCATGGAGTCCCCAAAGGGAAGCTCGTTCCGCTCTCCCATGTCGAGCGATCCCTCCGAGGAGGGGAACTGTTCTCCGGCCATGCGCTCGACGGATTGGGCTCGCATCCGGAAGACGGCGAGGTGGCCGTCGCCCCGGACTGGGAGCGTGGCTTTCCTGTTCCTTGGAAGCCGGAGCTGGCCTGGATCCCCTCGCACCTCACCTTTGCCGACGCTCCGTTTCCGGCCTGCACGCGAGCCGCCTTGAAGCGATCTCTCGAGAAGGCGGAGGATCAAGGCTTCCGCCTTCGGCTCGGGATCGAATGTGAGCTCTACCTTCTCCAAAGGGGAGCTTCCGGCCGGCTGCTCTTTCCCAGTCCGCGGGAAACCCTTCCCAAAGGCAGCTATGACGCCGGAAGGCTGCTCGAGAGGGCAAACATCATCGACCGGATCTTGGAGGCGCTTGAGGGACTCGAATGGGAAGTCTCCTCGGTGCAGCACGAAGACGGCCGGTCTCAATTCGAATTTGTCTTCAGTCATTGCGAAGCGCTCGAGATGGCCGACCGCCTCGTCTTTTTCCGCTGCCTGGCCAGTCGAATTGCTTCGGAGCAAGGCTTGGCGGCCGTCTTCATGGCAAAACCTTTTGCCGATCAACCCGGCAATGCCGCCCACTTTCACCTCTCGCTGGCCGATTCGCGGACCGGTGCAAACCTTTTCCTCGCAGAGCCGGGCGAAGATCCTCGCGGACTAGGCCTTTCCGGTCTCGGGTACGCGTTTCTCGCGGGGCTGCTCCGGCATGGCCGCTCGCTCTGTGCAGCGTTCGCCCCCACGGTGAACAGCTACAAGCGCCTGATCAAGAAGGGCGCGATGCAATTCTATTCCTGGGCGCCCGTCTTCAACTCGCTTGGAGGGAACAATCGAACCCATGCCTTTCGCATCCCTCTGGGGGGCGGCCAGTGCGAGGTCCGGATTCCCGACTCGTCTTGCAATCCCTATCTCGCCGCGGCCCTGGTCCTGGAAGCAGGGCTGGAAGGAGTTCAACAGAACCTCGATCCGCGCGCACCGGAGCGGAAAAGCATCTATTCCTGGCCCGAGCGCCAGAAGAACTGGTTGCCGCATGAAGATCTTCTCCCGCGATCCTTGGGCGAGGCGCTTGCGGAGTTTGCCTCCGATCCCTTGGTCGAAAAGGCTCTGGGTCGATCCCTGCGGGAAGAGTTCCTTCGATGCAAATTTGCAGAGTGGGACGAATACAATCAGGAAGTAACCCATTGGGAAGTGATGCGTTATGCAACCCTCTTCTAACGCTGCCGCGCGCCGGAGGGAGAGCCGAGCGGAAAAGGTTGCCGGCCTTCTCCCGCCGCCCAATCCCTGGATCCTCCAGCTTCATTTTACATCCTACCGCGAGCTTTGTCCGATCCAGGACCTGTTGCCTCGCCATCTTCCCCTGGTCCGGCTCGACGCCAACGAAAATGGGCTGGGACCTTCCCCGCTCGCCTTGGAGGCAATTCGGAGGGCGGCGGACGAAGCTCATCGCTATCCCGAGATTGCAGGAGAAGGTCTTCGAGAGCTGATCGCATCGGAGATCGGAGCCTCTCCGGAACAGATTGTGGTGGGTAACGGTTCGACCGAACTACTCGAGCTGCTCTTTCATGTCTACGTCCGCAACAGACAAGAGGAGGTCGTGGTACCGCGATACTCGTTTCCCTTGTATGAACTTCTCGCGCAACGTTTTGGATGCCACCTTCGTCTCGCGCCCGATCGCGGCTTTTCCGTTGACTTGGAAAGCCTCCGCCGCGCCATTACCCCTCGTACACGGCTCGTCTTCCTGGCGAATCCGAACAACCCCACGGGAACCCGGGTGGACAATGCCGCGCTCCTCGATTTTGCCGAAAGTCTACCGCCGCGCGTCCTATTGGCCCTGGACGAGGCATACGCGGATTTCTTGGAGCATCCGCCGGACCTCGTCGCGTCCGTTCGGGACGGGGCTCCCATCGTGGCTCTCCGGACCTTTTCCAAACTTCATTCCTTGGCAAGCCTTCGAATCGGTTATGCCCTCGCGCCGCGCGAAATCGCCTGTGCAATCCAGAAGGCTTCTCTTCCCACAAATACCAACGGGATCGCTCATCAGGCCGCCACCGCCGCGCTTAGGGACAAACCCCACCAAAAACAGTCCAAGGAGAACGTGAGGGTGGGTCGGCTTCGCCTCGAACGCTGCTTCGAAGAACTCGGGCTCGATTGGCTCCCGTCGAGCGCCAACTTCATGATGGTCCGCATCCCGCAGGCGGAAGAAGTCTGGAAGGCACTGGTTCGCCGAGGCGTTCTCGTGCGCAGCTTGGAGGGTTGGGGACTACCCGGCTGGCTCCGGGTCACGGTGGGCAGTCCGGAGGAGTTGCTGCTCTTCTTCGGCGGTCTTCACGAGGCGATCCGCGAAGTCCTCCCCCGGCAGCGCGTGCTGGTATGAGGGTCGTCCCGAGCGGAGCAGTCGCTTCCGCACCTAGCCTGCATGTCCCGCAAAGTTCGTACCCGAGAAAAAGCAAATAGGCATGGATACGAGGCGGGGCGCCGGTTTTCCCCCGGAGCGCTAGGAAGACATACCGCCGGGAGGGAAATCCAGGGAGAGCGAAGCAGGCGAATCCGCTCTGCAAGTCGAAAGCCAAAGCCTCGTGATCAATGCAGATTAGTTTTCTCGTCTCCTTTTTCCTTGGGCTCTTCCTTTTTGTCGTTCCTTGTCTGGCGGCGGAAGAAACCGAGGACCAACGCCTCTTCCTTCAGGAAGAAGGTGCCGACTTTCATGGCAGAAAGCGCTGGTATGACTATGCCATGGACCCCGATCCGGGTTCTTGTCTCGTCCAGATCAGTCCGAACTATGCGGAGTCGGCCCCCTGCCGAATCGCCGTGCTCCCATTTATCGACGAGGGAACCGGCAGTTATGTGCTCAACGAAATCCGATGGCCGGGACGAAGAGGGGAGGCGTTGGACATATGGCGATGGACACACTCGCAAAGGCTTCGTCGAATGGTTCACGGCTATCTCGCGGCGCGAGAATTCGACCTCATCCCAGTGGCCCTAGTTGACGCTACCCTCGCCGCGCACAAGATCTCTTCCGACCGGCTCCTCGACGACACAGAACCGCAGCTCCTGGGTCGCTTCCTGGATGCGGATACTCTTGTTTACGGCAAGCTCTCGACCTATCGCAGCTATTATATGCTCCTCGCCGCCGGTTGGAGGGTGACGCTGTCGATCAGGATGGTCTCGGCAATTTCGGGCTGCGAAATCTTTTCGGGCACCGCCACCCGCAACATTATCGGGCTCCGGATCGCAACCAATCCCATCGATCTTGCCCTTGCCTCTATCGCTAATCTAGTCCATTTGCGGGATGTCACCCTGCGACGGGGAGAAGACGAGGCCTGTCGCGAGCTTGTCGTTCGCGTCCCGCATCCGCCCCGATCGGCCCGCTCCGCGACCGATATCGTGCAGAAGGCACTGCCGGTGATCACCAGTCCCGCGCTTTCTCCCCAAAAAGGCGCTCTTCCTGCTGTCGCCTTCCGCGTTCCCCTGCGTCCCTGGAATTCCTCTTCCCTCTCGAATCTTCCCCCGGAGCGCTTTTTTCTCCCCGAGCAGCAGGAATCCACCCACGGGAAAAAAAATCCCCTCGACTACCTGATCGATCTGGATCCCTCGCGATTCCAAACCGTCGCCTCTCCGGATCTGGCGACCGACCGACCGTTCCAACTCGCCGTTCTTCCCTTCGTCGATCGGGCAACCGGGGGAAACTTTCTCCTCAACGGCGTCCCCGCCAAACCTCGTTCCCGGGCTGAGCAGGACCGCTGGAAGTGGACGACGGCCAACCGTCTTCGGCGCGGAATGGCAACTTACCTCGGGCAGAGGGATTTCTGGGTGCAGAGCCCCGCTCTCACGGACATGATCCTACAGCAAATGGGCTGGCACACGGCAGGGGACATGCTCCGCGAGAAAGTAGAACGGGTAGCCGACTGGCTCGGCGTCGACGCGCTTGTCTACGGAGAGGTGCAAGACTCCGTAGCCATCTACGCCTTGCTCTACTCCGCCTGGCGGGTCGGGCTTCGGGTAAGGATCGCATCGGGGCGCACCGGTCGCACCCTCATCGAGGTGACTGGTCAACGGCAGGACTCCACACTTCTTCCGGCCATTTTTCCGATCGATATCGCGATCTCGTCGGTTTTGGCGGCCGGATTCCTTCGCGACATCACGCTCAAGAGAGCGGAAGACGAACTCTGCCGAGAGATAGCCCTTCGCATCCCCGTCCCGAACGTTCCTCCATTTTCGCCCTCGACCGAAAGGACGCAGAAAGTTTCTCTGCCGTTCTCGGAGCCGACTCTCTCACCCAGAACGCACTGAGTGGATCGCGCTTCGGCCGGCCTCCGCCTGAGTCGCATTCTTGGCGGCGACAAAAGATCGATTCGATGGGGCATTGTCGGTGGTCGAGGCGGGCTCACGACCCGGCCCTTGGGGTTCTCCCTTTGGGAGCCAGACCGTGAAGCGATTCCAGTTTTCGGCCGGATTGTCGTACCGAATTTCCCCTCCATGGAGGGCCGCGATCTCCCGACAAAGGCTCAAGCCGAGTCCGCTGCCCCTGGCCTGACTGTCTCGGGCACTTCGCGCCCGGTAGAAACGTCGAAAGATTTCCGCCTGGTCCGCCGCCTCGATGATCGGGCCGGTATTGGAGACGCTCAAGATCAGCCACGAGTCATCTTCTAGTAGCGTAATCCAGATGGAGCCGCCGGCCGTATTATACTTCACCGCGTTATCCACGAGATTCCAAAGGAGGCGAAGCAGAAGCTCTCCGTCTCCGGAGATCCATCGTCCGGGAGGAATCGAGCTTGCAACGGAAAGGCCCGAGGGAACCGCAAGAAGGCGGGCGTCCTCGGCCACCTCCTCCACCATCTTACTCCAATCGACGGGCTGCTTGCGCAGCCGAAGCTGACCGCTCTCGGCATGGGACAAAAAAAGAAGGTTCTCGGTGATCGTGGTCAACCGCTTCACCTGCTCCAAGAGAGAAAGAAAGACTTCTTCTCCCGAGAATGGGCGTCCCTTGGATTCGGTCAGTGCGGCCTCCAACTGATTCCGAAGGATCGTCAGCGGGGTTCGAAGCTCGTGGGAGGCATCGGCCGTCAATCGCGCTTCCTGCTCGAACGCGGCTTCGATCCTCTCCCACATCGCGTTCAGGATTTGGGCGAGCCGTGCCAAGTCTGGATCTTCGGAGGGAATTTCGACTCGCCCATGGAGGGCATGGGGACCGATCTTCTCCGCAGCCGCGGCGATCGCTCGAACCGGCCGTAAGGCATATCCGGAAAGATACCATCCTCCCCAAATGGCGATAGCCAGGGCGAGAGGAAATGAAAGAAGGTAGGCAATTTCCGCCTTTTGCAGGATCGCCTTCTGAAGCCGCGTGTCTCGCCCGAGCATCAATCGATACCCCCCCTTGGTGACCACCAGAACACGAAAGCTTTGCTTCCCGATCGACAAAAAGCGAAAGCCGTCCTTCGCCAGTCGATGCTGCGTCTTAAAAAACGGCGCTCGATAGAGGACTGCTCCTCCCACCCGATCAATCTCCCATAGGTTGCTCTCCTCTCCCTCCAGGTTCTCGGGAAGCTTTCCCTTGGAAAGCAATCGCGGGCTCTTCAGCGCCGAAACCATTTCCCGCGCATCCGATGTCATCTGGAGATCCGCCTCTTCGACGAGCTTACGATAAAGGGTCCAGTCGGCGACCGCTCCGACGAGGGCGAGCGCAAGCCCCACCGTCGCTCCCGTGAGGAGAGCGACTTTCCATCGGAGGGAAACTTTCCTCATGAGGACTCCTCGATTCGATATCCGATTCCCCGGACCGTCTGAATGAGTTTCCGGTCCTGCCCCTCGTCGATCTTCTTCCTCAATTTCTGAATGTAGACATCGACCAGGTTTGTTCCCGGATCGAAGTGGAAGTTCCAGACATGCTCGCAGATCTCGGTTCTCGTGAAAACCTTTCCGGGAGAGCGCATCAAGAGCTCCAAGAGGGAAAACTCCCGGCCCGTGAGCTCGATTCTTCGCTCGCCCCTCGTGGCGACCCGGCTCACCAGGTTCAAGGTCAGATCATCCACCTGGTAGAGGGAAAGTCCCACCCCGGCCGCGCGGCGAAGGAGGGCACGCAAACGCGCCACCAGCTCTTCCATGGCAAACGGCTTGGGAAGATAGTCGTCCGCTCCGCTCTCGAGTCCCTCGACCCGTTCATAGATCTCTCCTCTGGCCGTCAGCAAGAGCACGGGCAGATGGATGCCGCGGCGCCGAACGGCACGGAGCACGCTCAAACCATCGCGCCCAGGCAAGAAGACATCAAGCACCGCCGCATCATAAGGCTGGTTGGCCAGGGCCAAGAGCGCCTCGTCGCCTCGCGTCAGTGTGTCTACGACAAAACCTTGCTCTTCCAAGCCCTTCCGAATAAAGGCGGCGATCTTCTCCTCGTCTTCGACGATCAATATTCGCATGGAATGTGGAATCTCGCGTGCTTCGACGCGGCAGCCTACGCCATCCATTGCCCCCTTTTCGTGTTCGGGCGGCGTCCGAGTCAGCGACCCGGAGCAAGGCCAAACCGAAAGACAATCCAGAGAGAAGCGAGGCAAAGGCAGCTATCGGCGACATTGAAGCTCGGCCAGTGCCAGGGACCGACGTAGAGATCGATGAAGTCGACGACAAATCCGTGAAGGATCCGGTCGCTGAGATTCCCAGCCGCTCCCGCCGCAAGAAGGGCAGCAATCACGTTTGTCTCTCGTCGCCTCCAATCGAGCCTTCGGCCAATCCAGAATCCAACGAGAAGAAACGCGGCTCCTACTCCGATCCATAACCAGTTCTCCCCGGAAAAGAGCCCGAAGACGATTCCGGTGTTCCGGACGGAAACAAGATTCAGCAGCCCGGGAATCACGGAAAGGGTTAAGTGATCGCTGAAGCGGAGAATCAATGTCTTCGTCCCCTGGTCGAGAAGAAATAACCCGAGCAAAAGTCCCCAAAAGAAAGGCGCTGGCGCTCTCCGGCGCGTGGGTTCGCCTTTTCGCTCTCCAGAAGAAACGGACCCGAGCCCATCGCCGTTCGGGCGAAGGAGCGAAGTCATAGGATGCCTTGCTGCTCCAGCTGAGTTAAACGCTCTTCGTTCTTCTCGTCGATGATTTCGCAAATCCGGGGAAGTTCGAGGAGAACCTCCAGGGAAAGCGGAATCCCGGGCGTCGAAAACCCCGTCGTCTCGATGCTCCTTCGGGTCATCGCCAGGTAGACCCAGGCAAAGGTCTCTCCTTCCGAGATTCGGAACTGGGGGTAATCTTCCCAGAAGAGGTCCGAAGCAACTCGGATTTCCATCGTCGCCGCCCCCGCTCCCACTCCACCCGGCAGGGCCTGCTCCACCCTTTCAAATCGGGCAATCCAGTGGGTAACCATTTCCTCGACCCTGTCCCGATCGAGAGGTTCCTCGAAAAGAGCCACAAATCCAGATCGATTAAGCATTGCGCATCGGCATCACAACGTAGAGGAAAGTTTCTTCGTCCTTGAACGTGCAAGGCCCCGAAGCTTCTCCGACCTGGAGGACTACTTCGTCCACCGTGCTTTCCCGTAGTGGATCGATCAGATAAGCGACGTTGAATGCGGCACGAATTTCCTTACCGCCATAGCGGATCGGAATCGCCTCCTTCGCTTCCCCAATCTCCGCAGAGCTGCAGGAGAGCTCAAGCTCGTTATTTTCAAAGCGCAGTCGGACCGGGACAACCTTTTCTCCCGCAACGATCGAGACCCGTCGCAAGCCGGAGAGGAATGCTTCTCGTGAAACATGAATCTTTTCCGAGGCGCCCTCCGGAATCGCCGCTCGATAGTTGGGATATTTCCCGTCTACGAGCTTCGACGAAAACAAGACCTCCCCCGACTGCAAAAGGAGCCGGTTCGGCTCGAGCCAGATCGTGACCTTCCTCTCCTCATCGCCAAGAATCCGCAGGAGTTCCGTAACTGCCCGCGCGGGCACGATCCCCTGGATCTCGTCCTCCGTCCCGTCCGAAACCGGACTTTCCATCAGGGCTAAACGTTTTCCGTCCGTCGCCACTACGGTGAGGTTTTTTTCTTTCCAGCAAAAGAGAGCTCCATTGAGCACATAGCGCATTTCGTCGTTCGACATGGCATAAGCCGTATGGCGAAGCAGTCTTACCAAAGCAGCTTGCGAAATGCCGAAGGACGGAGAATCGCTCAGAGGGGGAGGAGCCGGATAATCGGCAGCCGCCAAGCCGAAAAGACGAAACGAAGAAGAGCCTCCCGTAACCGTACTTTCCTCTTTCTCGTTGGTCGTCAGTGCAAGCTGCTTGGCGGACACTTCCTTGGCGATCGCGAAGAGGCGGCGGGCAGGTAGGGTAGTTCGTCCGGCTTCTTTTACTTCCGCATCGATCCGAAGCCGGAGGGTCGTCTGAAGATCACTCGCAAAAAGCGAAAGTTTTCCCGCCGAATCCGCTTCTAGGAGCACATTGTTCAGGATCGGCAGCGTGGTGCGGCCACCGGCAACGCTTTGGGCTAAGCCAAGGGCGTCCAGAAAGGAAGTTCGAACAATTTCGCATTGCATGGGCAAGTCTGTGGTTAAAGGAGAAAGGATTTCTTCATCGTAATCATCTTCTTGGCGCGCAAAGCCTGGGAATAATTCTGTAAGCTTATGGAATACAACGCTTTGTGCTGGATGCGATTTTGTGAATAACTTAGTTGTCCAGTGGGGTTTCCGCGATCAACTCCTCTGTCGAAACCCAATGCATCGAGTTATTCACCACGGTTCTTCGCTTGTTTACTCCGGATTCTCTAGTTTTTCAATCAGCTCGCGGACGACAGTCTCGAAACGCGATTCGGATTGCAGTTTTTCCGCCACCACGCGCTGGGCATGAAGGACGGTTCCGTGATCTCGGCCGCCGAAGTTTTCGCCGATTTCCGCAAGGGAGCAGGTAGTGAACTTACGGCTCAAGTACATGGCGACCATGCGGGGCAGCGTGATGTGAGCCAGCCTTCGCTTGCTGGTCATGTCCGCAAGCCGAATATCAAAGGTCTCGGCAACCTGTTTCTGAATCGACTCGATGGTCACGCTATGAGTGGAATGTTTATTAAATAGATCCTTAAGAAGGAGTTGCACCTGTCCGGCCGTGAGTCTTTCCGGATGAAGGGCGGCGAAGGCGGCGACTCGATTGAGGGCACCCTCGAGTTGGCGGACGTTACTCTGGATACGCTCTGCGATGGTGGAGAGAATTTCATCGGGCACCGAGATCGAGAGGATACGCATCTTGTGGCGCAGAATCGCTAAGCGGGTTTCCAATTGTGGAGGAAGAAGTTCAGCGGTCAGCCCCCATTCGAATCGAGAGGTGAGCCGTTTTTCCAGAGTCTGCATGGCGCTGGGAACCGCGTCGCTGGTCAGAACGATCTGCTTACTCCCATCGAAGAGGCAGTTAAAGGTGTGAAAAAACTCTTCCTGCGACCGCTCTTTTCCCGCCAGAAACTGGACGTCGTCGAGGAGGAGAACGTCGACCTCTCGGTACTTCCTGCGAAAACGGAGCAGGGCTCCCTTTTGGATCGCGTCGATGAACTCGTTGGTGAACTGCTCGCAAGTAACATACTGGACTTTCAGGGAACGGTGAAGACGATGAATCCCGTTGCCGATCGCCTGCATGAGATGCGTTTTTCCGAGGCCGACTTTGCCGTAAAAGAAAACGGGGTTGTAGGCGCGTGCCGGTGCGTTTGCGACGGCATGGGCGGCGGCATCAGCAAATTCGCTATTGGCTCCGACGATGAAGGAGTCAAACGTGTACCGGGGATTCAAGCCGTTGGAAGAGACCGTTTCCGAGGCACCATTCGTTCGTAGTTCCGGTTTCTCTGCCTTCCGGGGCTGCTCTGCAGCAGCGGCATGGGTTCCGGAGGGCGCGGCGGGAAAGACGACACGCACCTGTCGCCCGAGAATTTTCGCCAAGGCGCTGGAAAGCTGAGGCAGATAATTTTCTTCAATCCAATAACGGTAAATGGAGTCTGGTGCTTCCAGGGTGATCTGCTCCTCGGAGAGGGCCAGAATTCGAAGGGGGCAAAACCAGCGTTCCACCGCGTCGCGAGACGCCGTAGTTTGCATCTCCTGGCAGACTTTTTCCCAGATCCACCCGAACTCTGCGGACGTGTTATTCACAACTTATTCACCAAGATGGGCATGAGCTCGGACTTCGCAGAGCTTGTAGTTCATAAATATATGACCATCAAACTGTTGCATGATAGAATAAGGTTGGATTCGAGCAATCGACAAGAGCAAGCCTACGCACCAATTTGCAAGGTTGTTCACAGGAACTTCGACCGACGAATCGGCCTCGTGCTCGGTAGAAAGACGGATCCTAAGTTTTGGAAGGAGAGTGGACAAGGGAATCTCTCAGCGGGGAAACTATTTTTCCTTTCCGTTGACGGCAGAATATTTCCTGCTCCTCCTTGGCCGAAACGGAAGACGAAATTCCGTCAATCTGGAATCGGCGGAAGGGAGGGGACGGGAGCGGGTACTCAGCCGGAACCCTTTTCGGCTGTGCTCGGGGCAAGAGAAGCAGAAACTGCTTCGCGCATGATTGAAATGGGTGCGGAAGTCCCCGTCCAGAGTTCAAAAGCCAGGGCTGCCTGATACAGGAGCATTCCGAGTCCGTTCGCCGTCAAGGCGCCTCTTGTCCGAGCAGCTTGGAGCAGAGGCAGATGGGCGGGCCAATAGCGCAGGTCGAAGACGAAAAGACCGGGACGAAGCAGCCGATCGAGAAAGCCGGGATTCCTCAAAAGAGCGGGCTCATCGGTGAGAGAACAGACGAGAAGGTCGGCATTCGAGGCGGCTCGGCAAAGAGGGACATCCTCCCACGGTACGACCTCGATCCGGGAGCGCGGCTCGAGCTCTCCGGCCAGGCTAAGGGCCTTGGAGGTCGTGCGATTGGCGAGGTGAAGAAGCGGGCAACCCTCCCAGGAAGCCTGGCGAGCGAGGGCCGCACCCGCCCCACCGAGGCCCAGGAAGAGGACGCGCAGTTCCCGAAGGGAAACAGGAAAGGCCTCCTCCAGGGCGAGCACCCATCCCTTCCCATCGGTATTGTGCCCCTCGAGCATCCCTTTCTCGTGCCGCACCGTGTTGACCGCACCGAGCTGTACCGCGGTGGTGGCCTGCCGGTCGCAGAGCCGAAACATCTCCTGCTTGAGGGGGGCGGTGCAGTTCCATCCGGAAAAGCCGATCCTTTTGAGCCGATCGACGACCGAGCCGAGTCCGGCGGTGTCCACCTCTACACGCCCGTATCCTCCCGGCCAGCCGATGGCGGCGAATGCCGCTTGGTGGATCGCCGGAGAGAGGGAATGGGCGATCGGGGAGCCGAGAACCGCGTAGGATTTCGGCCATGGGAGAGACTCAGGCAAGTTGAGAAGATGCCAAATTGCGCTTGCGACGGCGGCCATATGGGGGAATTTATGAGAATTTAGAGGAAAAGAAGAGGATCGACAACGAACCCGATGGGGAAAGATGCCCTCATTGGAGCGAACCGGGCTGGAGCTTGGCGGTCGACAAGAGAAGAAGATGAGTGCGAGGGGCGGACAGAGATTCGTCCGGTAGGTGATGCCACTTCCCGGACTTTGCGAAGCGATGCTCCGGTCCTACGAAGAGGATGGGGGCGCGAATCGGGCCGACCGTGCCAACCTTCCTTCGAAGCCGGCCGTAGGCCGATTCATGGAAGATCTTCTGGCCCTGCTTTTCCCCGGTTTTCACTCCCCTCCACCACACTCCTCTCGGGAGTTGACCGACTTCGTCGAGGAGAGGCTGGCGCGACTCCATCGGGGTTTGATCGAAGAACTTCGCATGAGTGTGGGCCAGAACGAGGAATCCGGGTTGGCGGCGGATGCGGTCGCCGGCTGGTTTCTCGAACAGCTTCCGGAAATACGGAAGAGGCTTGCCACCGATGTCGCGGCGACGTTTTGCGGAGATCCGGCGGCAGCAAGCACCGAAGAAGTCCTGCTCGCCTATCCGGGAGTGGAAGCGATTGCGACCTATCGGCTGGCCCATCTTCTGTACCTGCGCGGTGTGCCGCTGCTGCCGCGCATGATGACGGAATGGGCCCACAGCCGGACGGGAATCGACATTCATCCTGGCGCGGAGATCGGCCCTCACTTCTTCATCGATCATGGAACAGGGATTGTCATCGGGGAGACCTGTCGGATTGGCGAAGCCGTCAAGATCTACCATGGCGTCACCCTTGGGGCGCGATCGACCGCCGGGGGAAGAAAGCTTCGAGGAAGCAAGAGACACCCGACGATCGAGGATCACGTGACGATTTATCCCGGCGCGACGATCCTCGGGGGAGAGACGGTTATCGGCGCGCACAGCGTGATTGGGGGAAACGTCTGGCTCACGGAGGCGGTGCCGCCCTACTCGGTGGTGACGTTGGTCGCGCAGGAAGCCGAAGTTCGAAAACGGGGATCGGACCCCGGAATCGTCGACGGCGCATGAGTCGGATCTATCTCGACTACAATGCGACGACTCCCTTGGAGCCCAGGGCTCGAGCGGCCATGGAGCCCTACCTGGATCCGCGGGGCAATCCCTCCAGCTTGCATGCGGAAGGAAGAAGCGCACGTGCGGCAGTGGATCTAGCCCGGGAAAGAATTGCCGCCCTTTTGCGGGTGCAGCCGAGGGAGATCGTCTTCACGGCCAGCGGCAGCCAGAGCGACACCCTGGGCGTGGTCGGGCTGGCGCGCGGCTTGCAGAAAAAGGGCAGGCACCTGATCTGCTCGGCTGTGGAGCATCCAGCGGTGCTCAAGTCGATGGCCTTCCTCGAAGAAGAAGGATTCACCGTATGCAGGGCGCCGGTCGATCGATTCGGGGCCGTCCGTCTGGAAGCGCTGGAAGAAAGCTTTCGCCCCGAGACGACGCTCGTCTCCATTCTTTCGGCGAGCAACGAGATCGGTACGCGGCAGCCGATGCGGGCGATTGGAGAGCTCTGCGAGGAGCGAGGGGTTGTCTTTCATAGCGACGTCGTCCAGAGCGCCGGGAAGGAAGAGCTTTGCTTCGCGCACTGGGGGGTATCCTCTGCCAGCCTGGCGGCTCATAAGTTTGGAGGGCCGCTCGGAGGAGCCTTGCTCTATGTCCGGGCCGGCCTCCCCCTGGATCGGGTCATCTTTGGAGGGGAGCAGGAAGGAAGCCGATGGGCGGGCACGGAGAATGTCGCGGCGATCGTCGGCATGGCGGAAGCGCTGGCATGCGCTGAGGAAGAGCGGGAGAACGAGGCCGTACGTCAGCGCGAACTCACGGAACTCCTTTGGCATAGAATTGCCGATCTTCCCCGGGTCGTGCGATGGGGCGATCCGGTGGAGCGGCTCTCCAACACCCTTGCGGTCAGCTGTTCGGCGTTGGATGGAGAGAACCTGTTGATCGGACTGGACTTGGAAGGAATCGCCGTTTCGGGGGGTGCGGCATGCTCCTCCGGAACCTTGCGCCCCTCGCCCGTTCTCTTGGCGCTGGGAGCCAGCGAGGCGGAGGCCCGCTCGATGGTCCGGTTTTCGCTGGGAAAAGGAGTGGGGCCGGCAGACATCGAGGAGAGCGCCGCTCGATTCCGGAAAGTGGTCCTGGAGCAGTTGGCAGGTTGACAGCCTGTCTTATAAGAGTTGCCCCCGATCTTCCTGCCCGGCGCTCGATTCCGGGAGAGGAAGCGAGACCTGCCCGTCTGGGAAGAGGCTCGCAAGGCCGTCGCGGAAGGGGAGGAACTCCAGGCCGAGATCCCTGGCGGCGATGGATGAGTCGGCGATGTTTCCTTCCTCGAGCATGAGGAGCTGCTCCCGTCCAATGGGCAGGTTCGAGGGGAGCTTTGCCGCGAAAGGCGCGAGCCCGAGCACGACGGACCAGGGAATGGAGACAAAGAGAACGGGACGGGATCGCAGACTCAGCAAGCTCAAGCTACCCCAAGCGGCCAGCAAGACGCTCCAGTCTTCCGGGGAAAAGCCGCCGGCAAAGGCAACGAGAGCGGAAAGCGGAAAAAAGGCGAAGAGTATCGCGAAGAGGAAGAGACGCGAGCAGAGCCGAGGCCAGGAAGGAGTACGGCAGACCACCTGGTGCTCTCTTTGCAGGAGAAGGAAACAGATCTCCGAAAGGCTGATCCGATCCGGTCCGCAGAGCGGATACTCTTTTCCGATCGTCTCCGGGAGGATGAGTGCCCGCGTAAAGGCGGTGACGACATCGCGAACGGCGACGGGCTGAAGCAGGCTAGCCCCTCCCCCGGGAAGGGGAAGCATTCCGAAGTAGCGAAAAAAGCTTTGCGAGAAGAGATTGCGCAGGACGCTAAGAAAGCGGTCGCCTTTTCCGTAGATGACGGAAGGGCGGAAGATGGTCCAGTGGAGATCGCTCGACCGAACCAGCTCTTCGGCGGTCCACTTCGTCTGGTGGTAGCGAGAGGCGGCATAGGGGCGGGCACCCAGCGCACTCATATGGATCCAGCGGCGTACGCCATTTTCCTTTGCCGCAGCGAGCAGGTGGCGCGTGACCTGAACGTGCGCTTCCCGGTAAGAGCTCTGCGGATTCTCCGTCAAAATCCCGACGAGGTGAATGATCGCATCGGTTTCCCGGGATGCGCGACGGCAGGCATCCGGATCGAGAGGGCTTCCTTCGATGATGGTGCAGCGCTCTGCCGGGAGCGCTCTTCCGCGGGTCGCCCGACGGGTGAGGAGCCGAACTTGGTATCCGAGTTCGACCAGCCGGGGGATCAGATGGCTTCCGACGAAGCCGGTACCCCCGGTCACGAGAACGGTCGCCATCTGCCTTTTCTCCTTGAGCAATCGATGGGGGAAAGCCTGCTCCCTTCCCTCGTCCAGTCCATCCGGCGGCTGCACACACCGCCTCTAAGAGCTTGGGTACTCTCGAATCGGACCCACTGGCAAGCGTGAACTCTCCTCGTTGCAAAGAGTCAGGAAAATAGGATGTGCAAAGGGGATTTGCGAAATGTCCGGATTTCGGCTATTGGGCAGATTCCATGAAACGATGGCCTCTTCTGATTGCTGTCTATGCCTTCTCTGCGTACGCATTCTGCTTTGCCAAAGGATCGGAGCCGCCGGCGCGAGGCAGGCAAGGGGCGCCGACGGCCTTTTCGGCGCTTGCGGTGGCACAGCAGTATGCTCCCGAGGGGTCGCAAGCAAAGATGCTGGCCATCGTCGGCCCACGCAGCAAGACCTCTCTCACCCCGACCAGTTGGCAGTTCGTGTATTGGAACCAGGGCGGATGGAAGAATCTCAAGCGGATTACGGTGGCTGGCGGCCAGGTGCGTGACGTGCGGGAAGGGATTGTGGAGATCGGGCGGCGCGGCGTGCTGCGGTACAAGGAGGAACAGGCCTTTGACCCGAGCCGGTTAAAGGTTGACTCGGACCGAGCCCTCCAGGTTATCTTGAAGACGGGAGCGGCCGGGAAGGCGAGGCTGAGCACCGTTCTTTTCGAGCTCGCCCGAATGGGGGAGGAACGGGAGCCGAGTTGGGAAATGCGCTTCTATGCGGACCGGCGGGGGGTGGAAGCAGACATCGGGAAAGCTCGCGTGGGGGCGGTTTCCGGAAAGATTCTCGAGTTGCGGCTGGATCCGGGCCGGGTGGCCGAAGGGTCTTAGTTGGACAAGACAGGAGAAGACGGCGGGCAGGACGCCCGCTCCGAGGGGAGTTGACCGAGTTTTTGAGCTGCGGAAGCAGACATGAGCGCGTTTTTGCGATGGCTCTCGCTGGTCGGGAGCGTAGTGGTCCTGGCTCTTCTGCCGTTCTCCTCCCGAGCGGAATTGAGCCCTCTGGCTCCCGAACCCGATTGGGGCGCGCTCGACGCGTTCCAGGAAACCATGACGAGGGAGGAGTTCGTTCACTGGATCAACACCCTCTTCTCTCCGGATGGTTCCTTCTGGAAGTTTACCGTCATTAATGGCAACGAGGTCACGCTCTTTGGGGACAAGGAGCACACGCGACTCCTCTGCCGCCTTCGGCTGGCGCCGGATCTGGAATCGCAAAACCCCCTCCGGGCGACGATGGTGAGCGCTTGGAAGCTCTCGAAGGCCGGAGCGACCAACGCGAAGCCGCTGCGCGGCCTCGTGGTTTGTCTTGACCCCGGACATATCGGTGGCCCGTGGGCGAAGATGGAGGGGCGCTACTTTCGGATTGGCTCGGATCCGCCGGTTCTCGAGGCGGAGCTCAACATGCGGGCGGCGCGACATGCGGCTAAGTTGTTGGAGAGCGAGGGTGCCACGGTGGTCTGGACCAAGCGGCTGTTCGAGCCGGTAACCGCTCTTCGTCCGGCCAGTCTTCGCGAGGAGGCTCTGGCCGTCCTCTATCCCGTTGGAAGCGCGGCGACCATGCCGGCGAGCTTTTCTCCCGAATTGGAGCGCAGCATCGTCCGGGAAGAAGAAGTTCTCTTCTATCGGAATGCGGAAATTCGGGCGCGCGCGGAATTGGTGGCGAAGCTCCATCCCGATCTGACCCTTTGCATTCATTTCAATGCGGACAAATGGTCCAGCAAGCCGACCCGTGCGGAACTCATCCCTCAAAGCCGCCTAGTCGCGTTCGTTCACGGCGACTATTCCGAAGAAGAGTTGATGTACGACGATCAGAAGTGGGATCTGCTCTTCAAGCTCTTCTCGCGCACAAGCATCCCAGAGGCGGAAGCGGCGGAATCGATCGCCAAGCAGATGGCAGCGACATGGAACTACCCGCCGGAGAATTATGCCAATTGGAGCGCGGCTCGACGGGTTGGGCCAAGTCCGTACGTATTTGCCAGGAATCTCCTGGCAAACCGCATCTACCGTGGGCCGGTGGTCTTTGTCGAAGGTCCCTACATGAATGCCCAGGATGCCTACGACCGGATCATCGCGGGGGATTATGAGGGGACCAGGATCATCGGCGGCCAGCCCTATCGGAGCATCTTCGCCGAATATGGGGAGATCCTGGCACGCGGCGTCACTGCCTGGGTAGGTGGACCGACGTCGGCCGTGGTCCATCACTGACGAGTTAAGCCGGCGCGCCTCGGCTACGAAATTTGCGAGAAATGGGGGCTAGATCAGCCCGAGCTGCATCTTGCCTTGCTCGCTGATCATCCCTGGGTTCCATGGCGGATCCCAAACCAGATCGACACGAGCATCCGCCACGTTGGGAATTTGTCGAATGCGGGATTGGGCATCCTGGGCAATGACGACACCCATGCCGCAGCCGGGAGCGGTGAGCGTCATCTTGATCACGATCTCGAAGGTGCCCTCTTCGCGAGGGAGAATCTGGCAGTCGTAGATCAGGCCCAGGTCGACAATATTGACGGGTATTTCCGGGTCGAAAACCTCTCGGAGGCGGCTGTAGACCATTTCCTCATCCACGTGCGCCCCGGGCTGAGGCAGAGCCCCGGACTCCTCCGCACGCGAGGCTTGGCCGATGGCGTCGGCATCCTTGGCATCCAGGCGTACCAGGGAGCGGGCATCGTACAAGAGAGTGAACGATCCGCCGAGGGATTGCGTGATCACCACCGGCTTGTCCTTCTGAAGTTGGATAGGCGCGCCGCTGGGGATCTGTACCGCATCCACGGTTCGAGTTAAGAAGACGGATTCTTGTGCCATTGTTGTTCCTCGCTTCGCCGATCTTAGGCTGAATGGATCGAAGGTTAGATTCTCCTTGAGCCGGAGGCAATAGGGAAGTAGACGCGAGGAAGTTCGGAAGAAGGTTCAGGGACGTCTTGGTTGGCTCAGGGAGGAGTCGATCTCCTCAGCCAGGGTCCGCTTGGCATCGGCATCCGGAATCCGGTCGATCACGTCGGTTAAAAAGCCCAGAACGAAAAGCCGCTGCGCGGCTTCGAGCGGGATGCCGCGTTGCAGGCAATAGAAGAGCTCTTCCGGGTCAACCTGCCCAATGGTAGCGCCATGAGTGCAGCGAACGTCATTGGCCAGAATTTCCAGTCCGGGTAAAGCGTTGGCCTCGGCGTCCGGGCTCAAGAGGAGATTGCGGTTGCTCTGATAGGCATCCGTCTGTTGAGCTCCCGGGTCGACGTCGATCATGCCGGCGAAGATCGTTCGAGAGGAGTCGTACAAGGCGCTTTTGTAGAGAAGGTCGCTTCTTGTGTTCGGTGCGGAGTGCTCCTGAAAGGAACGCTGGTCAAATTCCTGTCGATCTCGCGCCATGGTGGCGGAGAGCATGACGCTCCGGGAGCCGGGACCGAGGAGGCGGCTTCTGCTTTCGGTCCGCGTATATCCTCCCCCTCGATTCAACTGGAAGCTCGTGGAATTCGCATCGCGGTCAAGTCGGACGGAGGCGAGATCGAACGAACAGGTTCCTTCCGCCCAGTTCCGACCCGTGAAGATTTCGAGTTGGGCTCCCGCGCCAAGGAAAAGCTCCTGCACGGAACAGGCAAATCCCCCCTTGGGGTTTGTGGAGCCGAACCGGAGGTGAATCCGCGCGCGGGCATTTTCCTGGAGGACGACCAGGATGTGAGGGAAAGTCGCCGCATTCTCCTCGCTCAACCAGAAGGAGAGATCCACGGTCTGCTCCAACTCGACTCCGGCGGGGACGTACAACAGGGCTCCTGCGGTGGCGCAGGCGCGATGGAGGGTTTCGAGTTTCTCCGCGCCCAGGGCGACCCGTTCGCGGAAGAGGTAGCTTTTCAGAAGGTCTGCTGCGCCGTTCGCGGCCTCGAGCAGAGGGGTAAGGAGAACACCTTTTTTCTTCGCTTCCGGGGAGAGCGATCGGGAAAAGAGAAGAGAATCGTTGGCAAATAAAAGGGCAGGCGCCTGTCCGCGCTGAAAGAAGGCCTGAAGTTCGGTCCGGGAGGGCTCCGGGACGGGAAACCCAGCCGTGTACCCGGTGAACGCCAGCTTACCGAGATCAGTAAAGCGCCACCGCTCGTCTTTACGGCTCGGCATAGGCAAGCGCTCGTAGTCGACCCATGCCGCTTCTTGGATTTCCTTCCACCAGGTGGGAAGCGGGGTCTGCTTTGTTCCGCCGTTGTACATTTCGGGGAGCATTCGTCTGATCATGTTCACGTCCCGTCCTCGATCGACGTTCAACCGACGGAGCCTTCCATCTCCAGGTCGATCAATCGTTTGAGTTCGACGCTGTATTCCATCGGGAACTCTCGGACGAGATCGTTGACAAAGCCGTTGACACTCAAACTCATGGCTTCGGCCTCCGGCAGGCCGCGCTGCTGCATATAGAAGATCTGTTCCGCGCTGATCTTGCTCACGCTTGCCTCATGTTGGACCGAGCTCCGGTTCCCGCGGAGAGTGATGGCCGGGTAGGTATCGGTGCGGGAGCTTGTGTTGATGAGAAGCGCATCGCATTCCGTGTTGTTTCTACAACCCTTGAGATGGTTCGGAATCTTCACCAATCCCCGATAGCTGGAGCGCCCTTCGCCGATGCTGATGCTTTTTGCAATGATGTTGCTGGTCGTCTCATCGGCGAGATGGATCATCTTGGCCCCGGTATCCTGGTGCTGACCGTTGTTGGCCAGCGCGATGCTGAGGACCTCTCCGCGCGCCTTCCGGCCGCGAAGGATTACCGCAGGATATTTCATCGTCAAACGGGAGCCGATGTTGCAATCGATCCAACGAATCTCCGAGTTTTCCATAGCCATCCCCCTCTTGGTGACCAGGTTGAAGACGTTGGGACTCCAATTTTGAACCGTAATATACTGGATCTTGGCTCCCGGAAGCGCCACCAGCTCGACGACAGCGCTGTGAAGCGTCGCCGTATCGAAGCGAGGTGCCGTGCAGCCCTCCATGTAGGTCACTTCGGAGCCCTCGTCGGCGATGATGAGAGTGCGTTCGAATTGGCCGAAGCTTTCCGCATTGATCCGGAAATAGGCTTGCAGCGGATGGCTCAGCTTGACCCCCGGAGGGATGTAGATAAAGCTCCCGCCGCTAAAAACCGCGCTGTTCAATGCGGCAAATTTGTTGTCGCCCGTCGGAATGACCTTGCCGAACCATTTGCGGAAAATTTCCGGGTGCTTGTGAAGCCCCTCGGTGCTCCCCACGAAGATGACGCCTTGGTCGCGCAGCGCTTCTTTCATGTTGGAATACGCCGCCTCGCTGTCGAACTGGGCCTCGACTCCGGCCAAAAACTTTCGTTCCTGTTCTGGCACGCCGAGTCGCTCGAAGGTCCGTTTCATTTCCTCCGGAACATCTTCCCAGGTCCTGCCGGCCTTCTGGCCGTGGGCGAGATAATACCGGATCTGGGAAAAGTCGAGCTCCGCCAATTGCTTGCTTGCCCAGTGAGTCGGAAGCGGTTCTCGGAGGAAGGTTGCTAATGCCCGTTTGCGGAAGTCGCGGAGCCACTCGGGGTCGTTCTTGGCCTCGCAGATATAATCGATGGTCTGCTCGGAGAGGCCCGCTCCCGCGTCGTAGGCATACTCCATCTTATAGTGAAAGTCTCCCACGCCCCGGTCGAGTTGGAGCAGATCCGTTCCGGCAATCGCCTGCTGTTCGGTCATAATCGAGTCTTCCTTTTCTTTAACCTATCCCGGAGTACCTGCCCCCGCCAGGGGAGAAACTTCCGAGGAGCCGTATCGCTCCTCCAGGAAGCCGTATCCGCGCTTCTCGAGCTCTAAAGCGAGTTCAGGACCTCCGCTCTGGACGATCCGGCCGGCGACCATGACGTGGACGAAGTCGGGCGAGATATAATCGAGGAGCCTCTGATAGTGAGTGATGATGAGGAGACCCGCTTCCGGGCCGCGCAGTCGATTGACCCCACCGGCGACGACCTTCAGGGCATCGATGTCGAGGCCGCTGTCCGTTTCATCCAGAACGGCGTAGCGGGGTTGGAGCATGGCCATTTGCAGGATTTCCGCCCGTTTCTTCTCTCCCCCGGAAAACCCGGAATTGAGCGGGCGGGAGCTGAAGGTGCGCTGCATACCGAGGGCGTCCATTTCGTGATAGAGCTTCTGGTAGAAGTCGGTCACGGAGAGCGACTCCCCCTCGGGGAGCCGAGCTTGTGTAGCGGCGCGCAGGAAGTTGGCGATGCTGACTCCGGGGATCTCGCAGGGGTATTGAAAAGCGAGGAAAAGCCCCATTCTCGCGCGCTCGTCGGGCTCCCGCTCGAGGAGCGAGACGCCGTCCAAGACAACGGAGCCCTGGGTGACTTCGTAATCGGGATGGCCGGCCAGCACCTTGGAGAGGGTGCTTTTCCCGGACCCGTTCGGGCCCATGATGGCATGGGTCTCCCCTGGCCGAATCTCGAGGGAAATCCCACGGAGAATGGCCCGTTCGACGATTCTTGCATGGAGGTCGCAGATTTGAAGACTCATGAATCCAGTGGTTTCTTCGTTTTCCTTTTCTTCCCGGTGAGCAATAACCGTGCCGACTTCAGCTCTCCGGGAAAGACCTAGCGCTCTCGGAGAAAACTCTACACTTTGTCGCGACCATAACATGGCGAAAAGGAGAAGAAGCAGCAATTTGTCTTTTTTAATACCAACCATAAGGTATTCGTAGGCGAAGAGGCGATCCCGGAGCGGGAGGCCGCTCTGCCCGGAAAGACGGAGTGTAGCTCAGCCTGGTTAGAGCGCTTGCTTTGGGAGCAAGAAGTCGCAGGTTCGAATCCTGTCACTCCGAGGCGAGGCGGGTGGTCGATCCGATTTCCGTGGAGGGAGCGATCCCCCCCTTGGCTCCGTCGAGATGAGCAAGGACTCGCTCTTTGTCCCTGGCATGACGAAAGGCATCGTCGGCAGTGACCATTCCGGCTTCCCAGAGGTCCAGGATGGCTTCGTCGACGCGCTTGCCGCCCGGCGGGCCGACTTGAACGAACTCTCCCAGAGAAGCGGATGCTTCGGCGCGAATGGCCGCTGCTACTGCGGGATGGCCGGGCAGGATCTCGTAGAGGACGGCGACTCCCTGCCCATCCCGACGGGGCAGGAGGGTCTGGGAGACAGCAGTGCGCAGGGTTGCCGCCAGACGGTCGGCTTCCGAACGCTTGCCGCTCTGGGCGAGCGTTCGAAGCAAGCTTGTGATCGCGCCGGCAGCTCCGCCCTCGGCCTCATGAGCGGCGAGCACCAACTTGCCGGATTCCGCGAGATCGAGCGCCGCTTCGATCTCCGCCGCCTCGCGCAGGGAATCGATGGCCACCAGTTCCCCCTCCAGAGCAAGAGCAGAGACCAGTGCGCTGGTCATGTCGGGAAAATGCCGAGGAATCTCCCAGTGGCTGATCCAGCTCTGTTCCGGACGGTAGGAAAATCGGGCGGGTGCGTCTTCCAGCACGAGGATATGCCAGGATTGGGAGCTGCTCAGCCAAGCGACCAGGCTGCCGAGGAGGGTTGTCTTCCCTGTGGCAATTCCGCCCCCGAGCACAACCAGCCCTCGAAGGTCGGCTAAATGGCGAAGAGCGGGAGGGAGGTTCCGTTCGTCAATCGCTGGCGGGGGAAGGATAGGCAGAAGGACGGCTCCAAGACCCTGTTCTCCCGAAAGGAAACGACCGCGAAAGAGAACGCCGTCGGGACCGGAAAAGAGAAATTGGCCGGTGCCGATTTGCTCCGCCTCGCTCCATCCCTCGTGGCCGACCAGCGTTTGAAGCCAAAGGGTCGCCTGCTGGCGCGAGACCGGAGCGAACGGCAAGGGGTGGAGCTCTCCGTCCACCCGCGCGGAGGGTGCTTCCCCCTCGAAGAGGTGGATGGCGGTCGAGCGGGCTTGAAGGGCCGACCCTAGAATGTCGTTGAGATTCTTCACCAGACGCGGGAAGGATTGGGCGCGTGCATTCTCTCCGCCCATCGCGACCGGTTTCGACAGCGGGTATAAGCGCCCTCCATCCTGATAAGACCTTGTTGAAACAGCCGCCAAAGAGAGTCGTCGATCGGCTGAAAATGAGATCCGCCTGCCGCGTCGAGAACGTTCTCTAGCCGACTAGGGTCCGCCTTCAACAAGGCGACTCCCGCCGCCGGTACATTTCGAAAGAGTTCGCATGCGGCTACGCGCCCTTTCCCTGTGGCAAGCGGCACCAGTTCCAGGGAGAGAATGGCCCGGAGGGTTCGCACGAGCAAGGAACGGCTCCCCCCATGGGGCATCGCCGCACAGAGCTCCCGCAGGGCCTCCGTTACGCTTCGAAGACCGAGCGTCGCCATCACCAGTACGCCGGTCCGGGCGGTCTCCTCGACCAGCAGGCGAAGCGTTCCCCGTCCGACGGAGGCATCAAGAAGGAGAATATCGGGGTCGAGCGCAAAAGCCGCGCGAAGAACCTTGTTGCGATCCGCCCTGAGGTCGGAAAAGGCGATGCGGACGATCGGCCGGCCCTCTTCCTTCCAGGGATGTTCCGGAAGTTGCTCCAAGAGGACGAGCCTTCCGGTGCGCGTGCGGTGGATGCGCCGGGCAAGGGCCGAGAAAAGAGTCGTTTTCCCCTGGCCGACACCGCCCGCAACGACCACCAGCCCCGATGGGATTGCGGCCAGTTCCCCCGCGTCTTCCATTCCGAGCGCACGCAGTTCGATCGGATCGGGAAATGGCAAGCGAAAGCTCAGAAAGTAGCTCGTTGCATCGCGGCCGACGGTAAGCCGGGCTCGCGGCTGCTCTCGCCCGTAGGGGAGGGAGGCCCATCCCTGTCGTTTCAGTGTTTCCCGATCGCGGGACGGAAGAATCTGTTCGACCAGCTCTTCTGTTTGCTGCGGGGAGAGGATGCCCCAGCTCGCTCCCAGACCTCGGAGCAGCCCCAGGCAACGGCAGAGAGGAGAATGGAATGGGACCAAGTGCAGGTCGGACGCTCCCTGCGCGGCGGCTTCCGTCAAGCACTGATCGACGAACGGCTGTCGGCGCGTTTCTTCCCGCCGCGTCGTCTCCTTCCCTTGCAGCGCAATCCGCTGGTTCGAGTCGATGATCCCCTGTTCGCATAGCAGATCCGCCGCGTTCGCCTCGGGCAACGCCGACAGGGCGGCGCGGATCGCGGGAAGCCGCGCCTCCTCCAGCCAGCGACGGACAACGGCGACCGCCAGAATGCGCTCGTTCTCCAGAGGGTCCACGGATAAGCGTCCTACCGCCGCCACTCTATGATGGCGGAAGACCGATTCCAAGCCCGCGCGATTCCATTGCCGGGGTCGGAGGGAGGCAGAGGGGGCGAGAGCCCCCGACGATCTTCCCGCGGGAAGAGCCATTGTACTTTGCGAAGGAAGCGGTTTCTGCTAGAGGGAATGGGTCATGTCTCCACGAACGGCGACGGTCGAACGATCGACGAAAGAGACCGAGATCTCTCTTTCGCTCCACTTGGACGGTTCCGGAAGGGCGGAGTGCGAGACCGGGATTCCCTTCTTCGATCACATGCTCTCCCTTTTCGGCCGACATGGCCTCTTCGACCTCCAGGTTCATGCTCGCGGCGATCGCGAAGTCGACTTCCATCACACCGTCGAGGATGTGGGCATCTGCCTTGGACAAGCCGTGGGAAAGGCGCTGGGCGACAAGAAAGGTATTCGCCGCTACGGATTCGCGTTGATTCCGATGGACGAGGCCTTGGCGCAGGTGGCGCTCGACCTGAGCGGCAGGCCGTTTTTTGCCTTAAGCAAAGCGGATCCCCCTCCCCTCTCCCTTCTCTACGCAGGTTCCTTTTCCGCACAACTCCTCGAAGAATTTCTGCGGGCCCTGACTGTCCATGGGATGTTGACGCTCCACCTCGAGATCCGTGCCGGCAGGGATCCGCATCACCTGTTGGAGGCGTCGTTCAAAGGGGTGGCGCGTGCGCTGGCGATGAGCGTGGAGAAGGACGAGCGGGTGGTCGATATACCCAGTACGAAGGGGGTTTTGTAGCGCAACCTTGGGAAAGGAGGGGAGGTGCTTTCGCTACGCGATCTGGCCCGTCTTGCTGAGCGATATGCTCCCCTCTTAGATCGGCCGACCAAAGCGTTCGATCTCCGGGGCAGGACCTTCGGCGGTCGATCGACTGCCTCCTCTCCCCATCTCATGGGGGTGGTCAATCTCTCTCCCGACTCCTGGTATCGAGAGAGTGTGGTCCTTACACCGGAAGCTGCGATCCGCCGGGGGCAGCTCCTGATCGACAGCGGGGCGTCCATCCTCGATATCGGGAGCGAGTCCTCCCTCGATTATGCGGCTCGTGTCGAACCGGAAGCCCAGATTTATAAGCTGATCCCCGTCGTCGAAGGGTTGGTCGCTCGGCAACTCCTTGTTTCCGTAGAAACCTATTATCCTCTGGTGGCGCAGGCCGCTCTTCGCGCGGGGGCTGCGATCATCAACTTCACCGGAAGAGACGGTCTGGAAGAACTCCTTCCGCTCATTGCCAAGGAAGACGCGGGGTTGATCCTGAACTTTGTGGAAGGCGCGCATGTGCGCGATCCCCGCTCGGTTCGCCTCTCTGACGACGCCATCGGCAGCCTGCTGCCGTATTTTGAAACGCGGTGCCGCTTAGTGGAAAGCGCCGGAGTGCGCAGGCTCTGGATTGATCCGGGTCTAGGATTCTATTATCCGAATCTCCAGGACGGGGCGGTGCGGATCGAGCGGCAAATGGAAATGTTCTTGGGAACCTTTCGCTTGCACGAGTTGGGTTGGCCGGTCTGCCATGCGCTGCCTCACGCCTTCGAATGCTTCGAGCAGGAAGTCCGATGCGCGGAACCGTTTTTCGCGGTCCTCGCCCTCCTCGGCCAGACCGACCTCTTACGCACTCACGAAGTCAGCCGTGTCCTGGGAGTCGTCCGGGCGATGAGGCTCTTTGACAGCCGGCAGACGTCGGGTCCTACTCTTCGGCAAGAGGTCCCAGGATGACTTCGCGCACGGTCATGCCCGCCGGAATCATCGGCAAGACATGTTCGGTATAGGGGACGTGGACGTCGACGACGTAGGGGGTTTCGGCCGAGAGGAGGCGCTCGAGCGCGGGACGCAGCTCTTCGGGATGGCGAACTTCTTCCGCGGGAACACCAAAGCCCTCGCAGATCTTCCGATAGCTAGGATAGTGTTGCTCCGTATTCCGGGGGTTGCCGAGATAGGTGTGGGCCCGATTCCCGGCGAAAAAATGATCCTCCCATTGCACAACCATTCCCAGGTGCTGGTTGTTGAGGATGACCGCCTTTGCCGGAATCCCCTCGGTAACCGCGGTGGCAAGCTCCTGAATATTCATTAAGAAGCTTCCATCGCCGTCGATATCGATCACTTGCCGATCCGGGAAAGCCACCTTTGCCCCTAAGGCCGCCGGGTAGCCGAAACCCATCGTACCCAAGCCCGAAGAGGAAAGAAAACTACGGGGCCGGGTGAACTGGTAAAACTGGGCCGCCCACATCTGGTGCTGCCCCACGCCGGTGGTGATGATCGCCTCTCCTCTTGTCAGGTGGAAAAGCTCTTCGACGACCTGCTGCGGCAGGATCGCTCCGGAGACAGGACGGTAGGAGAAAGGATAGCGTGACTTCCACTGGGCGATTTGCGCATGCCAGGCTTGGTGAACCTTCCTCGGGCGACGCTCGGCCGCGAGCATCTCGTTCAGCCGGTCCAGGGCGTCCCGGATGTCACCGAGAATCGGCAAGTCTGCTCTCTTGTTTTTGTTGAGCTCGGAATGGTCGACGTCCACGTGGATGATCTTGGCCCGCTTGGCGAATTCTTCCACGTTTCCGGTAACGCGGTCATCGAAGCGGACCCCCATGGCCAAGAGAAGGTCGCACGCATCGGCGGCATAGTTCGCGTAGACGGCTCCGTGCATGCCCAGCCACCGGAGAGACAAGTCGTGCGTTTCGGGAAAGCAGCCGATTCCCATAAGGGTCGTGGCCACCGGCACGTGGGTCTTTTCCGCGAAGCAACGGAGCGCTTCCCAGGCGTCGCCGGAGAGAATGCCTCCGCCGACATAAAGCAAGGGACGCTCTGCGGTTTCCAGCGCAACCAGTAGCGATTCCAATTCCTCGTCCGATGCCTGCGGCACCGGCTTGCATCCTCCGAACGATGGGCTGGACGGTTGCGAATCGACGGGAGCCTGCTGCACATCCTTCGGGATGTCGAGCAGGACGGGACCGGGCCTCCCGGTGCGGGCGAGCAGAATCGCCTCGTGCACGATCGAGGGGAGGTCGTCGGGAGAGATGACCAAGTAGCTATGCTTGACGATCGGAAGCGTAAGCCCAAAGACGTCGGTCTCCTGAAACGCCCCCCGACCGATCATCTCTCGTTTCACCTGACCCGTAATGGCGACGAGCGGCACGGAATCCATGTAGGCATCTGCGATTCCGGTGACGAGGTTCGTCGCACCCGGGCCGCTCGTCGCCATGCAGACCCCCACTTTCCCACTGGCCCGGGCGTATCCCTCGGCCATGAAGGCGCCCCCCTGTTCGTGACGGGGCAAAACGGTGCGGATCTTCCGAGAGCGGCTCAACGACTGATGCAGGACCATGCTGGCTCCGCCGGGATAGGCGAAAACAGTATCGACGCCGGCTTTTTCCAAAGCGGCCACGACAGCGTCGGCGCCGTTCTTGTAGCTCTGCCCGGAGAACTCGGCCGGATGGGAAGCAGGGTTGCCGTGTGGGGTAGTTTTTTCGAAGTCCTTGCGGCTCACGTTTTGCATATCGCTTGGAGGATATCTGCCAGGAGGATATTCTCTTGCTCACCTCTTTCTTCTGCGAGAAGAAAACACGAAAACGTAGATCAAACGCCGATTCCCGTCTAGGCGGACTTTGGAAAATCTGGGCCCAGGCCTATCCGCCGCGCCTCGGGTACGTACCTTGTGAGACATGCAGGCTAAAGCGTTGGATCGAGAACTGAGGAAATGCCCGCGCACATCCTGAGGGAAAGACCGGTTACCACCCTGAACTTCATGCTAAATTAATACCGTGGGATGACCGAGTGGGGGAAGATTGACCGAAGAATCAGGCGAAGAGAAAACTCGCCTTATGGCACTCATCACTTGGACACGAGAACAGTTCGGCACGAATGTTTCCGTTCACGATCAAGAGCATCAGTCCCTCTTCGAGAGGCTGAACAACCTGGACTCGACGCTTGTCTCGGGAGACCGAGGAGCAATCGGAGCGGCCTTGGACTCGCTGATCGATGTGGTCGCGAAGCATTTTGCCTCGGAAGAAGCGAACATGCAGAAGATCGGCTATCCCGGACTGGCGGCCCACAAAGCGGCGCATGATAAGCTAGTCGAGACCTGTGTAGATCTGCAAAAGAAGTTCCATGAGGGCGGGGCGGAGGTGACCCCGGAGACAACCGCCTTCGTAAGGGACTGGCTCTACAACCATATCCCAAACATCGACAAGGCTTATGGCCCTCACATGAACGGCAAGGGGATCGTCTAGCCGGAGGAGCCTTTCTCGGGATGTGCGGGGTCGGGCGCGCTGCGTGCCCGGCCCCGTCGTGTTTTCTCGAATGCAAGCCTATTTGCGGCGCTTCGGCTACGAACTTTGTGAGCAATGGCGGCTTAGGAAGAAACGGGGGAAGGAACGCGGGAATCAAGAAGAGTGGATGCAGCAGGCTTGACAGTCGTTTCTCGCTTCCTTATTGTCTTTCTTCCCGTGAAAAGTTTTAGTGCGAAACCCGCCGAGGTTCGGCGTTCTTGGTACATACTGGATGCAGCGGATCAACCCGTGGGTCGGATTGCGGAGCGCGCGGCGGTTTTGCTTCGCGGCAAGCACAAGCCTGACTATACGCCTCACGTCGACACGGGTGACCATGTCGTCGTGATCAATGCGGGGCGGGCGAGCTTTACCGGGAAAAAAGAGGTGACCAAGACTTACATGCGGTATTCGGGCTTCATCGGCGGTCACCATTCCGATACGGTGAGGGACGTTCGGGGGAAGAAGCCCGCATTTTTGATCGAACACGCCGTGAAAGGCATGATTGCTCACAATCGGCTGGGGCGAAGAATTTTCCAGAAGCTTCATGTTTACGTAGGCGAGGAGCATCCGCATGGCGCTCAGCAGCCCGTAGCCGCACCGAATCTCTGACAAGGTTATGACGACGCAAAGTGAATGGAAGGCAACGGGCAGGCGCAAGACAGCGGTTGCCTCGGTGAAGCTCCTTTCCGGGACGGGGATCTTTCACGTGAATCGGCGGCTGCTCGAGGACTATTTTCCGGAATCCGCCCAGCGTCTTGCCGTCTACAAACCCCTGGAACTCAGTGAAACCCTGAAGAAATTCGATTTCGAAGCCCGCGTACGAGGCGGCGGCTTGACGGGTCAGGCGGATGCCTTGTGTCTGGCGTTGAGCCGGGCCCTGGTGCGGTGGCAACCGGAAATCCGGCCGAAACTTAAGGAAGCCTCCCTCCTTACCCGAGATCCCCGGATGAAGGAGAGAAAGAAATCGGGTCAACCGGGCGCACGGAAGCGGTTTCAATTTTCGAAGCGGTAACGCTTCTTCGTTCACCGAGAAGAAGCCAGGGCAGACCGACTGCTGCCTTCTCCCCGAAACGGGCACCATCATGGGGTCGTACCGAGTTGCCGTGGTCGGCGCAGCGGGCTACGCGGGGGAGGAACTCGTTCAGCTTCTTTCTCGTCATCCCGGGGTTGCTCTCTCGCTCTTGACCTCCCGTACGCGCCGGGGAGAGCGAGCGGACAAGGTGATCTCGGGGTTGCCGGATGCGGCCGGCCGGCTCATTTTCGAGGAGCCGGAGATCTCTCGGCTCTGCGAGGCGGATCTTGTCTTTTTGGCTCTGCCTCACGGAGCCGCTGCGGAATATGCCATCCCGCTGCGAGAAGCGGGCAAGATTGTCGTCGATCTGAGCGCGGATTTTCGTTTGCGGAATCCACGACAGTACGAGGTCGATTACGGGTGGTCTCACCCTGCTCCGACGCTGCTTTCCCAGGCGGTCTACGCCCTGCCGGAGCTGCACCGGCAACAGATTCGTCAGGCGGACCTGCTTGCGATGCCTGGATGCTACCCAACCAGCATTCTCCTGGCTCTCTACCCCGCCCTTGCCGCCGATTGGTTGCGTGAGGAGGGGATCGTCGCTTCCTCGCTCAGCGGAACCTCGGGAGCAGGGAGAAGGCCGGAAGTGCCCCTCCTATTTAGCGAGATGAGCGAAAATGCGCGTCCTTACGGGGTCCCCCGCCATCGGCATGTGGCCGAAATGGAGCAGGAGATCGATCGGCTGGCGGGCCGGAAGGTCGACCTTGCCTTTGTGCCTCACCTGATTCCGCTCGCTCGGGGCATCCTTTCGACGATCGTCTGTCCCCTCCGGGCCGACATCGGTCCGGAAGAGGCGCATGAACACTACCGGTCTTCCTATCGAGCCGATGCTTTCGTTCGCGTGTTGCCGCTTGGGGAGCTTCCTGCCCTCCGCCACGTTGTCCGGACGAACCGAGCGGAGGTTGCCCTGGAATATGACGGGGCGCATCGTCGTCTCCTGCTTTTTTGCGCAATCGACAATCTGGGGAAAGGGGCGGCGGGTCAAGCCGTGCAGGCGATGAACCTCCGTCTCGGCCTTCCCGAGGAAGAAGGGCTCTTGCGGTGACCGAAGATATTACGCCGGTCGAAGAAGGGAGTGTCACGACGCCGCGCGGCTTTCAGGCGGCCGGGGTCGCTTGCGGGATCAAGGCCCGCGGGGAGAAAGATCTTTCCCTGATCTGCTCCGAGCGGGCTGGGCGTGTCGTGGGGCTCTTTACCGAGAACCGGCTGCCCGCCGCGCCGGTGTTGCTTTCGCGGGGGCATGCCGCGCGGGGCGTAGGACGCGCCGTTGTCATCAACTCCGGCAATGCGAACGCCTGCACCGGGCCGGCCGGGATGGCGAACGCAACGGAGATGGTCAACCGGGTGGCCTCTGGAATCGGTTGCCCGCCCGAGGAGGTGTTCGTCTGCTCGACCGGCCGGATCGGCATCCCGTTGCCGATGGCGAAGGTGCGAAGGGGGATCGATGAGGCGATCGAGCAGCTCAGCCCTCAGGGCGGGGACGATGCGGCGTTGGGAATTCTGACGACGGATACCTATCCCAAAAAGATGGGGCTCAGGGTCAGCTTGGGGGAGCAGGAGCTCTTTCTGGGCGGCATCGCCAAGGGTGCGGGCATGATCGATCCGCATCTCGCGACGATGCTCTGCGTGATCACGACCGACGGAGATGTTTCGGAAGAAGCGCTTGCCGCCGCCGCGCGCCGGGCTGTGGCCGACAGCTTTAATCGGATCAGCATCGATGGAGACTGTTCGACCAACGATACCGTCTTGCTCTTCGCCAACGGCTTGGCCCGCAACCCCACTTTAACTCTGGAGAGCGGAGATTTTCGTCTCTTCCAGTCGGCGCTCTCGCTCCTCATGGGCCGATTGGCGCGCATGATCGTGGAGGATGGCGAGGGAATTTCCAAAGTGGTCGAAATTCTGGTGCAAGGGGCTGCCGATGATCGCGATGCCGAACGCGTGGCTCGGGCGGTGGCTCATTCGCTTCTTGTCAAATGCTCGTGGCATGGAGAGGACCCCAATTGGGGACGGCTCTTAGCCGCCATCGGTTATTCGGGAGCCGCCGTGGATGGAGAACGGGTGGATATTTTTTACAACGGGGTGCAGGCGGTCGCGGGCGGAGCGCGGCGCTCTCGAACTCCGGCGGGACTTTTGCTAGAAGTGGTCCGCTTGCCCCAATTTACGATTCTCATCGACCTGGGAATCGGATCCGGGCATTTCCGGCTCCTGACCACCGATCTGACCGAACGCTACGTTCGGATCAACAAGGGGGAATAGCCTCCGCTTTTTCTTGTGAGGCGCGGGCTCCGTTACTACGGTAGTGCTGCTCCGCTCTCCGAGCCATCCTATGACACCTGCGGATAAGGCTAAGATTTTTCTCGAAGCGCTGCCCTACGTGCAGCGCTTCCGCAACGCGCGCTTCGTGGTGAAGTACGGCGGTGCCGCCATGGACGATGCGGAGTTGGTGCGCCACACCCTTCGAGATCTGGTGCTGCTCGAGGCGGTGGGCATTCACGTGGTGTTGATCCATGGGGGCGGACCCGCGATCGGCCGCGCGTTGAAAGAGGCGGGGATCTCATCTTCCTTTGTGGAAGGCTTGCGGATCACTGACGCCGCCACCCTGCAGGTGATCGAGCGCGTGCTCTGCCATGAGGTCGGCCCGGCCCTGGTGGGGACGCTGGAGAGTCTGGGCGGGAAGGCGCGGCAACTTCTCGGCCAAGGGGTGTTTTCCGTGAAACCATTGGGAATGACCGGATTTCATGGAGAGCAGAGCACCCTGGGATTTGTCGGAGAGCCGGATTCCGTCAACGAGAAGTCGATCGACTCGCTCTTGGCCGAGCGCGTCATTCCCGTCATTTCTCCGCTCGGACGCGGAAAGGACGGCCAGTTGTACAACATCAACGCTGATACCGCTGCCGGCTGCCTGGCCTCTGCCCTGCGAGCGGAAAAGCTGGTCTACTTGACGGACGTCAACGGCGTGCTTCGGGATCCGCAGGATCCCAAATCGACGATCTCGGTCCTGACTCCCAAGGACGTCGCCGTGCTCCAGGAGCGGGCTGTGCTGCGGGGAGGCATGTTGCCCAAGGTGCAGTCGGCCTTGGCGGCGCTTCGGGCCGGAGTCGGAAAGGTTCACCTTTTGGATGGACGAATCCCCCATGCGCTTCTCCTGGAAGTATTCACCGATTCCGGGGTCGGTACGGAACTTGTGCTGTGAACCGAGATTCCGACACTCCCCGTTCCCCCCGGCCGGCCCTCCTCTCATGACCCATCGTATGGTTGACCCTGGGACTGCGGAGATCTTGGAGGGCTATGGTCGGTTTGTCGTCCCCTCCTACTCCCGCTTCCCCGTGGCCTTCGTGCGAGGGAAGGGTTCTTACCTTTGGGACGCAGAGGATCGCCGTTATCTTGACTTTTGCGGTGGGATCGCGGTGAACGTCTTGGGACATGCGAGCCCGATCGTCGCAGAGGCACTGGAACAGGAGGCTGGTCGGCTGATTCACTGTTCCAATCTCTATTATCATCCGATGGGAGCGAAGCTGGCAGAGATCCTCGTACGCTGGATCGGCGCTGGGAAAGTATTTTTCTCGAATAGCGGAGCGGAAGCAAATGAATGCCTTTTTAAGCTCGCTCGGCGCTTTGGAGAGCCACGTGGCGCATTTGAAATTTTGACGGCACAAGGCTCCTTCCACGGGAGGACATTGGCGGCGATGGCGGCCACCGGTCAGGACAAGGTGAGGCAGGGATTCGGCGCGCCGGTGCCTGGATTTCGTCACGTCCCTTTCCTTGACTTGGCGGAGATGGAGCGAGCGGTTGGACCGGCGACGTCGGCGATTCTCGTCGAGCCGATCCAGGGCGAGGGCGGGATCCGCCCCGCTACCCGATCGTATTTGGAGGGTTTGCGCGAGATCTGTGATCGCCATGGGCTGCTCTTGCTTTTCGACGAGGTGCAAACCGGCGCTTTCCGTTCGGGCCGGTTTCTCGCCTTTCAGCGACTCCTGGAAGGCTCGGGAAAGGAGACTGGCTTTCTGCCGGACGGAATTGCAATGGCCAAGGGGTTGGCAGGCGGCTACCCCATAGGGGCAACTTGGATTCGAGAGCCGTATGCGGATCTGCTCGGCCCGGGCTCCCATGCTTCGACGTTCGGCGGTTCGCCCCTGGCCTGCTCGGTTGCCTTCGCGGTTCTCCAGCACATGGAGGAACATGGACTCGGCGAGCAGATTCGGGAGAAAGGGGAACGGCTGCACAACGAGTTGGCAGCACTGATCTCTGCGGATCGAGGACTGATCCGATCGGTTTCCGGGGTGGGAGGTCTTTTGGGGGTGCAGGTTCGGAGGGATGCCCGGACGGTTGCTCGTGAGTTGTTGGATCGGGGACTTCTGGTTGCGCCCGCCGCGGAGAATGTCGTCCGTCTTCTCCCCCCTCTCAACGTATCCTTGGAAGAAATCTCGGAGGCCGTTGCGATTCTCGGCGCAGCCAATCGAGAGGAGGAGGAAACCACTTGATCTCCGCCGTCGGAAGACGCCGCCTTTTTGCGGCTCCCGAACTCTGCCACATCGGAGGAAGAGGCGATGGTTTGTAGGCGGCCTGCCGAAAGTTGCGATTAACCCCGTATCGTGTGACCCGCTCATGGCTTCATCTCACCTTCCTCGCCATTTCCTTTCGGTGACCGACATCCGCGAAGCCGAGGCCCGCGCCCTGTTCGAACAGGTGGCGAACCAGAAGCGGGGTGGAGCCCAGGGGGGCGGGTCAGATCTCCCCTTGCAGGGCCAAGTATGGGCCCTTCTCTTCCGGAAGCCGTCCACGCGAACTCGAGTCTCTTTCGAACTCGCGATCCGCCAGCTCGGCGGCTCCGCCCTGTTCCTGAGCGCAGCCGAGCTCCAACTGAGCCGGGGAGAGCCCATGGGGGACACGGCGTGCGTGCTGGGCCGGATGGTTCAAGGCGCGATCATTCGTACATTCGCGCAAGAGGAGATCGAGACCTTTGCCCGAAGCAGCGGGATTCCCACCGTGAACGCCCTTACCGATCAGGAGCATCCCTGTCAGGTTCTGGCGGATATCTTTACTTTTGAGGAAAAGCGCGGTCCGCTCTCGGGCAAGACCGTTGCGTTCCTGGGCGACGCCTCCTGCAACGTAGCCCGATCCTGGGCACTGGCCGCCTCTCTTTTCCGGTTTCAGCTCCGCTTCGGAGCTCCCCGCGCCTTCTTCTGCGACGTCGAGAACCCTTGGATCGTGCAAACCGAATCGGCCTACGAAGCGGTTCGAGATGCTGACCTCTTGTATACCGATGTCTGGATCTCCATGGGTCGGGAGGAGGAAAGCGCCCTTCGGGAAAAGGCCTTTGCTCCCTACCAGCTCAATCGATCGTTGCTGCGTCGGGCAAAAGCCGACGCGCTGGTGCTCCACTGCTTGCCCGCCTATCGGGGGAAAGAGATTGAGGGAGATCTCTTCGAGGAAAGGGCTCGGGACATCTTTGACCAGGCGGAAAATCGCCTCCACGTGCAAAAAGGACTTCTTTGCTGGCTCACAGCACGGTAAGGAAGCGCTGGATCAGAGTCTCTCGGACAGGGGCTTGCCCAACTGAGCGGCAACATAGCGGGCGAGGATGTCGATCTCCACGTTGAGGAGATCTCCCGCCCTCCTGGTCCGAAGAGTGGTTGCCTGCCAGGTAAAGGGAGTAATCCAGACCGAGAAGCGATCTTCTTTCGTGATGCCGACAGTCAAGCTGATGCCATCGAGCGCGATGCTCCCCTTGGGAACAATCACGGTTTCCCAATCCTTGCGACGCTCGAGGGAGAGTTCGTGTTCGGCGCCCTGATGTCGAATGTCGACGAGGCGGATCTGCCCATCCACGTGCCCTGTCACGAAGTGGCCGTCGATCCGGGAGCCGGCCGCGACGGGGCGTTCGAGGTTCACGAGATCTCCATTGTCCAATCCGCCCAAGTTGGTTCGTCGCAGGGTCTCCTCGAGGATGTCGAATCGCAGCGAGGTTGCCTCCTTTTGCGTCACGGTGAGGCAACAACCGTTGACCGCCAAGCTGTCTGCGGGCTTAAGGGATTCTGCAACCTTCCCGCCGTCAATCCAGAGTACGGGAAGAGCTGCCGTTGGTTTCGCTTGCACTCTCCCCACTGCTTCGACGATGCCGGTGAACATGAGCGACCTACCGGAGGTTCCATCCACCGCTGACGATGATGTGGGCGCCGGTCACATAGCTGTTTTTCTCGTCGATCAGGAACTGGATCGCGCGCCAGACATCCTCGTGCGTTCCAAAGCGACCCGCGGGGATCTTGGAGAGTGAGGGAAGGTGGACGCTTTCTTCGAGATAGCCGGGGGAGACGACATTCACGGTAAGGCCGTGTCGGGCCTCTTCCCTGGCAAGGGAGCGAGAAAGCAGGTAGACTCCCACCTTTCCAATGTGATAGCCGAGCGCCATCTCCCTTGCGCCGAGCCGGTCGCAGGCGGAATCGCCGATGTTCACGATCCGGCCTGCCCCGGAAGCCCGGAGCAGAGGAAGAGACGCCAGGGTGGTAAACAGCATTGCCGTCGCTGTCGTCTGCCATCCGATCTGCCAGTCCTCTTCCCTGGTTTCGAGAAGGCCGACCGGCGGATAGATTCCCGAGTTGTTGATGAGGAGCCGCAATCCTCCGAATCGGCTCTCCACCTGTCTTAAAAGGGTTTGGGCTTCTGCCTGATGTCGTAAGTCCGCGCCGAATGCCTCGGCATCGCCGCCTGCTGCCCGGATCTGCTGGGCAACCTCATGTCCGCCTTCTTTGCTCGCGTGGTAGTGCACGGCAACCGCCCAGCGATCCTGGCCCAGTTTGCGAGCCAGCGCCGCGCCGAGACCACGCCCGGCCCCGGTGACCAGCGCCACCTTTTTGCATTGCGATTGTTCCATCCTCCTGCGCAGCTTCTTATAGAAGAAGAAGAGCGTAAAGCGCCATGAAAATAGGATTCACTCACCTCGAAGTCGCTGCTTCGCATCTCCCTTCGGTTTGGCTTGCTGCGAAGCGGGCTTCCCTCGAGCAAGGCGAGATTGCTCCTGCCTTCCATTATGCGACGGCCCGGCAAGCCAACTTCTGGATGACGCTTTTCCGGCGCTACTCTCCTTTCTCCACCGAGGAAGGAAGGACGCTATACCTTCGGAGCGCCAGGGAGGCTGTGGCGCTCCTCTCGAAGGATCCCGACCAGCTGGTGTCTCTCGGTTGTGGAACCGCGGAAAAGGACTGGCTTCTCTATGAGGCGCTCGGCGCTCGGTCCTGGAAACCGGATTGGGTCTGTATTGACGGCAGCTTGGCCCTGCTGCTGGAGGCGGGCCGTCTCTGCCGGAGTCGCGGGGAAGCGGTCCGGCTCGTCTTGGCTGATGTCCTGCTCCCGGATCTTCTTCGGCGGGTCGCCCCACGAGAGGGAATGACCCGTCTGATCACCGCCTTCGGATTGATTCCCAATTTGTCTCCTGACTCTTTTTTGGGAGCCTTGCGGGCACAGGTCTCTCCCCAAGACCGGCTTCTGTTGGGCATCAATCTCGTGCGCGTTCCAGAGGAGAACGAGCAGAACTATCGGGCGTCGGCCGAGCGAATCCTGCCGCAGTATGCGAACCGATCGACCCGCCTCTGGTTGACTGAGCTGCTCCGCGACTGGGGAGTGCGGGAGATGGTCGAGGGCTATGCGATGCAGGCCGTGGAGCGGGACGGGTGGATTCGGTATGAGGCAACGGTGCGGTGGAAGAGGAACCGAAAGATCATTCTGGAAGACGGCTCCTCCCTGTCCGTTCTGGCGGGGGCGCCCCTTCGGCTTTTTTCGAGCTATCGCTTCACGCCGGGAGGGTTCGCCCGGCTTCTTCGGACGACCGGATTCGAGCCGCTCACCTATTGGACGCTGCCCTCGGGAGAGGAAGGGGTTTGGCTCGTGGCCCCTTTGTCTTCTTGGGCGGGGTCGGCGGCATAGGAGAGCGGCGGCTGGCGATACGGCCGAAACTGGATTCGACCGGGCTCCAGAGTGACCTCGACGGCGGACCTCCCGAGGCTGCGGACCTTTCTGGGCGTCCCCTTCCGGTCGAGTTCCCCGAGTAGAGCGCCGCTTGGTCCTAAGGAGAGCCATAGGCCCTGGAGGGTTGCACGATGGCGAGGAGTGGCCGCTGCGGGCCCGAGGGCCAAAAGAAGATCGATTGTGCCTGGTCGCGGGCTTGGCGCCTCTACGCCGGAGGGCGGGTCAAGGCAGAGAACAAAGAGCGGCAGCTCCTTTCCCGTAAAAAGCAGCGCAGTTCCGGCATCGACTGCGCCTCTTTTCGGGAACGCGTACGCAACAGGCTGCAGGCAAAGGGTGTTCGTTAGGGAGAACTGCTTCATGGGCGCGAAAGCTGCCTCCACGCCCCAAGGCGTGCGCGGGGCGATCCGCCAACTGCTCCCCTCTCTTCGAATCGCCCCATCTAGCCAGTTCCACCCGTAGAAGCGCCGGATCGGATCGATTCTCGGCAGGAGGACTCCCCTTTCTCCCGCTTCGATCAGGAGCACCTTCCCTTGCCGGCGAACCAGGCAAGCGGAGCCCAAAGGGGTTGCCGGGAAGAGTAGCCGGAGGCCCGGAGTTCCGCTGAGCAAAGTCCAGGGGTCCCCGACGGCGATGCCCGCCGCGGGGAGTCGCGCGGCCGTGGCGACCGTGGCGAGCAGAGCATGAGCGAAAAGCCAGTTGGCATTGTTGAGAAGGACTCCGAGAAGGGAAGAGAGCGCGCCCAAGCAGAGCGAAAGCGTTCCGACCGTCACCACCAGTTCGGCGAGCGGAACAATGAGCAGATTGGCGATCGGGCCTACAAGGCTGACGAAGTGAAAATGAACGATCTCGAACGGGAGGGCGCCGATCGAGGCTGCGAGAGAGGAGCCCAAGAGGAGAGCAAATCCTCCGCCCACCCTTTCCAGGAAGCGCGCTGCGCGGGGAAGAAGGCTTCGGGGGATGAAGGGATCGGGCACGAAAGGAGATGCCATCCATCGGGAGAGGGGCCCGCTCAGCAAGAGCAGCGCCAAGACGACGCCGAAGGAGAGTTGAAGGCTCACGTCCTGAACGGAAAGCGGATCGAGAGCGAGGAAAAGGAGCAGGCAGGCTCCCCAAAGGTTCAAGAGGCTCACGGGGCGGCGGATCAGCCAGGCGGCCAAGACGAGCGAGGAGAGAAGCGCCGCCCTGCCCACGCTGGCGGAGCCGCCGGAGAAGAATGCGTAGAAGGCGACAGCAGGGAAAAGAGCCCAACCCCATCTCCACCGAGAAACTCTCCCTGCCTCGAGCAAGGCGAGGCCCACGGTGAGAAAGGCGCCGACGTTTTGCCCGCTCACGGCGAAGACGTGATAGGCGCCGGCCAGCCGAAAGTCCTCCTCGGTTTTGGCCGGCAACCCTCCAGTTTGACCGTAAATCATTCCCAGAAGAAGGGCGACCGCCTCCGGGTCACTTTCGATCCCCGTCCGCAAGAGACGTGAAGCCCAGCGCCTTGCCATCCCAATTTGCCGTCCGAGCCAGCTTCCGGGATTGAGGGGGCGGATGTCGCTCCAAGTTGCTTTCAAGCGGTAGGCGACATGACGAACAGCCAAGATCTCTCGCCAGTCGGGATCTCCCGGATTGCGCGGCTCTCCGGGCCGCCGCAAGGCTCCCCGGACCCAAAGTCTCTGGGAGAGCGTCAAGCCGCCGACGGGAGCCGCACGAACTTCGAGGAGCGCCCGACCGGAAGCGGATTGCCAACTTCCGGAAAGCCATGCTCGACGAACGGCAAAGATTGCCGTCGTGGTTCGTTCTCCCGCGCGTTCTTTTTCGACGGGCACGCTTTGGATCGTTCCCTCCCACCAGCAGTCGGCTCCAAACTTTGCCTGGGGAAGGTGGCGCAGATCGTCTGCTGGCCTCCATCCTCTGTGAAACGAGGCGCCGTAGACTCCCACGAAGAATAGGGCTCCCAGGAAGAAGAGGAGCGATCGTTGCGCAGAGAGGTTTCGAAGCCAGAGAGCGCCCCAAAAGGCGACGGTCGCAAGACTGGGCCAGAAGAGAGCCGGCGATCCGGCTCCCCAGGCGCAGCCGGCCGCGAAAATCAATGCGGGGAGGAGCAGAGGAGCGCGCGCGAAGTTGGACCGCCGCGCAGTATCCTCGCGGGAAGCGGCATCGGGCATTTCCTTTGTCCGCATGGTCGCCGGGCTCCGTGCATGAGAGAGGAGGGGATCGCAGCGAGACTGGCCTTTGGAAATCTGCGGGCTCGCCGCTTACGAGTCATCCGTGGTTTCCGGCGTCTTCCGCCGGTGGAGAACGCGGGCATTAAACTCGCGTATGGCGTGATCGCTGGGCCACGAGGGTCCGAGTTCTCTCTTGAGCCGAGCCAAAATATCCGCATCGGAGTCGGCGGAAAGGACGATCTGCTCCATGGCTTGGGGATCGATGCAGAGAAACTCCATGACGGAGCGGTCTTCTTTGCGAACGAACGGGGTCACCGAGGGCACCAGTCCGGCAGAGAGGCGACGGATCGAATCGATCAGATGGGGCAGCTGCGCGATCCCCGCCAGACGCTCGTCCGGGAGAGGAGAAGAGGGAAAGGCACCGACCTCTATGGAAAGTCCCGCTTGTTGCCAGGCTTCCCAGCCGCCGGCAAGAGAATAAGCAGCCGCAGAGCCCATTTGCCGGAGCAGGTCTGCCGCGATGAGCGACCGTTCGCCGAATCTGCTGTAGCAGAGGAGAGGCGCTTCACCCGCCGGGATCTTCGATTCGATTTCGCCGGGCAGTTGGCCGAACTCCACGTGGATCGCGCCCGGGAGGTGGCCCGCGACCCATTGACGCGCGTGGCGCAGGTCGATGCAGACCCCTTTCTGCTCCCGCATCCAGTGAAAGGCCTGAGCCGGGGAGATCTCCTGCACGCGCTGCCGCAAAGAATCGAGAAGGAGCCGATAACGCGGTGCGGTGGTCATGGTTGTTCCTCTGGGAGAGTGCCTACTTCGCTGGAGGTGCGATGGGGAGCTCCTCTTTTTAGAGCGATCCTGAGCACCGCAAGGTCGGTCGGATTGACTCCCGGAATCCTCGCCGCCTGTCCTAAGGTTGCCGGACGGATTTGCTGCAACTTTTCCCGCGCCTCCTGTTTCAAACCCACGACGCTCCAAAAATCGAGCCAAGCGGGAAGGAGGAGATCTTCCATCGCCCGAACGCGCTCGATCTGCTCCCGTTCTCGAGCGATATATCCCGCATATTTGATTTCACATTCAAGATGCGCCGCGATCTCCGGCTCCACGCTGTGAAACGGCTGCGGCAGGTCCATCCAGCGAAAGTCAGGTCGCCGAAGCCATTCAAAGAGCGTGCGTCCCTCCGTTTTGGCTTCGTTCAAATCTTCCAAGAGTTCTTCGACGCGGCGTTTTTTCGCAAGCCACTTCGTTTGTCGCCGTATCGAAAGGGATCCCACCATCGAACCGATGTCGGAAAGACGGACGTCGGCATTGTCGTGACGCAGCACGAGCCGATGCTCGGCGCGCGCCGTGAACATGCGGTAGGGCTCTCGGATGGGACGAGTGACCAGATCATCGATCAGAACCCCGATATAGGCTTGGTCTCGGCGCAGCACGATCGGCGGCTCTCCCCGGACCGACCTTGCCGCATTGAGGCCTGCCATAAGACCTTGCGCAGCGGCTTCTTCGTATCCTGAAGTTCCGTTGATCTGTCCTGCCAGGAAAAGTCGTCCGATCTGCTTTGTTTCGAGGGAAGGAAGGAGTTGCGTGGCGGGGCAATAGTCATACTCGACCGCGTAACCAGGCCGGAGGATGTGGCATTTCTCCAGCCCGGGAATCGTTCGGAGGAAAGCGGATTGAACCGAAAAGGGAAGGCTCGTCGAGCATCCATTGACATAGAACTCCTGGGTATGTCTTCCTTCGGGCTCGAGGAAGATCTGGTGTCGTTCGCGCTCGGCGAATCGGACTACCTTGTCCTCGATCGAAGGGCAGTACCGGGGTCCCACCCCTTGGATTTGCCCCGAGTACATGGCGGAGAGGTGGAGATTGTCTCGGATGATCTGATGTGTCTCCGAAGTCGTGTAGGTAATCCAGCAGGGCTGTTGTTCCACGTGGAACATTTGCCCATCCCACCGATTGAGGGTGAAGAGCTCTTCGTCCCCTCCCTCCAGTTCATCGAGACAAAGGGAAAACGTGGGAGGCGGGACTTCGCCCGGTTGTTGCTCACAGGCCGCGAAATCGATGGTCCGTCCGTTGATCCGCGGCGGAGTCCCCGTCTTCAGACGGCCGATTTCCAAACCTAGTTTCTTGAGTTCGAGCGACAACCCGCTGCTTCCTTCGCCCGCCCGGCCTCCAGGCCGCTGCTCCGATCCCATATGGATCAGTCCGCGAAGGAATGTTCCAGTCGTAATAACAAGAGCCTTTCCTGCAAATTCGATTCCGAGGTCGGTGACAAGCCCCGTCACCGCATCGCCTTTCACGCACAATCTTGCGACGGAGCCCTGCTGGATGTCTAAGTTGGGCGTCGACTCGCAGATCGCCTTCAGGCGAAACTGGTAGGCCTTCTTGTCGCACTGAGCCCGAGGTGCTTGGACGCTCGGACCCTTCCGGCGGTTGAGCATACGAAATTGAATGCCGGTTGCGTCCGCATTCTGCGCCATCACACCTCCCAGCGCGTCGATTTCGCGGACCAAGATGCCTTTTGCCACCCCTCCAATGGAGGGATTGCAGGACATCTGGGCGATCGCGTCGAGCTGTAGGGTCAGAAGCAGCACCTCGCATCCTGTGCGGGCCGCAGCCAAGGCCGCCTCCACGCCCGCATGCCCGCCTCCCACCACGATCACATCGTATTCTTTGAGCCAATGCATCGCTTCCAAACCCGTAGTTCTCACGAGAAAGAGTTTCTTGCTCGGTCCCCTGTTGCCTTTTGGATATCCTCGCTCCGTGTCCCGAGCCAAGACTGTCGTCAAAGAGTCACGGTCCGAAACGCCTCTTCCTACCGTCCTCTATAGCGCAGAGGCGGAGCGAGCCGTTCTGGGCTCGTTGCTCCTCCACCCAGATCTCGTTCTTAATCAGGCCTTTGAGTCTCTCTCGTCCGAGGATTTCTTCGTTCCCGCCCACCGCATTCTTTTCGATCTCTTCCGAACGATGGATGCGCGCCACCAGGCGATCGACGTCCTCACTGTCCACCAGAGCCTCGTCGATAGCAACCTTTCGGCGGACGTAGGGAGTCCCGCCATCCTTGCCGAATTGACCGCGTCCTTTTCCAGCCATCTCAACATTGGCACCTACCTGGAGATGGTCAAAGACAAAAGCCTTCTCCGCCATCTCCATCGGGCTTGCAGCAGCATCGTCCAGCGCATCAGCGACGACCCGCAGTCGCCCTCCTCCGTGCTCGATTATGCCGAGCGGGAGATCTTTCGCGTCACGAACCTGTCCCTGACTCGGTCGAGCACCCCGGTCTCCGTCGAACTCCGGCGCGCCCTTGATCTCATCGACTCCTTCCATCAGCGAAAGGGCAAGCTTTTTGGCATTCCCACCGGCTTCTATGAGCTCGATGGCCTGACGACGGGATGGCAGAAGGGAGACATGATCGTCCTCGCCGCTCGCCCGGGAGTGGGAAAAACCGCGCTAGGGCTCACCCTTGCACGCCAGGCCATTCGCCAGCGGTACGATGCCGAAAAGGATGCCTGGGTGCAGCCAGGACACCCCGTCGGCTTTTTTTCCCTGGAGATGACGAACGCCCAGATCATGCTTCGACTGCTCGCTTCCGTAGCCAGCGAAAGCCTCCAGAAGATCCGGCGCGGCGAGCTCGACAGTTCGGCGCTCGAGAAGTTGCGGCGCATTTCGGCCGATGCGCAGGAATGGCCCCTCTACCTGGACGATTCCAGCGGCCTCACGATCCACCAGTTGCGCGCCAAGGCGCGCCGCATGAAGGATCAATACAAGATCGACCTGCTCATCGTCGACTATCTTCAGCTTCTTCGTTCCGATTCCGCGCAGGCCCGCGACAACCGACAAGTCGAGATTGCGGAGATTTCTAGAGGCTTGAAGGGACTCGCCAAGGAGCTGGATATCCCGGTGATTGTCCTGGCCCAGCTCAATCGGCGCGTCGAAGAGGGCAAGGCGGAACCCGCCCTTCACCATCTCCGCGAGTCGGGAGCGATCGAGCAAGATGCCGACGTGGTCCTCTTGCTCCACCGTCCCGACTCTCCAGAAGAGAGTTCGCCGACGGAGATCCCGTATTCCCTCCATGTGGCCAAGCAGCGGAATGGGCCGACCGACAAGATTGCGATTCGCTTTAATGCGCTTTACACTCGTTTCGAGGATCCCGTACGCCACAACGGCTAGACCCGAGGTCTCTCGCTCCTTCGCCTCCAAAGAGCCGGTGTGGGGGCTTTCTCTCCGTTGGGGGTTGGCCGGATGCGTTCGATCGTCTATAAGTTGCACCTGCATGTCTCACAAAGTTCGTATCCGAGGCGCGGCGGATGGGCCTGGATGCGAGGCGGGGCGCAGGTTTTCCTCCGAAGCTGTATGACGACAACCTGCGAGGAGGGGAAACCAAGTCCCAACGAAGCAGACAGGTCCATTGCGCAAGCCGCAGGAGAAAGCTTGTGAGCCATGCAGGTTAGCCCCGGCGGCTAAATACGGGAACGTCTTGCACCCCTTCTTCTTTCTGCATTCCGACGCACGCTCGCCCTTGCTCGGAAATCTTCTTCGACGGATGCGTCGCTTTTCCCTTCGCGTCTCTTTCCTCTTCGGGGATGCCCTGAAGGGCTGGCTTCGCCACAAGGCTCCCAAAATGGGTGCGGCCCTCGCTTGCTACACGATCTTTTCGATCGCGCCGATGATCCTCTTCCTCCTCTCCTTCACGAGCATCCTTTTTAGCATGAAGGAAGCGCAGTCCTACCTTGCTCAGGCCCTTCACGACTTAGGTGGAGCGCCGATGGCATCGGCGGTTCAACTGCTCCTGACCACCGCATGGCCGCCGCATCCCGGTACACCGGCGGCTCTTTCCGCGACCGTTTCCCTGCTTTTTGGCGCTTCGGGTGTCTTCGTCGAGTTGCGTGACTCCCTCAATACCATCTGGGGAGTCACCGAACGGACTCAGGGGCCCCTCCTTGCGCTGATCTGGGATCGCGCGGTTTCCTTCGCGATGGTTGCCGTCGTGGGGATGTTGCTGCTCGTCGCTCCGCTCGCGGTCACGACCATGGACGCCCTCTCCCAGCCGCTCTCCAACGCCTTCCCTTGGTACCCGGCCTTTTATGATATCGCGCGGGTGCTCACCTCCTTCCTGGCCGTCGTGCTTCTTTTCGCGGTTCTCTTCCGCGTCTTGCCGCAAGGACCCGTGTCCTGGAAGGAGGCTTTTTTCGGTGGCATCGGAACTGCGCTGATGTTCGAAGTCGGTCGCTCCGGGTTGGGCTTCTTTTTGAGCCACAGCTCGATCGCCTCGCTCTACGGCGCCGTGGGATCTCTTCTCATCCTCCTCCTCTGGATCTACTATTCCGCTCAGATCTTCTTTCTCGGCGCGGAACTCACCCGAGCCTACGCATACCGCTTCGGCTCCGGCCGCGCGACCCACCGCCGGCACCCAACATGACGTCGCGCCAACCTGCATGGCTCACAAAGTTCGTACCCGAGGCGCGGGCCGATGGGCCTGGATGCAAGGCGGGGCGCAGATTTTTCCCCCGAAACGGTATGACGACAACCTGCGAGGAAAGGAAACCAAGTCCCAACGAAGCAGACAGGCCCATTTAGCAAGCCGCAGGAGAACGCTTGTGAGACAGGCTGGTTACATCAGAGGAAAGCAGTGAGAGGGCTTGTCGGGACCGCCTGCGCCGGACGTGGCGATCGGCCAAGGCGGTAGGCGATCCGACCCGCTTCGACCGCCATCCGGAATGCTCGTGCCAAGGCACAGGGATCCTCGGCGACGGCGATCGCGGTGTTGACCAGGACGCCGTCAGCCCCGATCTCCATGGCCGCGGCCGCATGGGAGGGGGCACCTACGCCCGCATCCACGATGACCGGGATCTCCGCCTGTTCCACGATGATTTCCAATTGGGCTCTGGTCTCCAAGCCGCGCATCGAACCGATCGGAGAGCCCAGCGGCATGACCGCGCCGACTCCCACCTCCTCCAGCCGCTTCGCCAAAACCGGATCGGCATTGATGTAGGCGAGCACAACGAAACCTTCTCGGACCAACACCTCGGCGGCGAGGAGTGTTTCCACCGGATCGGGCAGAAGGTAACGGCTTTCCGGGTGAATCTCGAGTTTCACCCAGCGTGGCATCCCGGCGGCGGCGCCCAGACGGGCCAACCGCACCGCCTCCTCCGCGTTTGCCGCGCCGCTCGTGTTAGGCACGAGGAGGTATCGTTCCGGATCAAGGTAGGAGAGGATATTCTCTTCCGGTCGGACTTCTCCCATTTCCGCCCGCCGCAAAGCTACGGTTACGATTTCGGTCCCGCTTTCCTCGAGCGCTTCCGCCATGAGGGCATGGGATCCAAATTTTCCGGTGCCGATCAGCAAGCGCGAAGAAAAAGTCCGGCCTGCAATCGGGAATGGATCACTGTTCTCCTTTGGGCTCATCTATCCGCTGGTTCGATTTTGCACGGCCTATCGCCTTCTGCGAGCTTTTGCGAGGATCCTGATGAATCTCTCAATCTCATCGATAGCACACCGTAAGCACGCAAGAGCTTCCCGCCTCTCTTTTCTATTCCGGGAGCCAGTCGACTCCCGCGCTGGCAGGCAGCATCCCTATTTCTCTTCCCCGCCTCAGGAAGAGCTCAATGGCCTGCCGGCCTTCGGTGCCGTAATCGAAGGTTCGTTCATTCGCGTACATTTCCACAAACTGATCGAGCTTTTCGGTGCTCAATCCCCGGGAAAACCCTGCGGCGTATTGCAAGGCTTCGCTCCGGTGCTGCAATCCCCACCGAATGCTTTCCCGAAGCAGCCGTGCGCACTCCCTGGCAAGATCGATCCCCAGAGTTTTGCGCAGCGCGTTCCCTCCCAGAGGAAGAGGGAGGCCCGTTTCCTCCTTCCACCAGTGGCCGAGATCGACGCAGAGTGCCAACCCCTCGTCCGCATAGGTGAGTTGCCCTTCATGAATCACCAGGCCGGCTTCCGCTTCCCCCGAACGCACGGAATCCAAGATGCGATCGAAGGGGCGCACGATGAGGGGAAGCTTCTCAGGCCCGATGCCAAGATAGAGGCTCAAGGCCATCACTGCGCTCGTCTTCCGCCCTGGAATGGCAATCCGTGCGCGGGAAAGCTCCTCCCGGGTCATGCTTTTCGCCGAGACGACACGGGGTCCATAGCCCTCTCCCATGCTTCCACCGCACGGGAGAAGCCAGTAGTTGTCCCGCAGAAAGCCGTAGGCGTGAATGGAAACAGCGGTCAGATCGATGGCCTCATTCCTCGCTAACTCATTGAGGCTCTCGATATCCGTCACCTCCTGCCGGAACCGGATGGCCCCACTCGGAAGCTTCCCGGCCACCAAGGCGTAAAACATGAACGCATCGTCCGCATCCGGAGAATGCCCCAGGCTGATTTCCCTCTGTCCACTCTGTGTCATCTCTTTCGTATTCCAACGGACCCGCCGTGAAGTCAACCACGGGGTTGATTCGGGTCTCTTTTCCGTGTTGCCGCAGCCCCATAATGCAATAAATTCCCTTGGCTCCCTCTCCTCCTTGCGGCTAAAGAAAATCAGAGCACCTCTTTCGCTTCTTCCGGGAGGAATCGACCAGATCCGATCGACTTATGCCGCTTCCCACCCTTCTTGTAACGCATCCCGACTTTGCCCGACATCCCACCCCGCGTGGCCATCCGGAGAGTCCCGAAAGGATCACGGCAACCCTTCCGCGCCTGCGCTCCTCCCTCCCGAAAACGATTCGTTGGGTCGACCCCCGGATGGGGGAAAGCGATCTTCTTCGGTCCGTGCACGCTCCGACGTATATCCGGCGGGTCGAGGAGGCCTCGCACAACGGCCTGATTCTCCTCGACGAAGGGGATACCTTCGCGGGACCGCACTCTTTCGACACTGCGCTCTTGGCGGTTGGGGCGGCAGAGACGGCAATCGACCAAGTCGCTTCCGGAGAAGCGGCCAACGCTCTTGCACTCGTCCGGCCGCCCGGCCACCATGCCCGGCCGAATGCTGCCATGGGTTTCTGCCTCTTCAACACCGTAGCGATCGCGGCTCGGTATGCACAGAGGAGACATGGCTATCGGCGCATCCTGATTCTCGACTGGGATCTTCACCATGGAAACGGCACGCAGGAGATTTTCGAGGAGGACGCGTCCGTCCTTTTCATCAGCCTCCATCAGCAGCCGCTCTATCCGGGCACGGGTCATGCCTCGGAACGAGGAAAAGGGGAGGGAGAGGGCTTTACCTTGAATCTGCCGATGAGGCCCGGATCGGGCGACGCCGAATACAGAACTGCCTTCGAGGAAAAGGTTCTTCCCGCCGCCGATGGATTCCAGCCCGACTTCGTTCTCGTTTCCGCGGGATTCGATGCGCATCGGGATGACCCCTTAGGCAATCTTCTGCTCAGCGAAGAGGGGTTTGCGGAGATGACGACCCTCATTCGAGAGGTCGCTGACCGCCACTGCCGCGGCAGGCTCGTTTCCGTGTTGGAAGGGGGATATCATCTCGACGCCCTAGCCCGCTGCCTTGACGCGCATCTCTGCGCCTTGGAGGCAAAATAACCTCCGCCGTCTTCAGGGCGGCCCGCTGGGCTCCGGGGCCGCTCGCTTGCTTTTGAGTCCTTCGAGATAGAGTGTGATCGCCAAGGCATCCGCGTGGCTCATCCGATAGGGCGGCATGGGCAGTCGTGGGTATTTGCCGGCAGGGTTCATCCCCGTCTCCAGGAATTGGACCATGTCCGCCTGGCTCCACCCTTCCGGCAGGCCCGCGATGGGAGGTGCCTCACGCACGAGCGAGCCGATGCTTTCTGTGCCGAGCCCTGGAACGAATCCCCCCTGCAACCATTTGTCGCGGAGCAACTCCCCTCGTTCATTGCGGGGCGTATGGCACTCGCTGCAGAGAGCGACGGCCTCGACGAGATATTTTCCATGCTGGATTCGCTCCCCGGTTCGCTCTCCCGGTCCTTTTTCGGCCGGTCGCTCCTTTTCCGCGGTAGCCGTTTCCATCGGCTCATCCGGAAGTTGTCGCAAAAACTCCTCATCCTGTCCGAAGCAACTCCTCCCGCAGAAGAGCCCGATCGTCGTCGCAATCAGCCCGACATGAAGCGACCACCTAAGAAACATGCTTCCTTCCTCCATGTACGACGCGTCGGGGAAGGTGTCGCACCCATGCCTTGGCGCCCCGATTTTCCGCCTTCACTTGCAGGCAGCTTCCCGTTAATCCCGCACTCGACGCAACACGTGTCATTGCCTCCGCCACCTCTGCCCCGCGCCCATCCGCAAGCGCCATCAGGGTCGAGCCCGCTCCACTCAGGTAAAACCCGAGGGCTCCGGCTTCGTAGGCGCTCTTCTTGATCTGTTCCCATCCCGGGATGCGCTCGACCCGAGCGGGCTCATGCCAGCGGTCTTCGAAGAGCCCGCGCAACTCTTCGTATCGGCGCAAGCAGATGGCAGCGGCGATCCGGGCTGCCCGCTGCAGATTCCAAACCGCGTCCGGCAGCGAAACGGCTTGAGGCAGGACCGAACGGGCCCATTTGGTCTCCATCTCCATCTCGGGGACAAAAGCGACAAATTCCAACCGGCTTCCCAGCGGCACTCGCGTCTGGCCTCCGCCGGTGGAGATCGTGAATCCTCCGAGGATCGCGGCCGCAACATTATCGGGATGGCCCTCCAGCTCACTGCCCAACGCCACCAGCTGCTCACGCGAGAGAGGCCGTCCCCGAACCTCGTTCAATCCCACCAAGACTCCTGCGCGCACCGTGGCGCTGCTTCCCAAGCCCCTCGCGCAAGGAACATCGCCGGAAATCGTGCATTCGAAGGGCGGGCTCGAGGAGCCCGCGGCCCTGGCATATGCCGCCGCCGCTTCTTGCACCATGGGATGCGGGGGACCGGCAGGCTCCGAGCCACCGACCCGCAACACAATCCAGTTATATAACCGCAAGGCGGCTCCGAACGTGTCGAAGCCCGGTCCGAAGTTCGTGGTCGTTGCCGGCACGCGGACCCGGCATTCGACCGGTCCGGCCTGTTCCTCCCCTCCACGCCCGGAAAGAGAATCCATAAGCGCCGTAGCAACTGCGAAAGGAGTCATGATATCGTCACGCGCAAAGAAAAATCCATCGCCTTCGCGCTGTGGGTCAATGCCCCGACGGAGATGAAGTCGACGCCGGTTTGTGCGATCGCACGAACATTTTCCAAGGAGACCCCTCCGGAAGCCTCGAGCCGCATGCGTCCGTCCACGATCTGGACCGCACTCTGCAACTCCTCCACGCTCATATTGTCCAGGAGTAGGAGATCGAGCGGGAGGGAACGGAGCTCCGCCACCTCCTCCAGGCTTTGCGCCTCCACTTCGACGCGGACCAGCGGCCGCAAACGGCGAATCCGATCCGCTCGCAAGCCCAGTTCCTTGCTCCACGAATTCGGGTAGGCCGCCTTGAGCAGCGACAAGTGATTGTCCTTCACCAGCACATGGTCCCCGAGCGAAACGCGATGGTTGCCCCCCCCGCCGCAACGGACGGCGTACTTTTCCAGCGAGCGCAAGCCCGCAAGCGTCTTCCTCGTATCGAGAAGTCGAGCCCCCGTCCCATCGATCCTTTCGACGAATCGCCGGGTGAGCGTGGCCACACCCGAGAGATGCTGGAGGAAGTTGAGCGCGGTTCGCTCCGCGGCCAAAATCTGCGCCGCCGGCCCTGACACGGACAGGACCGTCGTTCCGGCTTCGACGACCGCGCCCTCTTTGCATGCCCATTCCGGCTGCAGACCTTCCTGGGAGACTTCCCGAAAGACGGCCTGCACTACCGGCAGCCCGCAGACGACTCCCCGCTCCTTGGCCAAGATCTCCGCCCGACAAGAGGCCTCTTTCGGAAGAAAGCCGTCGGAAGTCACGTCCCCTTGGCCCAAATCCTCCTGCAGGGCTCGGCGGACGGCCTCCCGAGCCTCTTCTCCCAGCAGATGCATTGCCCAAGGCTAATGAACGGGGCGAAAAGAGGGAAGCTCCATCCTATCAAAAGGAGCCTCTTTCTCCTTGCGAGAGAACCATCGTCATGTCAAAAGGGGTCTTCACTTGCAGACTCGTGAAGGGCCCTACCCCCCAAGCCAAACGAGGAAGCCGCATCGGGCCTCGACGCGGGGGCCATCCGCTGAGCGGCGTCCTCCGCCGAAACGCCAACGATCATCCATGCCCCTCTCCGGCGACCTAAGCGAACTCCCCTTCCCGGAAATTCTTCGGCTGCTGCGCGATCGAAACGGGAAATTACAGATTACGGACAAAGCCACAGGGGAGCGCTTCTCGTTCAGCCTGTCCGCGGGGAAGCTTGTTTCCGCTTCCGAAGCAGACGGGCCGATTCCCGACACGCTTGCGTTGCACTCGGCGATCCAACGACTTTCCACCAACGAACGAGCCTCCTTCGTCTTTCAGGAAGGGAGCGCGGGCATGGGCGAGCCGCTCGGCGGCTTATCGATCCCCCTCGACCAGATTCTGCTCTCCTCCCTGGCCGCCATCCGCTCTCCGGAGCGCGTCGCCGCCCATCTTCCGCATCCCGGCACTCGTTTCCGTGCGGCGGAACAGACGACCCCGTGGCTGACGGAAGACCTGCTCGCCTTCTGGGTCAGCGCCGAACGGTTCCTCCGCTCCGGAGTCTGCGCAAGCGACATCGTTGCCACCCTCGGCATCCCGCTTCCGCACGTTCAGCTTGAGCTCTTCAAACTGCGGGTCCTGGGCGTGATCGTTCCGCTGCACGCTCCTTCGCATACGGTCTCACCCGCGCCTCCGGGCGATGCTCCCCCTCTGCCGCAGCTTCCGCCTTCTCCGCCCGCCCCCTCCGCTCCGGAACCGACGGCGGCTCCACCGCCTGAACCGGTAGTCGCCCCGGAGGCTGCCCTGCCGCCTATCCCCCCTTCGTCCGCCCCGGTACCGTCTCCCACGGCTCTGGCGACTCAGGTCCAGAAGACGGTCCAACCCCGCCGCGGCGTTCTGGCTCGAATCGCCGCCGGACTCCGCGGGATTCTCGAAAAAATGTATGAATGAAACTGCGATCAAGATCCTCGTAGCCGGACCGTCGGGCGCCGGCAAGACCACCCTCATCCAGACTTTGAGTCAGTCTCCGGTGGTGAACACCGATGTCCCCTGCTCCACGGCCAATCGGTCGACTACCGTCGCCATGGATTTCGGTCAACTCCAGCTCGACCAGTATGCCATTCACCTCTTCGGCGCCCCCGGCCAGGAGCGCTTCGATTTCACCTGGGAAATTCTGCTGGACGGTGCTCTGGGCGTGCTCCTTCTGGTCTCCGGCAAGGATGCCACCCACTTCCCGCAAGCACGCCGCATCTATGACTATCTCCTCTCTCGGAACCCGGTCCCGCTCGTCCTAGGGATCACGCACCAGGATCATCCGAACTGCTGGGATGGCAAGGAAGTCGCCTCGTATCTCGATCTGGATCCGGCGGCGGCCGTACCCATCAACGCCACCGATCTCGAAAGCGCCACCGAACTCTTGGTGCGTCTCTTCGACTGTGTCGAGCGAGCCTAGTCTGCAGGGGAAACGCCGCCTCGCACTTTTTGCTTGTCAAGAGGGCTTTCCTCTACTCTTAATTACCGTCCAATTCTTAGGAGCGGTGGCAGCTTTGCCGCTGTGGGCTCCCGAGGAGAGGAAATCGAAGAGGAGGAGAACGACAACATGGCTGTTGCAGATGACTTGAATACTCTTTTGGGGCGACTTCGCACGAGCGTGCCCGAATTGAGCGCTGCTCTGGTCGCTACCACCGATGGGCTCCCGATCGCTCACTCGATGAACGCGGGGGATGCCAATCGCCTTGCCGCCATGGCG
>NZ_CABFVA020000011.1 GCF_902143375.2 Methylacidimicrobium tartarophylax | reverse complement strand
CCCCGGCTCTGCCGGCGGGCGAAGACGCGAGCCGGGATCCGGGAGGAGACGCGAAGCTCCACGGCGCCATTGCCCACGACTCTTTCCAGGGCATCTAGAAGCGGCTGGTTCACCTGGACAAAGAATTTGCGCGAGGGCTCGATCTCCAGGGCGGCGCCATCGGTCCGATGGCAGAGGAGGCGCACCGCGATTTTTCCGGGCGATTGTTTCAAGATCCGGCCAATCTCTTGCCACCGCTCAGGTTGCCAGCGCTCCAGAGGGATGTGGAGAGCAATGGCCTCGATGAGCTCTTTCCGGGTCTCCTCCAAGGAATGAAGCGCGGTGGCGCGGATGCTGAGTCCCTGGTCTCGCCGGGAGATCGTGCCGGAGAGAATGGCGATTTCGCCCGGTTCCCATCCCTTGGAGAGAGAGGCATAGAGATCGGGGAAGACGATCGCCTCGATCGAGGCCGTGGAATCTTCCATCTGGAGTCGGGCAAAGGGGCGCCGGTCGCGGGTCGACGTCCGCACCTCGACTCGGGAGAGAATGCCGGCCAGCCGAACCGGGGTGCCGTCGGCAAGAGAGCCGAGCGCTCCGATCTCCGCAGTCTGAAAGGGGCGGAGCTGACTCTGGAACTCTTCTACGGGATGACCCGAGAGATAGACGCCCAAGAGCTCTTTCTCGAAGCGAAGCTTTTGGGAGGTGGGGAATTCGGGATGCCCGGAATCCATGTTCACGCGTGTCGGAGAGAGGGCTAGGTCGAAAAGGGAACCCTGCCCTTCGGCGCGCTCGCGGGCTGCGGTTGCCGCCGAGGAGAGGACTTGATCGATTTCGGAGCAGAGCTGCGCTCGCGATCGGTCGAAGTCGTCGCAGGCCCCCGCCTTGATCAGACTTTCCAGAAGTTTATGGTTCAAGGCTCTTCCTGTGGTGCGTAGGCAAAGATCGGACAAGGAGGTGAATGTCTTTGGCTTCCTTGCCTGGACCAGGGTCTCCGCCGCCCCGACTCCGACGTTCTTGATGGCGGCCAGGCCCCAACGAATCCCGCCGCCTTCGACGGTGAAGCGCGCCTCGCTTCGATTGACGTCGGGGCGAAGGACGGAAATCTCCATCCGCCTCGCCTCCGCCACCAGCAAGGCAACCTTGTCGCTGTCCCCCATTTCATTGGAAAGAAGGGCACTCAAGAAAAAGACCGGGTAGTGAGCCTTCAGATAGGCGGTCTGATAGGCGAGGAGGCCGTAGCAGGCGCTGTGGGCTTTGTTGAAGCCGTAGCCCGCGAACTTTTCGAGCGTGTCGAAGATCCGCTCCGCCTGTTCTTCCGGGATCCGGTTTTTCTTCTCACAACCCCGCACGAAGAGGTCGCGGTGCTTGCGCATCTCTTCGGGCTTTTTCTTCCCCATGGCGCGACGCAAGAGATCGGCCTGCCCGAGGGAATAGCCGGCCAGAATGCTCGCGGCCTGCATGACCTGCTCCTGATAGATCATCACCCCGTAGGTATCCTTCAGGATCGGCTCGAGCAAGGGATGGGCATACTCGATCGGAATCTTGCCGAGCTTGCGGTCGGCATAGGCCGGGATGTTCTCCATCGGGCCCGGGCGGTAGAGCGCTACAAGCGCGATCACATCCTCGATGTTGCGCGGTTTGAGCCGACGGCAGAGATCGAGCATGCCCGGAGATTCGAGTTGGAAGATCCCTACGGTTTTTCCGGCGCCCAGAAGCTCATAGGTGGCGGCGTCGTCGAGTGGAATGGAGCCGGGCTTAAGGGAGCGGCCGGTATGCTCCCGGATCGCCGCCAGGGTGTCGGCGATGACGGTGAGCGTCTTGAGTCCAAGAAAGTCCATCTTGAGGAGGCCCACGTCGGCCAGGGGCTCCATCGACCATTGCGTGACGGCTTCTCCCTGCTCGCCCCGGGCGAGCGGGACGAACTGAACGAGATCGGCCGGTGCAATCACCACCCCGGCGGCGTGAACGCCCGGCTGACGCGTCAGGCCTTCCAGGCATTGGGCGAGTCGCAGGACTTCCCGCGCATCTTCCTCATGATCGCTCTCGGCGCGAAGATCGGGGCTTTCCCGAAGAGCCCGCTCCAAGGTCATCGAGGGATCGGTGGGGATCATCTTGGCCAGGCGATCGGCCTGTCCATAGGAGAGCCCGAGGACGCGGGCAACGTCCCGCACGGCCATCTTGGCTCCCAGCGTGCCGAAGGTGATGATCTGGGCGACGGAGCCTTCGCCATACTTTTCGCGGACGTATTGGATCACTTCCGGGCGGCGGTTATAGCAGAAGTCGATATCGATATCCGGGGGCGAGATCCGTTCCGGGTTGAGGAAGCGTTCGAAGACCAGGCCGTAGCGGATCGGATCGATGTCGGTGATCCCGAGGGCATAGGCGACCAAGCTCCCGGCAGCGCTGCCGCGGCCCGGTCCCACGGGAATGCCCCGCTGCTTGGCGTGGTCGATGAAGTCCCAGACGATCAGAAAGTAGCTGACAAATCCGGTCTTCTCGATCACCCCAAGCTCATAGTCGAGCCGGCGGCAAAGCTCTTCGCTTGGCTTTCCGTAACGCTCCTCCAGGCCCTTCTGGCAGAGATCCCGCAGGTAGTCGGCCTGGCTCTTTCCGACGGGGGGAGGGAAAAAAGGGTAGTGGTTGCCGCCTAGCTCGATCTCCAGTCGGCAGCTCTCGGCGATCCGGACCGCATTGGCCAGAGCTTCGGGATGGTGGGGGAAGAGGCTCGACATCTCCTCGGCCGACTTGAAAAAGAACTCGGGAGCTCCGTACCGCTTGCGCGCGCTGTCGGTGAGCCGCGCGCCGGTGCCGATGCAGAGCAGTGCGTCGTGAGCGTCGGCATCCTCCTTATGGAGATAATGCACGTCGTTGGTGGCGACCAGGGGAAGACCCACCTCTTCGGCGAGACCGGCGAGCTTTTCCCGGACGATGGCTTCCTCCGGCAGACCGTGGTTCTGGATTTCGAGATAGAAGCAGCCGGGCTCGAAACAGGAAGCGAGTGCCTCGACGGCTTGGCGGGCGCCGTCGATGTCGCCTTCGAGGATCCGCTGCGGCACTTCCCCTTTGAGACAGCCCGTCGTTCCAATCAACCCCTGGCCATGCTCGCGCAGAAGATCCTTGTCGATGCGGGGCTTGTAATAAAAGCCTTCCAGGTAGGCCGCGGTCGCCAGCCGGAGGAGGTTGTGGTAACCCTCCTCGTTCCGAACCAGAAGGGTCATGTGGCTCGTTCCGGACTGACCGCCCTTCCGGCAGAAACGGCTTTCCCGAGCTAGGTAGGCTTCGTACCCGAGAATGGGTTTAATCCCCGCCGCCCGGCACGCCTTGTAGAATTCGATGGCGCCGTAGAGGTTGCCGTGGTCGGTGAGGGCGACGGCCGGCATCCCGGCCTCGCGCGCGGCCTGGACCAGTTGCGGAATCCGGCAGGTGGCATCGAGCAAGCTGTAATCGGAATGGACGTGCAGATGAACAAAATCGACGGACGCCATGATTCGTCGGAACCTTTCTTTCTTAAAAAACTACTCGATCGGCGCACGATCGCCGAACCGCTTTTTCGTCGCCTTCGCGGACCGGATGAGACGATCCGGCGGGCCTGGTTCGTCGTCATCCGATGCGCGAGGGGCGGACATCGCTGTAGAGCTCTCGAGGAATCTCCGCAAGAAAGCGGGAGGGACGGAGCGAGTTTTCTCCGTAGTGGGAGGCGCGGTAGCGCGGATAGACCAGGAAGAGATGGTCCTGCGCCCGAGTGGTTGCCACGTAGAAGAGCCGGCGTTCCTCCTCTTCCCCCATGAGGGATTCGGTGGAACGACTGGAAGGGAAGAGCCCGTCGGCGAGCATGATCACGAAGACCGTCCGCCATTCGAGGCCCTTGGCCTGGTGGATAGTAGAGAGGTGGACTCCCTCCCGGGAGTTCGAACGATCGGTGTTGGTCAGCAGCGTCAGCTGGGTGAGAAGGCTATCGGTGTCCGGAAATTCGGCGGCAAAGGAGACCAGTTGCGAGAGGTCCTCCAGCCGGTGGGCTGCATCCGCATGCTGCGATTCGACCTGCTCGCGGTAGAAGCCGTCGATCACCTTCTCGATCTGTGCCGCAGGCAGCTGCCGGAGCTCGGGTGAGGCGATCTCCCGTTGGAGCGAAATCCACTGGTTCCAGGAAGCCGTGCACGACTTGGGCGGACTGACGGCGGAGAGATCTCCCTTTCGGGAAAACTCCTCCCAGAGGCGATTCGCCGTCTTCTCTCCCACTCCCGGAAACATCCGGACCACTCGGGAAAACGCGACGGAATCCCGCGGATTGGTCGCCAGGCGCAGAAAGGCCGCGACGTCCTTCAGGTGGGCTTGCTCGAAAAAGCGGAGGCCGCTTGTGATTTCAAAAGGAATTCCCGCCCGAGTCAGTTCGAGCTGGACTTCCAACGCGTGGAAATGGGCGCGATAGAGAATGGCGATCTCTTCCCAGGAAACTCCTTCCCTTCGCAGAGTCTGGATCTGCGAGGCGACGAAGGAGGCTTGCACATTGGCGGTTGGACAAGAGACGACCGCAGGTTTGAGGCGATGGCTGTTTCGGACCGGGGCAAGCTCCTTCGGAAACTGAAACCGGTTTGCCGCGATCGCGGCGTTGGCCAGGGAAAGAATTTCCGGAGTGCTGCGATAGTTCGCACGCAGGTAGAGGACCCGGCACTCGGGATAGCGTTCCGGGAAAGCCAGCATGTTCCGGATGTCGGCTCCGCGCCAGGAATAGATCGACTGGGCGTCGTCTCCCACGGCCATGATCTGACGATGTCCGGCAGCCAAAAGGTGGATGAATTCGGCCTGGAGGCGGCTCGTGTCCTGGTACTCGTCGACCAGAATGTGATGGAAGTGATCCTGGTATTCCTCTCGGATCGAGTTCTGATCGCGCAGCAGCCGGACGGCTTCCGAAAGGAGATCGTCGTAGTCGACCGCCGACGCCTTCTGCTTTCGTTTCCGGTAGAGCCGCGCGAGTTCAACCAGCCGTTCGGTCTGCTCGGCGAAATGAGGAAAGTCTTCGGCGATCAGCTTGTCTAGCGGTGTCTCCCGGTTGGTAGCCAACCCGAAGATCTCGAGGGCACCTTCCCGGCGAGGGAAGTGGACTTCGCTGCGGGAAAGCTTCATCTCCTCGTAGCACTCGGAGAGCAGCTCGGCCGAATCAGCCCGATCCAAGATGGTGAAGCTCGGGTCGTAGCCGGCGAGAGCGGCGTGGCGTCGCAGAAGCCGGTGGGCGAGGTGATGAAACGTTCCTCCCCAGATTGCCTCCGTTCCATGGGGAATCAGTTGGCCGACCCGCTCAAGCATCTGCCGGGCTGCCTTGTTCGTGAAGGTGGCTAAAACGATGCGGGAGGGCTCGACGCCGTTATCCAGGAGATAGGCGACCCGGTAGGTCAGGGCCCGGGTCTTCCCGCTTCCCGCGCCCGCCACGACGAGAATCGGCCCCGGAGTGGCCGTCACCGCTTCCCGCTGCTCTTCGTTGAGGAGATTTACATAATCAATCACGGTCGGATCAAAGTACCGGGGCTTTCGCCGAATGACAATGGAGGGGTGCCTGGAAGCGGAGCATCGTCCACTTGCCCCGGCGCTTTTTCTCTTGGAGCAGAAGGCCCTCCCGGACGAAGCGCTCCTCGATCTCAGGTGCCTGCTCGCGGAGAAGACCGCTGACCAGAAGAACGCCATGGGGGGCGAGCCAAGCCGCGAGCCGGGCAGCCCCTTGCAAAAGCGGCGTCAGATAGAGATTGGCGAGGATCCGGTCGAACGTCTTCCGGCTCCGCCAGCGAGCCAAGTCGGCTTCGACCCAGCGGATGGCGGCGGAGGCAAAGTTGGCCTCCTCGTTCCGGCGGGCCACTGCGAGCGCTGCCGGGTCTGTGTCTAATGCCCAGATGCATGTCGCGCCGAGCCTCCGGGCGGCCAGGGACAGGATGCCGCTGCCCGTGCCGATGTCGAGCACTCGACTCTTGTGCCAGTCCGGGATGGTCACCATTTCCCGCAGAACCATCCCGGTTGTTGCATGTCTCCCGGTGCCGAAGGCCATGCCGGCAGGGATGAAGAGGGAAGGACGCCCGCCCGGGGAAGAATCCTTTTTCCCCAAGTCCTTTGCCGCTTCCGGCACGATCCAGAGTTTTCCCCCGATGCGAAGGGGGTCGCTCGGTACCGCCGCTGCGCTCCAAGCGGAGGAGGCTTTGCGCAGCTTTCCACCGTAATGGTCGAGGAGCTCGCGACCGACGGAAATATCAGGAAGATACGCTTCCAATCGTACGGTCGGACGGCCGGCCAGCCGGTGAAGGACGAGGGAGCCAGGCCCAATAAAATGGAGACGCTCAGCCCAGCAGTCGGCCATCTTTGCGGGAACCAGACGGCTCCACACCCACGGAAAAGCTGACTGGGTCACATCGAGAAGCGGGGACCGAGGTAGAGTTCGCGGGTCACCGGATCGTTGATCAGGAAGTCGCTGGAGCCATGGCTCATGACACGCCCCTCGCAGACGAGGTAGGCGCGATCGACAATGGCCAGAGTCTCTCGGACGTTGTGATCGCTGATGAGTACACTCAAGCCCCGATTGCGCAGTCCGAGCACGATCTGCTGCAGGTCGTCGACGGCAAGCGGATCGACGCCGCTGAACGGTTCGTCGAGGAGAAGGACCGTCGGTGCCGTGGCAAGGGCGCGGGCAATGGTCAGCCGGCGCTTTTCTCCCCCGCTCAGTGCCAGCGCCATGGTGCGACGAAGATGGGCGATGCCGAAGTCCTCCAGGAGTGCTTCGCATCGAGCCGTCCGCTCCTCGGCGTCGACGTCGAGAAAGTCGAGGATCGCCATCAGGTTCTCTTCGACGGTGAGCTTGCGAAAGATGGATTCCTCTTGTGGAAGGTAACCCAGTCCCTTGCGCGCCCGCAGGTGCATCGGCATTCGCGTGACCTTTTGGCCGTCGATGAAGACATCTCCTTGAGTCGGCTGGATCAGGCCGACGAGCATGTAAAAGGTCGTCGTCTTCCCGGCACCGTTAGGGCCCAGAAGCCCGACGATCTCTCCCGTTCGAACGTGAAGGTCGACCCCGTTGACGACTCGCCTGTGGCCGAACTGCTTGACCAGCCCTTCCGCAGAAAGAGGGAAGACCCCGTCCCCTTCCTCTCCTTCGGAATGGTGGAGGACGCGGGATTGAACGGGAAGAGACTCCTCCTCGGCAGGAGGGGCTTCGAAGACTTCCGGGGTCGGTGGGTGCGACGAGGACTCTCCGGCGCCGCGGGGCGGAGGGCCTTTCCAGGGAGGAATGGAGAGAGGGCCTTGAGAGCCGAACGCAGGGAAAGCCGGATTGCGGAGGCCGTCCGGGCCAGAACGATCCATGATGCCTGCGAACAGTAGCAGAAGGTCGGCCGCCGTGCAATGCGCTCCGTCGAACGCGGAAGGAATGGCGCACAGTTTCGATTGGCATTCGGCATCCTTTTTCGCAAGATCGATGCATTGTGAGCGAATCGACGATCGAGAAGCTGGAGCCCAAGGAAGGGCTCTTCGTTTTGCATCTCTTTTACCGTTTCGAGGCCCGGGCGGCTACGGGGTCGGAGGATCCTGCGAAGGTGCTGCTCGCGGGCGTAGAAGCTCTGTTGGCGGAAGCTCGGGGAACCAGTCGCTCCCAAGCGGCGACCCTTTCCCTGATCGGACCGGCGGATCTCGGTTTTGTTTTTCTCTCTCCCGATCTTTATCGGCTTCATAGTTGGGAAAAGCGTCTTGGCGCGCTGCTCGGACGGCACGGGTGGACGAAGGTCTTTTCCTTCTTCTCGATGACCGAGCGCTCCGACTACACGATGTCGGAAGAGGAGCAGGCCGATCAGCTCGCCTCTCACGATGGATTGGTCCCGGGCTCGCCGGAATTCGAGCAGAGGATGAACGCCTTCCGCGAGCGGAGCCGCTACTACACCGAGGTTCGGCTCTATCCGACCTTGCCGGACTGGCGCTTCTTCGCTTTTTATCCGATGAACAAGAAAAGGGAACCGGGCGCCAACTGGTATGCTCTCCCCTTTTCAGAACGGAAGGAGCTGATGCAGGGGCATGCGCGCATCGGGAGGAGCTACGCAGGCCGGGTGATCCAGTATGTGACGGGTTCGACCGGGCTGGACGACTGGGAATGGGGCGTAACTCTCTTCGCGCAGGATCCCTACGAGGTCAAAGCGATTGTGGCGGAGATGCGCTTTGATCCCGTGAGCGCCCATTACGGGGAGTTTGGACCCTTCTTCACGGGGTTGCAGGCATCGGTGGGCGAGGTCGTCCTCCGGCTCGCCGGTTCCCCCTAGCACCGCCGGCATCTTGTGCCGGGTTTCTGAGAGAAAGGGTTATCCAGTCAGGCAATAGGAGTTGGGTAATTGGAATAAGTGTGAGCGAAAATCGATCTTGATCCATGCAACGAGTTACTCTTTACGTGAAAACGGGTTGTCCATGGTGCGTCGAGGTAGAGGCCGTACTCCAGCGGTACAGAATATCCTACGACCGACTCGACGTTTTACGGAATTCGGAAGCCTATCGCCGGATGAAAGCGATCTCCGGTCAGTCGCAGGCACCCACCATGGAGTGGGAGGACGAAGTGCTTGCGGACTTCGGGGCCGAGGAACTCGAGGCCTTTTTGCGCGACAAGGATCTTTCTTAAGACCCCTCCGGCGGCTTCACTCCTTGGTGTCCTTGGTGAGAGCGGGAAGTCCCTGCCGGATGCGGGCGAGGTCTTCCTTGATCTCTTTTCGCTCCGCCGGCTTGAGATAATCGATAAAGAGTCTGCCGTAGAGGTGGTCAACCTCGTGTTGGATGACGACAGCGAGAAAGCCGCTCGCCTCGAAGACCAGAGGTTTCCCTTGAAGATCTTGTGCGCGGACCGAAACGCGTCGGGAACGGGGAACATCGATCCGGAGTCCGGGGAAGCTCAAACAGCCCTCGTTTCCGATCTCCTTCGATTTCGTCAACGAAACAACGGGATTGACCAGGAAGAGGGGCATCTGCTCTTCCACCGGTACCGGCTTTCCCCGGATGATCATCGTGGAAGAAGTTTTGGTTCTTTTCACATCGATCACCGCGAAGAGCAAGGGCTTGCCCACCTGTTGGGCGGCCAGGCCCACCCCTTGATTGGCGACCATGGTTTCCTGCATGTCCTCGGCGAACTTGCGCAGATCCGCGTCAAAGCGGCGGACGGGTTTGCCGGGCTGGCGAAGGACCGGGTTGCCGAACAGAACGATCGGGAGAATCACGGTTGCGGGCTCTGCGACGATTTGGCGTCTACGGTAAAGGTAGGGAGATTGACAATGCCCGCAACCTTTGCGGCATCCATGACCTGAAGAATGATTTCAAAAGGAGCCTTCTTGCTGGCCTTTAAAGCGATCTTCGTTTCCGGAGACTTGGCGAGAGTCTCCTTCAGGAGACGGCCTAGTTCCTTAGGCACGACCGGTTTATCATCGAGAAACACCTTTTCCTCCTCGGTCACATAGATGATGCGAGGGACGTCCGCCCGAACCGGTTTGGCCCGGGCCGATTCCGGGAGGTCGATCTTTACGGCCGGCTCCTCTCGCTGAAAGGTCGTCGTGACGACGAAAAACAAGAGCACGATCGACAGAATGTCGATCAGGGACACCAGGTTAATGAGGGGTTGCCGCTTTGGCCGCTCAACGAATCGCATCGGAACTCCTGCTCAAATGAGACGATTCCTGGTCGCGATCAAGAAAAATGCGAGCCTTCCCTCTCCTGAGCGAACGATCCGCTTGCGCATGGGCAAAGAGCCGAGCGGCCTCAAGGAGCAGTCGGCCGTGCTTCCTGCGAGAGGACGGGAGGAACCCGGTTCGACTGCTGAAAAAAGATGTAGGAGAGGAGGAGGGACATTTTGTCCTCCCGGGGGATGCGAAGGCTGGCGGGCACACGAAAGGGAGTGGTACTGGTAAACAGTAGCCGGACCTTTCCATCGGCCAGGAGGAAGACGTGAACGAGGGGAGTTTGTGGCGGAGGGAGCCCTTCATGGATGACTACGTAGGTTCCACCGAGCGAGTCGGTTCTGCCGACCAGTGCATGCGTCGCTTTCCGGTTGAGGTGGTGCTCGATGAATTTTCGCGGTTTGTCCGGCAGCGACTCAAGGAAAGTCCGGAGCCCTCCCGTCGGATCGAATGGGGTCTCCTGGCCCGCCCGAGGGGTGCCGTCAAGCGCCGGAGCCTGACCGGACGAGGAGGAGTTCGCCGGGCCCATCTGCACGGGATGAAGGGGAGTCTCGGAGGGCGCTCGATCGGGAGCTCTGCCCTCCGATGCGGATTGGCTGGGAAGTGGATATTCCGGATCGCTTTGCGCCTCGGCTCGGTAGGGAAGAGCCAGGGCTGCGAGAAGGAGAGGCAGTGCGGCGATCCCCGATCGGAAAGCGCCGGGTTTCATCGACTCGCTATTTGCGAACCCACGCTCCATCCGGTTGCTGGACATACTCTCCAGGGAAAGCCCGCCTGGACCAACGCCGTGCATACTCATCCTGGATCTCCTCAAAGGTCTTTCCCTGTAGTTTCGTTTGGGCCATGTAGAGTTTCAGGCGGTCTCGATTTTCATCCTGGACCACATGCTCGGCGAACTGCTTGTAGGCAACATCCGCTGGTGGATTGACGACGGCAAGAAAGCCATCGCGATCTTCTCCGATTACGCCCGCGTTTTTCAAGCCTTGGATTTCTCCCGAACGAAGCCGGCGGTGCTCCGCGACCTCGGGCGCGACCGGAGACACGTGGGCGCTCTGTTTCTCGGTGACTTCCACGTTCATGCGAACGTGGATGCGCACCGGCTCCGGGGTCGTCACGCGCACGGTGGGAGAGCAGCCGAGGAGAGTGATCGGGACGGCGAGAAGAAACCATCCCTTACGGGGAAATCGGTGGATACTCTCCATTCGTTTGCTCCGGCAACTGATCAGAATTTGGCCCGAGAGACAAGCCGCTTGCAATCGGCGCCCCCATCCGAGGATCTTGTTGCCAGCGAATCCTGAAGTTTCTCTTCCCATCGGGTCCGCGCAGCTCCAACCGGAGGCGGCTTTCCGGGAGGGCGTAGGAGAGCGAGAGAAAACCGACGGAGTAGGCGTAGCGGCGCAGGGATTGACCGAGAATCTGGACGAGTTGCCGCTTGGCGGGACTCCAATCGGCGGGGAGGCGTTGGAGAAAGCGGTCGATATCGCGCATCTCCAGGGTTCCCGGACCATCGAGCGTCAAAAAGCCGAAGGCGTTTTGCGGACTCGTTCCCCGCGCATCGAGGTGGAGGCGGCCGTCCGCCGTCCCGGTCAGGGCCAAGGCAAAGCGGTCGCTCATAAACTGCTGTGCGATCGGCTCCACGGAGACTCCGTTGAGGTGAACCCATCCATCCCACGGGAAGTCTTTCTGGAAACGGATCGAGAATCCCCCGCCTGCATCTCCTCCGTAGAGCTTGCCGCCGAAATGGCCGAAGATTCCCTCGCTGTTGAAGGTTACGTCGAGCCAATCGTCGGTGGCTCGGATCCCGCGCCAGGAAACCTCCTTAAAAAGGACGGTATGGACCAGGTTGTTCGCCCGCGGCTCGCTCAGCGGCAGGTTGAAGGAGAGACGTCCCCGTCGCACGTCGAGGATGACATGATAAGAAGGGTACTCGATTCTCCCCGGCATGATCTCGATCTCGTTCTTGAGACTCGCCTGCGTCCAATCGTTGAGCGAAACGTTTTCCGAGCTTAGTCCAAAGAGAAAGGGAAGCACGATCCCCGGAGCGCCGAAGGCGCTGATCACGAATTGTCCTCCTCGGAGGAGCATCTTGTCGGCGATCCACTGTTCCAGGGTCCGTTCGCGCCGTCTCTTTCGTCGGATCTCCTCCTCCTTGCGAAACTGCTCGACATACCAGAAGAGATCGGGGCCGAGATAGAGCACCGGATCGAAGATCGCCAGTTGATCGACCCGATGCTGCGAGAGTCCCCGCCAGGAAAACTTGATCCGGAGAGATTCGATGCTGAGGATCTTGGAGAGAGGGTCATAGGGGGAGTAGATCATCACGTTGCGCGCGGCGGCGAGATTGATCAGGCGATCATCCTGACTCAGGCCGACCACCGGGACGTCGTGGAGCTCGATCGGCTGTCCATGAAAGCCTAAGGCCAGGGGGATCGGCGGCAGGTGGGGGGCGAGCCGGTCGATATTGATCGTGGCCCGCGTCACGCGGATGATGTCGATTTGGAGGCGGGGTTTGGGAAGGAACCGGAGCCACGGATTTGCGGGCTTTCCCTTCGATGCTCGCTCCAAAAAAGCGATCAAGGAGGAACTCCAGACTATGGGGGAATGGATTTCGACGTAACCAAGCCTCTGCCGGAAAAGGAGATCGTCCCATCTCCACCGGATCAGAACCTCGGAGATCCGGCCGACCTCCCCGAGCGAGACGCCGTGGAGGCGAAAGGCCGTAGAAGAGAGCCACTCGGCCGAGTCGATATCCAGGGGAAGCGCAAGGTGACGGGCGAGTCCGGTGAGGAGTTCGGAAGTGTTGGCTCGGATGCGGCGTCCAGCCCATGGGCCTCCGACGAAAACGAGCAGCGCAAGGGCGGCAAGCGCTCCGAGCAGCAGGCCGATACGCCGAGGGAACCTTCTCTTCCCGGGATGGCTCACCCGCGGAGGCGGCTCTTGTCCATCGCCGGTCATCGAGAACGAGATCTTAGCAGCGGCCGTGGAACGCGAAAACCGCAAAGCGGAGCGTTGCGTGAATAAGTCGGTAAAAAGAGATTGAAAAGCGGGAGGATGCCGCGTTTGCTGTGAAAATAATAAAACGGGCTTTTTACCTCTTATGAATATTACCTCCGAAACGACGCGAAACGAGAATGAACTACCCGGTCCCAAGGTAACGGTACTTACGCGGGACACCGAGTTCCGCGGAACGGTTGGGTTCACGGGCGAGCTTCAGCTCAACGGGAGGCTGGAGGGAGAGATTCTCTCGGAAGACGGAACCCTGGTGATCGGCGACACCGCACTTGTTAAAGCCGATATTCGCGCGAAGAAGGTGGTCGTTCGTGGACGGGTCTTCGGCAATATTCTGGCCCGGGAGCGGCTCGAGCTGGTCGGATCGGCCCGGGTCTTCGGCGACGTGCAATCCGGAGCCCTGGCGATCGAGCAGGGAGCGGTCTTCGTCGGCAAATCCGAGAGCCTCCAATCGGATAAGGTTGAGAGACCGGAGACCGACTCCTTTTTCAAGCTGTTGACCCCGGCTGGGAGAGAAGGTGCGCCGGCGCGGCCGCTCAAGGGCCCCGAAGCGGCAAAGCCGCTTCCTGCTACTCCTATGGGAGGAAAGCCCGTGGAGAAGGGAATCCCCTCGTAGCGCGCAGAGCACGACCCCGCTACCATGGGTTTGCGAATCGGAATTGTCGGAGTCACGGGGGCAGTCGGTCAGGAGGCCCTTCATCTCCTGGAAGGGGGGACCCTTCCGATCGCCGAAATCCGTCTCTTTGCTTCGAGCCGTTCCGCAGACCGAATTCTCTCGTTTCGTCATGAACCGATTCGGGTGGAGGAGGTCGGTGAGGAGAGGCTGGCTGCGCTCGATTATGTCTTCTTTAGCGCCGGCGGTTCGGTCTCCCGCCGGTATGCCCCGATTGCGGTGAAGGGCGGAGCGGTCGTCATCGACAACTCTTCGGCTTTTCGAATGGCGGACGAGGTCCCGCTCGTCGTGCCGGAAGTCAACGCGAAGACGTTGCGCCGCCATTCGGGAATCATCGCCAATCCGAACTGCACCGCAGCGATCCTGGCCACTGCGGTCTGGCCTCTTCATCAAGCCGCCGTCGTCGAACGGATCGTGGTGGCGACCTACCAAGCCGCAAGCGGAGCCGGTGCGAAGGCGCTCTCCGAACTCGATGCCCAAGTGCGGCAATATGCGGCCGGCGAAGCGATTCGGAAGAAGGTTTTTCCCGAACAGATCGCCTTCAACGTCTTTTCCCACAACACCCCTGTCGATGAATCCGGCTTCAACGAAGAGGAGAACAAGGTCGCGCAGGAGATTCGCAAGATCTTCGGAGAACCGACCCTGGGTATCTGCGCCACCTGTATCCGAGTGCCGGTCTTTCGGGCGCATTCGGAGGCGATCGTGCTGGAGACCCGGCGCAAGCTCTCGGCCGAGGAGGCCCGGGAGATTCTCCGCCACGCTCCCGGTGTCGTGGTTGTCGACGACCGGCAGGCCAACCAGTTCCCGACTCCGCTGGAAGCCGCGGGCAAGCGGGAAATCCTGGTGGGCCGTCTTCGCGAGGATCCGTCGCATCCCCGGGCGCTCGCCCTCTTCGTGAGCGGCGACCAGCTCCTCAAGGGAGCGGCCTGGAACGCGATCCAGATCCTCGAGCGGTTGGCCGCAGGGTAAAACCGGTTCCGCGGACCCGCTTGGGCGCGAACCATTCCTTCGTAAGCGAGAAAGGCGCGAAGCCTTCCTTCTACCTGTTTGGGATTCGGAGAGGATCGCGTATGATCATGGCATGACCATTCGACTGCGAATCGGCGGCATGACTTGTTCCAACTGTTCCCGGCATGTGCAAACGGCGTTGAGTGCGGTTCCCAAGGTGACCTCGGCGCGGGTCGACCTCGAGAAGGGCAGAGCGACGGTGGAGGTCGGGGAGGGTGGTCCTTCTTCGGCGGCGCTGGTCGAGGCGGTGCAGAAGGCAGGCTATGAGGCGGCACCGGCGGAAGACGAGGAGGACTCATCCGGCCCTTGGCAGCGGGGCCTGCTGGTAGGGGTCGTTTTCACTCCGCTCCTTTTTGTTCTGCCTTGGCTCGTTCGGGCCCCGCCCCATCCGCATTGGCTCGGCTGGCTCGAGTTTGTACTAGCCCTTCCGGTGCAACTGATTACCGGGCGTCCGTTCTATCAGGGGGCCTACCGTCAACTCCTCCACGGGAGGCTCGACATGGACGTGCTGGTCTCCCTGGGGAGTTCCGCTGCCTTCCTCTTGAGTGTCTATGGCCTTTTTCGGCCCGGAGCCCTCGAGCACGGCTATTTTGACGAGGCAGCAGCGATTCTTACCTTGGTGAGCGTAGGGCATTGGCTGGAGGCTCGAGTCTCCCTCCGCGCCTCCCGGACTCTGCGCACCCTCTTGTCTCTGGCCCCTCCAAAGGCGCGCCGACGCCTCTCCGACGGGGAGGAGGAAGAGGTCTCGGTGGAGCAGCTACGGAAGGAGGACCTCGTGATTCTGGGTCCGGGGGATCGCGTGCCTGTCGACGGGGTCATCGAGGAAGGGAAGGGGGTTCTCGATGAAAGCATGCTCACCGGGGAATCCCAACTGGTGGAGAAGGCGCTTGGCGGGCTGCTCTATGCAGGAACGATCAACGTGAGCCGGCGGATCGTGATGCGCGTGTCGGCCGCGGGATCCGAGACGGTGCTCGCGCACATCGCGGCAGTGGTCGAACGAGCCCAGCAGAGCCGGGCGGCGATCCAGCGGCTGGTCGACCGGGTGAGCAATATCTTCGTCCTCGCAGTCCTGGCGCTGGCGGGAGGAACCGTTCTCGGCTGGGGATGGTTCGGCCTCGGGTGGGAGAGAGCCCTCCTTCGGGCGGCCTCCGTTCTGGTCGTGGCCTGCCCCTGCGCGATGGGCCTTGCGACTCCCGCAGCGATCCTCGTGGCGGCCAATGTGGCGGCCCGCAGAGGCGTTCTCTTGCGCGACGCACAGGCGCTCGAAAAATGCGGGAGAATCCGGAGAATCGTCTTCGACAAGACCGGCACGCTCACCGAGCCGACCGTGGGAAAGCCCACCTATTATGGGGAGGCTCCCCAGGAAGCGGAGAGGCTGGCTCGGGCGCTGGCGGCACCGAGCCGCCATCCGCTCAGCCAAGCGGTCTCCCGGTATTGTGCCGAATGGCCAGGCGCGGAGATAAAAGAGTGGGAAGAGGAGCGTGGCCTGGGAGTGCAGGCACTCTACCGGGGCGAGACCGCACGGCTGGGTTCGCTCCGCTGGCTTGCGGAATTGGGAGTCGCGCTTCCTCAGGAGGCTGCGAGCGGAGCGAACGGAACGCTTGGCCTTGCGTTGGGGAAGCAGCTCTTGGCAACCCTGCCGGTTCTTGCCCGGCCCAAGCCCTCTGCGGCCGGAGTTCTGCGCGGACTCCAAGAGCAGGGTTATGCGGTCTACCTCTTTTCCGGCGACCAGGCGGAGGCGTCGTTCGCCTTTTCTCGAGAGGTTGGTATTCCGAAGGAACGGACCTTCGCCGAGGTGCGCCCGGAAGCCAAGGCCGAGCTCGTGCAGAAGCTCCAATCCCAGGGGGGAGGAGTCGCGTTCGTCGGGGATGGGATCAACGATGCCCCGGCGTTGGCGCAAGCCGACCTCGGCATCGCCGTTCTCCAGGCGACCGACATTGCCCGGGAATCCGCCGACGTCATTCTTCTGCGGAAAGACATCGAGGCGATCCCGGGAATCCTCTCCTTGAGCTCGAAGACGCTCCGCACGATCCACGAAAATCTCTTCTGGGCCTTTTTTTACAACGCGGCGGCTATTCCTTTGGCGATCTTTGGCGTGCTCTCCCCGGCTCTCTGTGCGGCGGCAATGGGCATGTCCGACCTGTTCGTCGTCGGGAATGCCTTGCGACTCTACCGCCGGTGACGTACGAAAGGGGATCTCGTCCTGCGCCGCCGGGACGAGCGGGAACCGTCAAACGATATGGGTTGGGATCTCTGGCTTTTTTACGAGATCAACACTCATTGGACCTGCCCCCTGCTGGATTGGTGGATGCCTCGGATCTCCCACTACCACCATTTTCAGGGCATCGTTCTGGTGGGAGTGGTGCTTTTGACTGCGTTCGGCCGCTTCCGGGATCGCTGTTTTCTGGGCCTCGTAGGGATCAGCCTCGTCGTGGGGGATATGGGAGTGACCGACGGCCTGAAGCATCTCGTGCACCGTCCCCGTCCCTTTTCCGTGCTTCCCGGAGTGCGGGAGGTCGATGAAGGGAAGATTTCCTGGTCCGATCCGAGCCAGGGGCCCCAAGGCCACTCCTTCCCTTCGGGGCACGCGGCGAACAATGCGGCGCTCGCCTATCTGGCCAATGTCGTCTATGGCCCGCGAATGGCCTGGGTTTGGCTCTGGGCGGGACTGGTGGGCTACTCGCGGATTTATCTCGGAGTCCATTATCCGTCGGATGTTCTCGCCGGATGGCTTGTGGGAGCCTTTTATGCCTGGGCGTTGAGCGCCGGAACGGAGTACGCCTGGCATCGATGGGGAAGGCAGCTTTTTCCACGGCTTTACGCCGCCCATCCCCGACTTCTCTTTGCTTCGGCGCAGAGGAAGGAAGGCCGGCAGGGGGAGCAGGAAAGTAAGAGCGGTTGACGGAAGATGCTGATTTCCGCAAAAGCTGTCTTCCTTGGCCCCGGAGAGGTTCTCGTTCCCGGGATGGTTCGCATCCTGGGGAATCGCATCGTTCAAGTGGCCGAGGAGCTTTCTCCGCGGATGGGCGAGGAGCGGGTCGTTCTCGAGGACGCCGTTCTCTCTCCGGGGCTGCTGAACGCCCACGTTCATCTGGATTATACGGGACTTCGGGGGAAGCTTCCGGCCATCTCCTTTCCGGCATGGGTCAAGGAGATCCTTCGTCTCAAGGCAACCTTGCATCGGGAGTCGCTCGAAGCGGCGCTCGACGAAGGATTCGGTCTCCTCGCTCGTTCCGGCACGACCGGGGTGGGCAACATGGAGGCCTACCCGGAACTTCTGCTTCTGGCCGATCGGTTTCCCCTGCGCTGCTGGTGGTTTCTGGAACTGATTGATCTCCGTCCCCACGTCTGGTCCGAGGAAGCGGCGTGTGCGGTTCTGCGATTTTTCGACAATCCCCCCGTCCCGCTCGGCAAACTTGGACTGGCCCCGCATGCGCCCTACACGGTTTCCCCCGAGCTCTATCGCCTAGTCCGGGAAGGCGCAGAGCGCTTCCGCCTTCCGGTGACCACGCATGTGGCGGAGTCGCCCGAGGAGTGGACGATGTTTTGCCAAGGAGACGGGGAACTCCTGGATCTAGTCAGCCAAGCCGGCCGTCCTAGGCCGACCGGCGAAGAGCTTTCTCCGCTCCAGTGGCTCGATCGGACCGGCGGCCTTGCTCCCGGCATGATGTTGGTCCACTTGAACTATCTCTGCGAGGCGGACTGGGCTCTTTTGGCTAGGCGGCAGTTTTCGGTCGTCCACTGCCCGAAGTCGCACGCCTTCTTTTCCTACGCGCCCTTTCCCCTGGAGCGGATGCTTTCGCTCGGAATCCCCGTCTGCCTGGGCACCGATAGCTTGGCCAGCAACGACACGCTTGATTTGCGCGAAGAGATTCGCCAAGCGCGCCGGTTGCATCCAGGAATCCCCCCGGAGCGATGGTGGGAGATGGTCACGGCAGCACCGGCGCGAGCGCTGGGCCTGCCTGGAACCTTGGGTGAGATCCGCAGCGGGGCCTGGGCGGACCTCGCGGCATTTCGATGGCGGAGCGGACTTGATCCCTGGGAATCCTGCATCGAGAGCCGGGAAGAGCCGCTTTTCCTCATGGTTCACGGAAGAGTGCTCAAGGCGGAGGGGCGTTGGTTCTCATGAGTAGAGAATTTCGCACCGCACTCGGCAGGGAGTTGGAAGAACTGGCGGAAGCCGGGCTGCTCCGGTCTCTGCCTCAGCCTGCCGGTGCAGGAGGAGAGGGGACCGTAGAAGGAAAAACGCCTTGGCTCAACTTTGCCTCGAGCGACTACCTGGGTCTTTCTCACCATCCGGAGGTGATCGAAGCGGGCTGTCGAGCTTTTCGGGAACGGGGTGCGGGCGCCGGCGCCTCTCGCCTGCTCTGTCCGGATGCCGATCTCCAGCGGGATCTGGAGGCGCGCCTGGCTTCCTGGAAGCGCCGGGAAGCGGCGCTGGTCTTTCCGAGCGGTTATGCGGCCGCGGCCGGTACGATCCCGGTGCTCGTGGGAGCGGAGGACCTGGTCGTGCTCGACCGGCTCAGCCACGCGTCGCTCATCGACGGGGCGCGCGCCAGCAAGGCCACCCTTCGCGTCTTTCCCCACAACGACCTCCATGGGCTGGAGGAGATCTTACGCCGGTATCGCCCGAGATCCCGGCGGGCGCTCGTGGTGACCGAATCGGTCTTTTCGATGGATGGGGATATCACCCCGCTCCAGGAGCTGGTTGCCCTGAAGGAAAGATACGAGGCATGGTGTCTGGTGGACGAGGCGCACGCAGAAGGAGTCTTCGGTCGGACCGGAGCCGGGATCATCGAGGCGCTCGGCTTGGAAGGGCGGATCGAGGTCGAGCTGGGAACCCTTTCCAAGGCACTCGGGTCCGGAGGAGGATTCGTGGCTGGCGACCGGGAGCTCATCGACCTGCTGATCAACCGCGCCCGCCCTTTTGTCTACTCGACGGCCTTGCCGCCGCCTTCAGCCGGGGCGGCCAAGGCCGCTCTCGCCCTATTGACTTCGGGAGAGGGGACGCGGCGGCGCGAACGGCTCCGGGAAATCATCGCTCTTTTCGGAGGAGGTCAGAGCGAGCGGTCTCCCATCTTTCCCGTGATCTGCGGGGAGGAAAGGCGGGCGACGGCGGTCGCCGCCCGGCTTCGGAAGAGAGGAATCTTTGCCCCGGCCATCCGCTTTCCGACCGTCCCCAAAGGAGCTGCCCGGCTGCGGATTTCGCTCTGCTCCTTTCACACCCCGGAAGAGATCCGGTTGCTTCAAGCGGAGCTCGAGCGCGAAGAATGAGGAGTTCCGAAGAGCGAGACAAGGACTTCGTCTGGCATCCCTTTACTCCCGATCGACCCTGGCGGGATCCGGCTTACGGCCTGCCGGTGATCGTGCGCGCAGAAGGTCCTTATCTGTGGGACGAAAAGGGGAAGCGGTATTGGGATGGCAACTCCTCGATCTGGACGAATGTCCATGGACACCGTCATCCCCGGCTTGTCGCGGCGGTTCGGGATCAGCTCGAGCGAATCGACCATGTCTCGTTTCTCGGCCTGACCCATCCCTGGGGAGCCGAGCTTGCGGAACGGCTTTCGGGGATTGCGGCGGGCGAGAGCGGCCCCCGATACCGGACTTTTTTTTCGGACGACGGGGCCACGGCGATCGAAGCGGCCGTGAAGATCGTCTGGCAATATTTCCAGCAAAACGGCCAGCCCCAGCGTGATCTCTTTCTCTGCCTTGCGGAGAGCTACCATGGGGACACGGTCGGCGCGATGAGCGTGGCCCAAAGC
>NZ_CABFVA020000010.1 GCF_902143375.2 Methylacidimicrobium tartarophylax | reverse complement strand
CTCGGCCGCCGATTCGGCCGGCGGAACCTGCTGCTGGCCTGCATTGTGATCTTCACGATCAGTTCCGCCGCCTGCGGAGCCGCTTCGAATCTTGGCACCCTGATCCTTTTTCGCATCTTGCAAGGGGCCGGAGGCGGCGGACTCCAACCGATCTCGCAAGCGATCCTCCTGGAAAGCTTTCCGCCTTCCAAGCGGGGACAGGCGATGGGCCTCTTTGCTCTCGGAGTCGTGGTCGCACCGATCCTCGGCCCTCTGCTCGGCGGCTGGCTGACGGACAATGTGAACTGGCGCTGGTGCTTTTTCATCAACCTGCCCGTCGGCCTGCTGGCCATCCTCCTTTCGGCCCTCTTCGTCGAAGATCCTCCTTATCTCCGGAACAACCGGCCGACCAAGGTCGATGTCTGGGGGTTGTTCTTCCTGACCATCTGGCTCGGCTGCATGCAGGTGCTTTTGGACAAGGGACAAGAGGACGACTGGTTTGGGGCCGTCTGGCTGCGCTGGATGGCCGGGCTTTCTTTCTTGGGCCTGATCGGCTTCGTGATCCGCGAACTCTCCGCACGCGAGCCGCTGGTCGATCTCCGCATCCTCAAGGACAAAAGCTTCGCCACCGGCGTCAGCTTGGTCTTTCTGATCGGCATCGTCCTCTATGGAACGCTCGCCGCCCTTCCGCTCTTTCTCCAGACCCTGATCGCCTATACGGCCTTTCAGAGCGGAGTTACGGTAAGCCCCCGCGGAATTGGCGCGGTGGCCGGAGCGATCTTCGCCGGCCGGATGCTCGGGCACATGAGCGCCCGCACAATGGTCGCCCTCGGCTTCTTTCTCCTGGCCGGCTCTTCGTTTCTCATGGGGAACTTCGATATCGAGATCTCTCAATTCAATGTAATCGTGCCCAACCTTCTCAACGGCTTTGGAGCTCCGCTCGTCTTCGTCCCGCTCACGACCGCCGCCGTCATCACGCTGCGCCGGGAGCAGATGGGGAACGCCACCGGTATCTTCAACCTTTTCCGAAACATCGGCGGAAGCGTAGGCACTTCTCTCATTGCGACCTATTCCCAGCGCTTTGCCCAGGTTCAGCAAAATTTCCTAGCGGGCTATTACACGCCCGAGAACCCCAACTACCGGGACGCCCTTGCCTCGGTCCAGGGGTATCTCGCGACTCAGTCGGGAACGGTGCCGGGAGCGCAGCAGACCTTGGGAGTGCTCTACCGCACCCTCACCGATCAAGCGAGCCTCTGGGCCTATGTCGACATCTTCCAATGGTCGGGTTATGTCTGCCTGGCATCGCTGCCCCTGGCCTTCTTCCTGGCTCCCGCGAAGGGCAAGCCGCCGGCCGAGGGGATCATGCATTAGCCTGCATGTCTCGGAAGCGTTCTCCTGCTGCCTGCCGGCCCAAGAATTGGCTTGTAATGAAAGTCGCTCGCAGCCAAGAAAGTTGTGGATATGGGTCGTTTCTCCATTCATCGGGTTTGGGCTCGGCAGGTTTTGGATTCCCGCGGCAATCCGACGCTCGAGGCCGAAGTCGTCCTTGAGGAAGGAACCCGTTCCCGGGCGATGGTTCCGTCCGGAGCGAGCACGGGCGTCAACGAGGCGCTCGAGTTGCGGGACGGGAACAAGGCACGCTACGGGGGCAAGGAAGTCGGGAAGGCGGTCCAGAACGTACAAAAACGCATTGCGCCCTGCCTGCAAGGGCAGAACGCACTCGATCAGCAGGAGATCGATCGCCTGCTTCGTGAGCTCGACGGCACCGAGAACAAGAGCAACCTGGGTGCCAATGCCATGCTCGGAGTTTCGCTCGCGGTAGCCCGGGTAGCCGCGGCCGCCTTGGGCATTCCTCTTTATCGGTATCTCGGAGGAACGGGGAGCGCTCTCCTGCCCGTACCGTTCGCCAATGTTCTCAACGGGGGAGCCCACTCCGATGCTCCTCTCGATTTTCAGGAGTTCATGATCGTGCCGCGGGGTGCTCCCACCTTTTCGGAGGCCATCCGGTTCGGAGCGGAAACCTTTCACGCGCTTCGCGTTCTTCTCCGGGAGAGGAACTTGGGGACCGGACTCGGCGACGAGGGAGGATTTGCTCCCAATCTCTCTTCGGCCGACGAGGCGCTGGAGCTGCTCTGCACCGCGGTGGAGCGGGCCGGGTATACGCCCGGCAAGGAGATTTTCTTCGCCATGGATCCGGCGGCGAGCGAATTCTTTGACCAGAGTTCGGAGGCTTACGTCTTTCGGAAATCCGACCAGAGACGCATGCCAGCGGTTCATCTCGTCGAATATTACAAAGAACTCTGTGGGCGGTTCCCTCTGATTTCCATCGAAGACGGAGCCGCGGAAAACGACTGGGAGGGATGGAGGCTCCTGACGCGCGAGCTCGGAGCATCGGTGCAGTTGGTCGGAGACGATGTCTTTGTGACCAATCCGGAATTTCTACGCAAAGGAATCGCGCAGGGAGTCGCCAACTCGATTCTGATCAAGCCGAATCAAATTGGGACCCTTTCGGAAACCCTGGAAACCGTCGATCTTGCGAAGAGAAGCGGATACGGCGTGATGCTCAGCCACCGGTCGGGAGAAACTGAGGATCCCTTTCTCGCGCACCTGGCGGTCGCTTGCAATGCCGGTCAGATCAAAACGGGCTCCTTCGCCCGCTCCGACCGGATCGCCAAATACAACGAGCTCCTGCGGATCGAAGAGGATTTGGGGAAGAATGGCCGATATGGGCACTGGTAACGTGACGGTCGGTGTGCCGCCTTTTTCCGGCAAGCATCGGCCATAGCTGCTCGCGCAGGAGCGGAGCACGCAACATGAAGGGCGGCACGGTCTGGGCAAAGCTGAGCCATCTGCTCGGGCTCGGCATCTTTTTCGCCGGCGGAGCTCTTCTCCTGACGGCCTTTTGGCCGCTCGTGCAGCAAATCGATCACCTGGAGCGCCAGAAGGAGCAGGTCCAACGGGAAGTCGCCGTGGAGCAGGGTCGCAATCGAGATCTCAATCTCCAACTCGAGTTGCTCCAGTCGGACCCGAATTACCTCAGCCGAATCGCCCGGGACCGGTTGAGCATGGGCAAGAAAGGGGAAATCATCTTCCGTTTTGATCCCTTCCCCCTCCCCTCGGATCGAGAGGCGACCGGCAACAGGTAGGGCTAGGCTACGATCTTTGTGAGACGGGCAGGTTAAACAAAGAGACCGGCAATTCCATCGGTCAAAAGCCGACCCTCGGGGGTGAGTCGGAAGTTTCCTTCCGAGAGTTCGGCCAAGCCTTGCCGGGTCAGGGCGAGAGCGGCATCCGAGTTCCCGCCGATCCAAGAGGCGGGAATCCCGCCGCTCGTCCGAAGACCCAGGAGCAACCGTTCGCGTTGTCGTTGTTCCTCCGAGAGCGGTTCGTGTTCCCTCGGAGGATCCTGGCCTGCCGACAATGCCGCAATGTAGCGCTCGGTATCCCGACGGTTCTGCCAACGGCAGAGCCCAACCGTCGAACAGGCCCCGGGACCAAGCCCGAGATAGTCGTTCCCCTTCCAATAACCCTGGTTGTGCCGAGACGCACAACCCTGTCGGGCGTAGTTGGAAATCTCGTACTGCCGATACCCTGCGTCTTCCAAGAGCCGCCAGGCGGTTCGATACATTTCGATCGATCGATTCTCGTCTTCGGTCCAGATTCCCGCAGCGCGCGCTTTAAAAAAAGGAGTATCCTCCTCATAGGTGAGCTCGTAGGCCGAAATGTGCTCGGGTCCGAGCGCAATCGCTCCTCCCAAGGTCTCGTGCCACGAAGCGGGCGACTGGCCTGGGACCGCGAAAAGCAGATCCACGTTGATATTCTTGAATCCGGCATCTCGCAGGGTCCGGACCGCCTCTTTCACGTCCTCCGCGGTATGCCGGCGTCCGAGCGTGCGGAGCACCTCCGAATCGAGAGACTGGACGCCCAAGCTCACCCGACCGATCCCGAGCTCGCGCCAAGCCACTGCTTTTGCGGGAGTCACCGTTCGAGGATTCGCCTCGAGCGTCGCCTCGATGGCCTCCCACGGATGGAAGGCTTCCGCAAACCGACGGAAAGCGTCGAGAGGCAGCAGCGAGGGAGTTCCTCCACCCAAGTAGAGCGTTTCAGCTTCCACGGGGTAGTCCCGGGAGACCCTCTCCCACTCCCGCAAAAGGGCATCGAGGAAGGTGCGCATCTCCGAAGCCGAGCCGGTATGGACGTAAAAGGCGCAGTAGGGACAGATTTTTGCACAAAAGGGCGTGTGTACATAGAGATGCCGGATCGGTTGGCGGCGCGGCGCCGGCTCGGCCGGATCCAAGCGTTGAGAGACCACGAGAAACCATACGACCCGATCCACCGATAGAAAGAAGACTTTTCTGTCCCTGCTGCCGACGCAGCTGCTTGTGACCAGATGCAGCCTGCGCTAGGTTTTCCGTATGGCTTTTTCCGATCAACTTGCCGAGGGAAGCTTTCCCTTCTTCCGGGAGCAAGCCCGGTTTCGCTCCCTCCTGGAACCGAAGACCGCTCCGGAGCTGGAGGCCATGGCGCAGGAAGCACACAACCTGACGACTCAGTTCTTCGGGAAAACCGTCCGGCTCTTTGCTCCGCTCTACCTCTCGAACGAATGCGTCAACGTCTGCCGCTATTGCGGCTTCTCGAGATCTAACCCGATCCTCCGGCTCACCTTGAGCCCGGAGGAGGTGGAGAGCGAAGCGCGCTGCCTGGCCGAACAGGGCTTCCGCTCCATCCTCTTGGTCGCCGGAGAGCACCCAAAGTGGGTCAGCCCCGGCTATGTCGCCTCCTGCATCCGGAGGATCCGGCTTTATTTCCCGTCGATCTCCATTGAGATCGCACCGCTGGAAACCGAGGAATACCGGGAGATCGTCGAGGCCGGGGCCGAGGGGGTGGTCATTTACCAGGAGACCTATCTCCCGGAAGCCTACGCCTCTCTCCATCTCTCCGGACCGAAACGCGACTTTGTCTGGCGACTCCAAGCTCCGGAAAGGGCCTATCGCGCGGGGTTCCGCCGGATTGGAATCGGCGCTCTCCTCGGCTTGGCGCCCTGGCGTCAAGAGGCCTTCGCCTTGGCGGCCCATGCCGCATGGCTTCTCAAGCATGCCTGGCGCTCCTCCTTGACGCTCTCGCTGCCCCGGCTCCGCCCGGCCGCAGGGGGCTTTTCACCGGAATATCCCGTTTCCGACCGAGAGTTCGTCCAACTCCATTGTGCGCTGCGGATGATTTTTCCACAGGTCGCACTCGTTCTCTCCACCCGGGAGGCCCCTTCGCTTCGCGAGCGGCTGATCCCCTTGGGCGTCACCCTGCTGAGCGCCGGCTCCCGGACCGATCCCGGCGGCTACACGGGCGCGGGCAGAGAGCGGCTCCATCGGACGGTTCACGGCCGGCTCGAAGCGCTGGCTTCTGCGGAATCGGCGGACGAGGCGACAGGGCAATTTTCGCTTTCCGATGAACGCCCCCCTCGCGTTATCGTCGATCGGATTCGGGAACTCGGCTACGAGCCTGTCTGGAAGGACTGGGAAGAATGCCTGACGAACAACTCGTCCGCGTAAACGGCAAAGAGCAGCGAGTCCCATCCGGCACCACCGTCGCAGAGCTCCTGCGCTTGCTCGGCTACCCTGCCAAGGTCGTTCTGGTGGAATTAAATCAAGAAGTCCTTCCGCGACGGGACTGGACCGAACGTCAACTCAAGCCCGGCGACCGGTTGGAGCTGCTTCGCGTTGTCGCCGGTGGCTAGCCACGAATCTACATCGATCCTAGAGCGTTTCCCCCTCAGTAGGGAGGAGGCGGAGGTGGAGGGGGCGGTGGGCCATCGCTATCCGCCGGCGGATAGGGCGAATTTCCCGCAAAAGGAGGGGGAGGGCCATCCGGGTAAGCGGGGGCCGCAGGCGGGCCGGCCGGTGAAGAAGATCCGTACGGCTCCTGGGTAGGCAACGGAGGCATGGGCGGAGGACCCGAGCCATCCGAAGGATAGCGCGGCATCGCCGAAGAGCCACCCCCGGGATTATTCAAGTTGCCGCCGTAAGGGGCTGGGTTGGCAGCCCCCGAAGAGCCCCCCGCCAGGAGAGTGAGCCGCTGTTGTGCTTGATCTTGCAGATCCTGCTCGTATTGGGAAAGGAGCTGTTCCCGCGTATTGCGCTCGGCGGAGGATGCCTGTCGCTCGTAGCTATGCCGCTCGGCTAGCGCCGCCTCGTACTGCTTCTGCTGTTTCTGATGGGAGTAGACGCCTCCCCCCAGGGCTCCAAGGAGCATTCCCACTCCGGCGCCTATGGCTGCACCTTCCCCGCCGCCAAACATGGCACCCCCCAAGGCGCCCCCGGCCGCTCCGATGCCGGCTCCTTCTCCCATCGTGGTCGGCCCCCCACTCCCGGCTCGGAAAACATCGGGCTTCCGCACATAGGAGGGCGCATTATTCATGACTTCCCGATACTGCTGCCGCGCCCGCCGCTCAATCTCCTTCAAATGCTGGACGAATCGATCCCATCGCTGCTCCTCGAGCGACTGCGCCTGCTCGACCTCGGGGCTACTCCGCAGCACCACCCGCATGTCGGTTCCTCCTTCGCTCGGAGCGGGCGCCGCAAAGGGCAGCGGTGAGGCCGGGACAAATTTCCACGATCCATCCTCTCTCGGCGTTGCCACCGCCTTCCAGGCAAACGGAAACGGAGTCCCGGGAGTCAGCGAAGCCAGCGGCTTCTTGCGGTGGAAGAGGTATTCCTGGCCCGGGGCCTGATCCTGCGTCAGAATCAGATCCTTCAGGTGCCGGCGAGCCCACGAGCGCTCCGGGGAGGGAATCTCGCTCAACCGTTTCCTCAGGTTGGCCGCATCCAAGTCGGCAATCGGAACCCAATACTGGTCATTTTCGGCCACGACGGTGGCGTCGTAGGCAAGGTTCCAGGAGCCATCGGCACCCTTCTGCTCCTGGTTCGGCTTGAGGGAAACCAGCGTAATTCCCCTGGGAAGTTCTTTCCGGAGCGCCGCCTCCGCGTCGGCGAGGGTCGGCTTCTTTTCGAGGGGAGGCTCTTCCCTCTTCTCCAGCAGAGGGGGACCATCCGTTCCGGCCGTCGAACTCCCTTTGTCCAGCGGGCTTTTCGGGCCGAACAAACCGGCGAGGAACGGCCCGAGCGTCAGAAACGACCCGACGCCCAGAAGGCAGAGCCCCGCAACCAGCAAAAACAAAAAAAGCAGCTTCCTTCGGCTTCCCGCCCTTCTCCTTCGAGCCGACAAAAGCTCGCTGCCGCATTCCGGACAGACGAAGGATGCTCCCTGCGGGACCTCGACATAGGTTCCGCCAAGGGAGCACTCCCCGACGTTGGGGCATTTCCCTCTTTGGACGCGACCGGATGCGGTCTTGGGGGAAGGGTGGGGAATGTCCGCGTTCGAAGGAGAGGCTGCCGGTCGCGATCTCGGTTTCACCTCCGCATCGGGATCAATCAGATCGCTCATGCGCCTCCTGGATCAGGAAACCCCTGTAGTTTCCCTCATCTCGCCGCTTTTGTCAAAGGCCCCATGCGCCGAGTCACGGCTCCGGGGAAGGCGTGGGCGCCTTCCCTCGGACGATCCAGAGCTCGACACGGCGATTCTTCTCCCGACCCTCCTCCGTATCGTTGGAAGCAACCGGCATCTGGTCTCCCTCGCCGGCGGTCGCCGCAACGGGGATGCCCAGGACGCGAAGCGCCTGCCCGACACTCTGCGCCCGCTCAACCGAGAGGCGCAGGTTGTAGGCGCGATCTCCCACGTTGTCCGTAAAACCGACCAACAGAACCGCTTCGCCCTTCTCGTTTTTCCCTTCCATCAGCTTCGCCAGCCGCCGGATGTCCACGAGCGCCTTATTGTCCAACTCGGCGCTCCCGGTCCGAAATCGAACGTCGAAAGCCACCCGATTCCCTTCCTTGACGAGCTCCCGGTAACCGGCGGGTGCATCCCGCGGAATTTCCGCAGCTGGTTGAATCAACGACTCCGCCCCTGCCTCGGTCTTCGTCGCGGCTCCCACGAATCCCGTTTGTTGCACCTGCTGCTGCCCCCGGTCGGAAAGGACGAACTGGACGAACGCATCTACATCGGGATTCCTTCCGCTTCCCATCGTGTAGAGGTAGAGCCGGGTCGAAAGCAGGTAGGCTTCCGATTCGAGCGATGCAAAGCTCGGGGAGAGCGGATGGGTCCCCTTCTCGTAAAGGGCGAGCGCCTTGCACGCCCCGATGTGGGGAAAGTCGACTAGCCCCAGGGCTTGAGCATCGCCTGCGACCCGGGACGAGATCTCCGCTCCGCCTTCCCGGCGGGCGATGTCGACCGACACGGGGGACCCTGCCATCACCCGCCGGGAAAAGAGCTGCCAGCTTCCCGAAGCATCCGGAGGAGCAGAAAGGACAACCTTTGCTTGCGGGAAGCCGAGGGACCTCGCATCCCTAACCTCTCCTCCGAAGAGCTTGCGCAGCTCCCCCAGAGAGAGCTTCGAAACGGGACTGGCTGGCGAGACGATGGCCGCGATGCCGCTCACCCCGATCACATGTTCCGAGTCGGGAGCCGTGATGTTGATCCCTTTGCCGAAGAGGGCTGCTTCCTCCGGCGTAATCTTTCGGAAAGCCATCGCCACTTGTGCAGCACCAGCCGCCAGCTCCTTCCATCCATCGGAGGTGCTCGAGAGAACGAGCCGAACGGAAAGCTCCTCGCTCCCGTTCGGTGACTTCCCTACCACCGCGACCGACCGGCCGTCTTTCCCTTTCCGGATTGCTACTCCCTTCAACCGGAGATCTTCCGAGAGGAACGCCAGTACCAGATCGGGAACGAGCTTCTCCCCCAGGATCCGGGAGCCGGAGACGGTGAAAAGAGTCCTTTCGAGAACACGCGGGGGGATCTCGGCGGTCGGCGGCGGCTCGGGCGGAGGAGCAACGGCGCGTTGCGGCTCTCTTCGCAAGGAGAGCCAGAGCCCCACCCCGGTCGCGGCCAGCAAGAAGAGCAGCAGCAAGAGAAAGACCTTCCGCTTTCCCCTTTTTCTCGGTCGGCGAAGAGCCTCTTCCTCCGGCACCAAGGGTGTCCCACAGTCCGGGCAGAGAAAATCCTTCCCTTCGGGAATCTCAATGATCTCGCGCGTATCCGCGCGCGACGGACAGTTTCCGTAATTCGGGCAAAAACCTCTTCGCGCCGGCATGGCTCAGCCGCTTTCCTTTCCGGCAGGGAATTCTCTCATCCTTCTCCGCGGAGAAGCTTGACCGCCCGGCGTCCCCATTCCGGAAAGGACTTCCCTCGAGGATCGGTGGGAGGCAGTTGACGCGCGAGCTCGTTGACCAACGAGACCACCTTTTGCGTCAAGTCGGTCCGTTTCGGCTCCCGCCGTAACTCGGGATCGGCAAGCTGTTTGCCCACCGCCTCCTCCAGCGTCAGGGCCTTCGTCTCCGGAACGTTCGCCAGCGTCTCGGGAATCGTCGTCCCTTCCAGGAAGACCGGTGTCTCAAACCCATACTCGTCCTTCGTCAGGATCGCCAACTCCTGCGTCCCCTGCTCGTTCTCCCGGCCGGCGATCAATCCCAGGACGCTGCCGAGGAGGAGATAGGGAGCGATCCGTTCCTGTAGCTCACCCCGGCTCGGGAGGAAAAGGCTCGGGAGCGCCTGGCCGTCCTCCTCGATATGCAGCTCCATTCGCGCCCGAGCCGGATTCGGTCCATTCACCCGCTCCAGATACCGAGCCCGGAGAAAGGAGAGCAGTTGGACGACCCGCAGCGGGAAAAGGTTGGTGACGCTGGTCAAAATAATCTCGTTGGATCTGCTTCCATCCAGAAATTCGCGAGCCGTCGTCTGCACGCACTCCCAGAACACCTCCCGCAGCATCTTCACGAAGTCTTCCGCCTCCGGCGCTTTGGGGAGAATGACCGTGAAGCTCGATACGCAGATTTGCGCTCCCGAATTGATTCCGGGAGCCGATCTCTTGATTTCGTCCGGGCTGTAGATCAGGTAATTGCCAGCCGCCTTAACGATCCCATCGATGAAGAGCCGGAGCGCCTGCCGATCCCCATACCGGTCGCGCAGCTTATCAATGATGCTGACTCCGATCAGCTTCTCCTTGCTGCTTTCGATCAGGTTGTTGTGGGAGATCTTCGCATTCTCCATGCACTGGTTCTCGAGAACATCCAGGAAGGTCGTCTTGTTGATTCGCTCATTGAAGGTACGAAAATCGAGCTTGTCCCCCAGCAACGCCACGAGGGCCGAGCGAACCCGCTGCGTCTGGGTGAGCTGCTCCCGGGCATCCTTCGTCAACCTTCGCGTCACGCTCCGGACGAGTTCCGGATCGTAGAACCGGATGATCTGCTGCCGGTAATCCACCTTGCTGTTGTCATCGCCGCAGCGCTCGGCGATCTGCTCCTCGAAGTTCTTAACCGCCTCGGCAATCATCGCCGAACTCCGGTCGAGCTCGGCTTTGAGCTGGGTGATCTCCTCCAGCAGAACCGGAGTGAACTTCTTGGCAAATTGCCAGCCTTCGATGCGCGTCCGGCAGGCGTAGAGATCCTGGAGGGTCAAGGCGCACGTGTCGAAAAGGCGCTTTCTTTTTCCCAGCATGTCGGAGATGACCCCGACCTTCACCCACTCCTTCTCTTGCTCCTTGAGCTTCTTGGCGAGAGCTTCCTCCTGGGGCTTCGCCTTGGCCACATCGTCATCGAAGCGCTCGAAGCGGCTACGCAAATAGCTGATCACGGCACCGACCAGGGCGCTGATCTCATGAACGGAGCGGACTCCATCGCGCCAGTTGCCGAACAGCTCTCTTTCGAGCTTCTGCCGAACCTCCCGCGCACGCTCCCGGGCGGAGGCCGACACCGTTTGATAAAAGGCTTTGACGCCATGGCCGCGGTACTGGTCGCTGAAACGAAGCTCGAGCCTTCCCTTCAGGCTGTCGAGCCACTTCGCGCCGTCCTCTCGCTCCTCGATCTCCTGCTTGAAGGCCCCGGTAACGGTCATCCAGTATCGGCCGATCGGCTGCCACCGGCCCTGCGTCCCGTCGGCCTCCAGCACCGGAGCGGACAGGATCAGATGCTCGTCGGAGAGAAGCCAGCGCTCGAGCTGCTCGGGCGCGCTGACATAGCTCATCAAGTCGACGTTCTTGGCATTCGGGAGGTAACCCTCGGTCTCCGACCAGTTGTTGTAGCGGAGTTGAAGCGCCGCCTGCAGGGCGAACTGATAGGCGAGATATTCGGCAATCTCCTCTTCCGGGACGGCGATCCGCTTCACCCCGAAGGCGAGCCATCTCTTCGACCTTACCCCGACGTTCGTCCCGGGGATCGTCTCGGGATTCCCGTCCCCGTTTTCGGCATTCTCCTGCCGGGCAAGGCTCGCCCAATTGACTTTTCGGACCGTAACAATTTTCTGGTAGAGAAAATCCGCCACGACGTTCGGAATATCGTCGACGCCGAGCGCCAACCCGTTCTCGTTGTGGGTGGTGAAGAGGTAGGCTCCGTTGAACGGGGTCTGAAGACCGGTCATCTTGCTCCCGTCTCCGGCGAGGTTGCAGGGAACGAATTTCCCCACACTCAAGGCGTTCAGCTCCGCCAGCGCCGCATAGCCGTTGGCGTGGTAGTTTCCCGTATTCCAATTGGGCTTGGGGTGCTCTTCGGGAAGGAGAAGATAGCCGATGATTCGATACTGCAGGGAGTCCGGGAAGAGGCGCCGGATCTGGCAGAGAGTGTCGACGATCGTTCCACTCCCCGTTCCTCCTGCGAGACCGGTGCAGACATGAAACGTGACGCCCGTCTCCCCGCCTGACTGGAGCTCCCGTACTTGGGAGGTCAGCCGGTCGCAGAACTCCGTCGCATGGTTGGCGAAGAGAAATCGGCCGAGCCTCCGCTTCTGCCCACCGATCGCATCTCCCACGATTCCGCCCAGGATGTCGTTCCAGATCCCCCGGTCGCCGATCCAAGGCCGGATGCCGGGATAGTTGGTCAGGTTCTCCAGAATCGAGGAGAGGTTGGCGCACCGGATGTGGAGTTGGCTGTTGGGTCCGAGTTGGACGCTCTGCCCCAGGATTTTCCAGGTCGGATCGTCAAGCCGCATCAACTCGTCGCTCGAATCGACGTAGAGGTACCCGACATTGACGTCTTTCGGGCTCACGTTCCGAAATTCCTGGAAGATCGTTTTCCGGACCGCGCGGATGATTTTTCCTCCCGTCCCGCCGAGGCCAAGGATCATGTGGTTGGGATTCATCGATCAGTCTGCGTTCTACGTTAGGTTATGATTAACGCTGTCGGAGGCGCTCTGGTGCAACTCGTTTCGCCGGTAGAAGCTTCCCCTCCTCGTCATCGGAATGAAAACTCTCTCCGCGAGAGCAGAATCGACCGCTGCCGAGGGACAGTCTCAATCGAATGACCCGTAGGTGGAAAAAAAGCAATCCCTTTTCCCGCTCCGTGGAGAAAGCTTCTTACCTTCTGGAATGAAGAAGCGCCTGGTCTGTCCGGAGGCCGAGGGGAGACCAATGGTAACGCCAACGTCTTGACTCGCCCCACCCGAGGTTCATACAAGCCAAAGACCCCGCTATGCTCATCGACCTTCTCGCGGTCACGACCTCCTGCATCCTTCTCTTCCTTGTCGAGACGACCGGAAAGTTCGTTGTGGCGTGCGCGGTGGCCGTTTTTTTGGCCGGCGGCTGTTGGTGGCTCGCGAGCAATTACACCAAGCTCTGGAATCTGCTCTTTCACGCCAACCCGGTTCATCACCTCTTTTGCGGAATTGCCGCCCTCGCTACCTTGGCGACCGTCCTTCTCTTCTTCGCCCTAAGCCAGGCGAAGACGGCAGGCGAGAAGTTCGTCAACCTCTGGGTGGTCACCCTCCAGGCCAATCAAGCCTGGAAAACTGCCACATTCCAAGATGCCCGCAAAACCGTCTGGCAGCTCGGCCAGGAGTCACACGATCCAGCCATCTGGTACGACCGGAATGGAAGCCCGATCGTCCCTCTCGACAACCCAAGGACAAAATTCGTGGTTGCCAAGGTCTATGCAAACAGCGCCGCCCGCAACTTCCAGCGGTTGCACCCGTTCCTGAGCTGGATTCTCTCCGTCCGGGTCGGCGCTGCCGAAGAAGCGGTTTCCCGAGACGTGCAGCAGTACCTGAGCGTCCCTGGCAACGGGATCTATCCGGACACCAGGGCGATCGGTATTGTGGCGGAATATGTGAAGCAGGAACTTGACCAGCAGACTCCGAAGCTCGTTCCCCGGCTGCGGCTCATCTTGCTGCTTCTCTTCCTCGCGGTTCAGTCGGTGCCCTTCACGATGATCGGCTGGGCCGCCTACGAGGATATCCAGGTCCGCACCTGACGGCGCATCCGCCCGGGCTAATTCTCGAGAACGAAGCGAATCGGAACCATCACGTAGGATTGGATCGGCATCCCACCCATGGTCGCCGCCCGAAAGCGCCACCGGCGGACCGCGTCGAGGGCCGCCCGATCGAGCGGGCCAAACCCCGAGCTTCGACTCAACGCAACCGACTCTGCGGTTCCGCGAGGGGAGACAAGGACCTTCACCACCACCGTACCCTGCTCGCCCTTGCAGCGGCATTCTTCCGGATAGGGCGGCGGCGCATTGCGCAGGTAGTCCGGCTGGGCGCTGCTGGTGCCGCTGGCGCGCCGCAAGGTGATCGCATCCTGCCCTCTTCCCGTAACACCCTTTCCTTGTGCCGCCGGCAAATGGGCTTTTCGCGGAGCCTTCTCCGGCTCCTTCTGGACCGCCGTTGGGTGCGGCGGCTTCTGCACGACCGCCTGCGACATCTCCGCAGGAGTCGGCTGGGCGACCGGCTCGGGCTGCGGAAGCGGCTCCGGCTTCGCCTCCGGTTCCGCCGCCCCCTCTACCAGGTCGACGGCAACCGAGTTCTCCCCCTGCGCCATCCCGTATCGTGCTTGCTGGGCGATCCAAACACTCGATCCCAGCAGGATCGTCACGTGAAGCGTCACGGACGCCAAGAGGCCGATCCACCGTTCCCGCTCCATGCAACCCCACCTCCCCTCTTCCGGCCGCGCGCGCTGATCCGTCCGGCGGAAGTACAACAAGATACACTCATTTCGTGATTCTCAAATAGATTTCTGCCGCTTGCCGGGCCGATGCACGCAACCGCACCGGTGCCCGCTTTCGCCTTGACGAAAGAACCGCCCATCACTGATAGGTCTATTGTATGAGTGGAAAATCCGTGCGGCTTGCTCTCGGCTCGTTACTCGTCGCCCTACTGCTCGGGACCCTGTCGGGATGCGGCGGACCCTTTTCCGAATCCACCATAGAGGCCGCTCGGAATCAGCCTTCCTTTGGAGCCATTCGGCACAATCCCACGGCCTATAAAGGCCGCCTCGTGATCCTCGGCGGCAAAATTGCGCAGATCCAAAACCAGAAGAACGCGAGCATCGTAGAAGTTGTGCAAAGGCCGCTGGGAGGCGACGAACGGCCGAGTTCGTCCAACCGATCGGGAGGACGCTTTCTCGCCGTGACTCCCAAGTTTCTGGATCCGACGATTTACAAGCGCGGCCGGAAGGTGACCGTAGCAGGGCGGCTCAGCGGCGTCCAACCCGGCACCATCGGGAAGATGAGCTACTCCTACCCTCTTGTCACAATCTCCCAGATCCACCTCTGGCAGCCGGAGATGAGCGGGGGAGCGGACTATGACTGGGCCATGATGAATTCGGGAATGTGGGGCCCCGGGATGGGCTTTTTCCCTGGCTACGGCATGGGCATGGGTGGCTTCGGCATGGGTGGCTTCGGCATGTATTAACGGGGAGAGCAGGTTGCTGCCGATGGCTGCGCATTTCCCCAAGCAGTGGCGAGCTGCCGCTTGCCTAGCCCTTGCGGCACTCCTGGTCGGCTGCAGTCCCTTCTCGAGCGAGGTGAAGAAGCAGGTGAAGGGTCAGCCGTCCTTTGCCGCGATTCGGCACAGCCCTTCCGCCTACCGGGGCCGCATGGTCATGCTGGGCGGCACCATCGCCCAGACGAAGACTCTCAAGGACGTCACTCTGCTCGAGGTGCTGCAAGAAAAGCTCGACAGCTCAGATCAACCGATCGACTCGGACAAGATCGGCGGCCGCTTCCTCGTCCGAACGTCAACCTTTCTCGATCCTTCCATCTACAGCAAGGGCCGCGACATCACGGTCGTCGGCCGGATCGCCGCTCCTCAGGCAGGCGTCATCGGCGAAAAGCCTTACACCTATCCTGTGATCGCCGCTACGCGGATCCATTTGTGGCCTCAGTACGCGGCGGACAACGGCTACTGGGGCTATCCCGGCATGGGATGGGGATGGGGCTATCCGGGAATGGGAATGGGGATGGGTTGGGGCTTCGGTCCTTGGTGGTGATCCGCCGGCCCCTGCTTAGCCCTCCTCGCAACCGAGGCTTCCGGCGGCGCAAGAGAAGACGAACGGAGCGGGCTGCGGTATACTGGAAAAGAGGGTTGTTGTGGACTGAGGCGAATGTCGAAACCGGCTTAGCGTTGCCTGTGGGAGCCAAGGGATGGTTCAAGGATCACGATCGACGCACCCGTCGTTGTCGGACCGAGGAAGCTCCCTTGCGTACCTGGCCCTCGCCCTGCTCCTCGCCGCCTGTAGTCCGTTCCCGAAGGAGGTGAAAAAGGAGGTGCAGAATCAGCCCTCCTTTGCGGCGATTCAAAGCAAGCCTTCGGTCTACCGCCATCGCCCGGTGATGTTGGGCGGAACCATCCTCTACGCCAAGCATCGCAAGCACGGCACCTACCTGGAGGTGCTCGAACAAGAGTTGAACGCCTACGATCGGCCGATCCCCTCCGATAAGACCGGCGGCCGTTTTTTAGTCGGCACTTCCTCGTTACTCGATCTCAAGGTCTATAGTAGGGGCCGGGATATCACGATCGTTGGCCGGGTCGTCGGTTCCCAGCCCGGTCGGATCGGAGAAAGGCCCTATACCTATCCTCTGATTGCTGCGACAGACATCCACTTATGGCGAGAACACGTGGAGGATGACCATTGGAAGGATCCTCGCGTGGAGTGGGGCTGGGGCTATCCGGGCATGGATTGGGGCATGGGTTGGCCCATGATGCCGCCGATGACCTTCTGGTAGGCAGAATCTCGAATGGGGCAGCTTGGGTGAATCGACTCTTCGAGCGCAAGAGGAGAACGACCCCCTGGCTTGCCCTTACGATACTCCTCGTCGGCTGCGGAAGCCCTTTTTCGAGCGAGGTGAAGAAGGAGGTGCGGAGTCAGCCTTCCTTCGGTGCGATCCGGAGCGACCCTTCCGCCTACCAGGGCTGCAGGATCCTCCTTGGAGGGATCATCATAAAAACGACGACTCTGAAGGAGGGGACGCTGCTGGAAGTTCTCGAGGAGCGGCTCGACGACTCCGATCGACCGATCTCGACCGACAAAGTGGGCGGGCGCTTCCTCGTGCGGAACTCGACTTTTTTGGATCCATCCGTCTATCGGGAAGGACGCGATGTCACGGTCGTCGGACGCGTAATGGGCGTCCAAGCGGGTCGTATCGGAGAGAGACCCTACACCTACCCCCGGATCTCGGCGACGCAGATCTACCTCTGGCCCTGGAACGGGGGCCAACGGGACTCGCCGGGCCTGCCTCGCAGGGATTGGGTCTGGGGCTACCCAGGCAAGGGCTGGAGCAATACCTGGGGCTCGATCCCCCCGATGACCGTCCCCCCGCAATGATGGGCCAGCAGACCCAGAGGCGGCTCAATTCCCGAACGCGATGCCCACCGCACGAGCGGCGACAATCTCCTCGCAGTCGGGAGGAACGGTCTTGGTTTGGCGAACCGCCTCTTGGATTGACACTGACCCCACGCGCTCGTTGCCAAAGGCCACCATTTCGCCGAAGCGCTTTTCCTCCACCAATCGCACGGCGGCGACCCCGAAAAGCATCCCGAGATTCCGATCGAGTGCGGTGGGAGGACCGCCGCGCTGGAGATGGCCCAGCACGACCTCCCGGCTCTCCCGACTGGTCATCCGCTCGATCATGCTGGCCACATGCCGGCCGATCCCGCCGAGCCGAATCTCTCCGATGAGTCCCTTTTCCGTGTCTTCGTCTTGCGTCACAAGTTGTCCGTGAGCGGGCCGGGCTCCTTCGGCGACGACGATCATCGTCTGCAGCGCTCCTTCCGCCACGCGCTTGCGCACCTCGTGTGCGATCTTTTCATAATGGAACGGGATCTCCGGCAACAGGATCACGTCGGCTCCGCCCGCCAGCCCGCCGAAAAGCGCGATCCAGCCTGAGTATCTTCCCATCACCTCCACGACCATCACCCGACGATGGCTGATGGCCGTCGATCGCAACCGATCGAGGGCCTGGGTGACGAACTCCACAGCGGAGTAGAACCCGAAGGAGATCGAAGTCGCCGAGATATCGTTATCGATCGTCTTGGGAACGCCGACGATCGGCAGTCCCGCCTCGAAGAGCTGCTGGGCAGCAGTAAGGGAACCATCCCCGCCGATGCAGATCAGCCCGCCGATCTGCAGTCCCTCTACTGTCTCCCAAACCTCGTCGAGCACCGTTTTTGGGATCCGCTGGATCTCGCCGAGCCCCACCCGGGTCGCGAATCGCCCGCGGTTGGTCGTGCCAAGGATGGTGCCTCCCAGGCTCGCGATCCCAGCGGTTGCAGGCTCCTCCAAGATTCGATAACGGACGGGGGAGAGGAGCCCCTCGAAGCCATCGATGAAGCCGTAGACCTCCCAGCCACGCTGGCAGGAGGCAGCAACCACCGCGCGAATCACCGCATTGAGGCCGGGACAGTCCCCTCCGCTGGTGAGGATTCCGACGCGGAACGCCTCCGTACCCATTTTCTTACCGCAAGCCCTGTCTCTTTTCCGTCTCTCTTCCCTTGCGGCCCGCTAATCGAGGCGTCCCACGGCTTCCTCAATGGCGGAAAACTGAGGGAGCACGGTCGGATTGGCAGTAACTTCCCTATAGGCGATCTTCCCTGCACGATCGATCACGAAAACCGCCCGTGCCGCTACATCGCCGATACCCAAAACTTGGGAGAGAAGCACCCCATAGGCCCTGGATACCTCCTTGTTGAGGTCGGACAGAAGGGGAATGCGGATTCCTTCCCTCTGTGCCCACGCTTCTTGCGCAAAAGGATTATCCACGCTCACGCCCAAGATCGATGCCTCCAACCGCTCATAGGCATTGAGCCCACCCGTCATGCGGCACATCTCCTCGGTGCAGACGCTCGTAAACGCAAGGGGAAAAAAAAGAAGAACAACCTTCTTGCCTCGGAAGGAACTCAGCCGGACATCAATCAATCCCTCCGGTGTTTTTTGCTTGAGCGTAAAGTCGGGAGCCGTCGCTCCCACGGATAGCGCCATCGCTCCTCCTTCCCCTGTTCCCGCCCCTAGCCCTTCCCTCTTCTCCTTGGAGAAAGGCAGAAGGGCCACCTGGACGCCTTATTGCGTGGTCGTCCGCTCCTGTTCCAGACGGTCGTCGTGCAAAGCGGCCTTCCGGCTGAATTTATAGCGGCCACGATCATCGATGCCAATGCACTTGATCCAGACCTCTTCCCCCATCCGGACGACCTCCTCGACACGTTGAACGCGCGTGTCCGCGAGCTCCGAAATATGGACCAGACCCTCTCCCTTACCGCGAATCTCGACGAAGCAGCCGAAATCCTTGATCCCGCTGACTCGACCCCGGTAAAGGCCTCCGACGACCAGTTCGCCGACCAGCTCCTCCACCATCTCCCGAGCCAGCGCCATCGCGTTACTGTCCGGCGAGTAGATCCGGACGGTCCCGTCGTCTTCCACGCTGATCTCCGCCCCGCTTTCTGCGGAAATCCGCTTGATGTTCTTTCCGCCGGGTCCGATCAACAGCCCGATCTTATCCGGATGAATCTTCAGCGTGTCGATGCGGGGAGCATGCTTCGAGAGTTCTGTGCGGGGCCCCTGCAAGATCTGCTCCATGAAGGCCAAGATTTGGCGTCTTGCCTGGGCCGCACGGCCGATTGCTTCCTGCAAAATGGGGATCGGAATGCCCGGTAACTTCAGATCGAGCTGAAACCCCGTTACCCCCTGCTCGGTGCCCGCCAGTTTGAAATCCATATCGCCGTAATGGTCTTCCATGCCCAGGATGTCGGTCAGGAGCACATGGCGCCGGAATCCTCCGGCCTCGTCCGGCTCGGTCACCAATCCGACGGAAATCCCCGCTACCGGAGCCTTCAGGGGCACGCCGGCATCCATCAGCGAGAGAGTTCCCCCGCAGACGCTCGCCATCGAGGTCGAGCCGTTGGATGCCAAGATCTCGGAATTCACCCGAATGGCGTACGGGAAAGCCGACTCCGGGGGTACAACCTGTAAAATAGAACGCTCCGCCAGCGCGCCGTGGCCGATTTCGCGGCGGCTCTGCCCTCCGATGCGGCCAACCTCTCCCACGCTGAAGGGAGGGAAATTGTAATGAAGGAGAAACCGTTTGGTCGTCCCCCCGCCGCCATAGGCGTCGATCTCCTGTGCCTCGCTGAGCGAGGCCAGCGTCGCCATGCAGAGCGCCTGCGTCTCCCCGCGAGCGAATAGCGCCGTGCCGTGGACCCGGGGAAGAATGCCGGTCTGCGCCGACAACGGCCGGATCTCGTCAAACTTCCTCCCATCGCACCGCTTCCCCTCTTCCAAAACCCGGTGCCGGAAGAGCTGCTGCTGCAGCTTGGTGAACGCCCTTTCGACGTCCGAGTCGGTAGCCGCCGGGAAGCGCTCGCGCAGCTTGCCGGTCAACTCGGCCTTCAGGGACTCCAAGGCGGTCTCCCGCTCTTGCTTCTGAGGCAGGTAGAGAGCCTCTTCCAGCCGACTTCCCATGATCTCGCGAGAGAACTCTACGATCTGCGAGTCCGCCAGCAGACAGCTGTAACTCCTCTTTGCTCGGCCTACCGTGGAAGCAATCTCCTTTTGGCTCCGAATCAGCCCCTCGATCGCCTCCTGGGCCACTTCCAGCGCACGCTGAAAGTCGGCCTCCGGCAATTCCCGAGCGCTCCCTTCGATCATGAGCGCCTCGGTTTCCGTTCCCACGTAGACGAGATCCAGATCGCTGAACTCGCGATCCCGGTGGGTCGGATTAATCACCCACTTCCCCTCCAGCCGGCCTAGACGCACGGCGCCTACGGGACCGGCAAACGGGATGTCCGAAACCATCAGCGAAAGGGATGCGGCGTTGATCGCCAGAATATCCGGGTCGTTTTGGGCATCCGCAGAGAGCAGGGCGAGAATGACCTGCGTTTCGTAAAAATACCCCTTCGGAAAGAGAGGCCGGAGAGGCCGATCGATCATCCGAGCCGTAAGGATCTCCTTCTCGCTGGGACGCCCCTCCCGCCGGAAATAGCTTCCCGGAATCCGGCCGGCAGCCGCTGCGCGCTCCCGATACTCCACCTGGAGAGGCAAAAAATCCTGTTCCGGCTTGACCGACTTCGTGGAGACCACGGTCGCCAAGACCACGGTCTCGCCGCAACTGACCACCGCCACGCCGTCCGCAAGCTTAGCCAGGCCACCCGTCTGCAAAATGATCGGCGCTTCTCCGCAAGCCACCGATACGCGTACTGGAAGTTCCATTCCTGATCCTTTCTTCTCTGCGACACGTCGGAACCCGAATGCAGGGCTCCGCTGCTCCAGTAGCAACGGCTACTTGCGCAACGACAGTCGACCAATCAGGTCGCGGTAGCTGACAGGCTCCGTCCGATTCAAGTAATCCAGCAGCTTGCGCCGGCGACTCACCATCTGCAAGAGGCCACGCCTCGAGCTATGATCCTTCTGATTCTGTCGAAGGTGATCTGTGAGTTGCTGGATTCTCCGGGTAAGGAGGGCTACCTGAACGGTCGCCGACCCTGTGTCGCCGTCGTGACGACGAAACCCTGTGATGATTTCTTGTTTCTTCTCCTGATCGAGCATCGCTTTTCTTTTTTTCGAATCAAGATAATGGAGAGAGGTCTCGTTCGCCAATTGTTTTCTCACAAGAGAATTCCCTCATCTGGCGAGTAGCGGGAGAGCCACCCTCGGATCGATGCCGACGGCTTCCTTGGGAATCCTTCACTCAGGGCTGTCTCTTGTCACCGGCCTTCCTGACCGGTAGGGTGTCCACCCAGTGCGGCCGATCGAAACTTTTCATCCGTCCTCCACCTCGCTCTTGCCCGTGCAAGCGCAGGAGAAGCTTTCTTCGGCTGCCCGGACCATTCTCGGCGACTTCCTTGCCCTTCCCAACCTCTCCTCGATCGAGCGGGAGAGCGTGACCGAGCTGCTCGCCGCCGAACGGTGGGAGGAGATCGAGCACCGGTTCGGAACGACCCTTTTCTTCGGGACCGGAGGGATTCGCAGTAGGACGATCGGTCGGTTTTCCACGGCGGCGGAGCGGGGGGGTGCCCAGCCGGCCGACCCTCCACGCTACCCGGCCGTCGGAAGCGGAATGCTGAACGAAAGGACGGTTCGCCGGACCTCGCTCGGGTTCGGAGACTATCTTTTGCGCCTGTCGGCCAGACGCCCGATCTCCGTCGTCATCGCCTACGATACCCGCCTCTTCTCCGCATCGTTTGCCGAGCTCTGCGCCGAAACCCTCCGGAGCCTCGGCTTCGTGGTCTGGCTCTTTTCCGAAGAGCGCCCCACCCCGGAACTCTCCTTCACCATCCGGCGGCTCTCCGCCGACGCGGGCGTCATGGTGACCGCAAGCCACAACCCGCCTTGGGATAACGGGATGAAGATCTACCTCCGAGACGGCAGCCAGATCACCTCCGGGGCGGCCGAGGGGGTGAGCCGGGCGATCCAGAGAGTCGGCCTGGCGGCCGAAAGTCCGGAGGGAAACCGCTCCGGGACGATTCGCCGGCTCGAAGACGATTGCGATCAGGCCTACTTCGAGGCGATCGAATCCACGATCCTCGAGTCAGCCGCCATCCGGATGGCGCGCCAGTCGATCCAGGTGGTCTACACCCCTCTGCACGGGGCCGGGCTGCGTATCGTCCCCCGGCTGCTCGCCCGCCAAGGGATCTTCTGTTCGCTCGTGCCGAGCCAAAGCACGCCGGACGGCCGGTTTCCCGGGGTCTCTTCGGCCAACCCGGAAGATCCACGGTCGCTCGCGCAGGCGATCGAACAAGCGCAAGCGGAGGCCGCCAATCTCGTCCTGGGGACCGATCCAGATGCCGACCGTCTGGGTGCGGCGATCTATGACCCCTCCCTCGGATGGCGCATCCTGACCGGCAACCAGATCGCCGCCCTCCTCGCCTTTTACCGGTGCGAGCGGACTTCCGTTCGTCGCGCGGAAGGGGCTCTCCCCGGGACGCCCGTTCTTCTCAAGACCTTGGTGACGACCGACCTGCTCCGGTCGATCGCCGAGAACTACGGCGTCCGCTGCGTGGAGACCCTTACGGGTTTCAAATACATTGCGGCGAAACTTCGCCGATACGAGGAGATCGCGGAGAAAGATCCGCAGGATCGCCGCTGGCTCGTCTTCGGTGGAGAAGAAAGCCACGGGAGTCTCTCCACCGACCGGGTGCGCGAGAAGGACGGCAATGCGGCGGCTCTTCAACTCGTCGAGACGGCGGGATGGGCGGCCGGGCAGGGGATGACCCTTCTGGGTCTTTTGGATCTCCTCTACCGGCGTTTCGGCTTCTTTGCGGAACGGCTGCAAACCCTGACGTGGGAAGACGCGGACGGGCCCCAGCGGCGAAAGCGGCTGCTCGCGTCGTTTCGCCGGGATCCTCCGGGCGGACCCAACGGCAACCCTCCCAGCCAAGTGGAAGATTTCGGAGTGGAAGATCATTGGGATGCCGACGGCGAGCTTTTGCCCAGAGAAGAGTTTTTGCGCTTCTCCTTCCCCGGGGAAGCCCGTCTGGCCATTCGCTGCTCCGGTACGGAACCCAAGATGAAGTTCTACCTCTTCCACCGGACCGAGGCGCAGGACGACCTCCGCGCTCTGGAGAAGCGGGCGGAAACGCTCCTCTCTTCTTGGTGGCACACCCTCGACACGGAGGTGGGCCGGCGGCTTTCCCAATGAGGTCTCCCTTTCCCGGCGGCATCCCGGCGATCGACCTGGCCATCCTCCTCCTCTATCTGGCCGCCGTCCTCTGGATCGGTCTAAGGGCGGGAAAACGGCCGAAGACCGTGGAGCAGTTCGCGCTCGGCGGACACCAGATTCCGTGGTGGGCAGTCCTCGGCTCCTTGATCGCAGCGGAGACCAGCGCAGCCTTTTTTCTGGGGACGCCGACGGAGGGCTACGCTCTCGGCAATTACGAATATCTCCAACTCGCGCTCGGGACGGTCCTCGCTCGCGTCTTGGTCGCCTACCTGTTCGTGAAGCCCTACTTCACCTACCGAGTCACCTCGATTTACCAATTTCTGGCGCTCCGCTTCGGGCCGAAGACCAAATCCGCCGCTTCCGCTACCTTTCTCTTGACTCGGCTGCTCGCCTCCGGAGCCCGCCTCTACGTGGCCGTCATCCTGCCGGTACTCGCCGTCAAGCTACTCTGGGGACGCCCAATTTCCTCCGGACAGGAACTCTGGATTTACGCCGCCACCGCCCTTCTCCTCACCCTCTTCACGACGATCTACACCGTCGCGGGGGGGATCCGAGCCGTGATCTGGACCGACCTGCTCCAAGCCAGCCTCATGCTTTCCGGCGGCATCCTGACTCTCCTCCTCCTCTTTCACAGGATCCCGTGGACCTCGAGTTCTCCCCTCGCGGAAGCGGCACACCTACTGGCGGCTCTCCCTTGGGCCAAAACGGGGGTCAACCCACAGAAGGATCTCTGGGAAAACCTAGGCGCGGTGCTCTCGTCCGACTATACGATCTGGGCCGCCCTGATCGGCTCCACCTTCACGACGATGGCCACCCACGGGGCAGACCAGGATCTCGTGCAGCGCCTTCTCACGGCCAAGAACTATCATCGGAGCCGGCTCTCGCTGATTCTTTCGGGGCTGAGCGACGTGCCCCTTGTCTTCCTCTTTTTGACGATCGGGATCTTCCTCGGCCTGCTGGCGCGCTCCACGCACGACCCCCATCTCCCCTCACAAGCGAACGAAGTCTTTCCCTACTTCATTCTCTGCCAGACCCCTTCCGGCATTCGAGGCCTTCTGCTGGCGGCCATCTTTGCGACCGCGATGGGCTCTCTCTCGGCCGCCCTGAACGCGCTGGCCACCTCTTTTTGCGAAGATTGGGCCTTTCGATTCCTCCCGACCGCCTCCGACCAGAAAAGCCGCGTGCGTCTTCTCCGAGGCTCTACCGTGCTCTTTGCGCTCTTGAGCATTGCGATCGCCTGTGCGACCGCGTTCTTCGCGCTCCATTCTCCCCGATTGCGCATCCTCCCGATCGTCCTGGGCCTTTTTGGATATACCTACGGTCCTCTTTTGGGCGTCTTCCTCCTCGGGGTTCTCACCCGAAGCCGGGGAAACGACTTCGGGAACTGCATCGCCATGGCCTGCGGCTTGGCAGTCGTCACCATCCTCAGCGGAGTGCCGCAGGCCGTTTTGGGAATCTTCTCGCCGGGAGCGGGGGCTCGACTTCCCTGGCTCCCCTGTATCTCCTTCCCCTGGCGCGTTTTTGTGGGAAGCTGCGCCACCTTTTTGGTCGGCCTCTGCTTCCGCTCCTCCACGCAGCCTTATTCGGCAGCGGAAGCGGCCAAAAGCTCCTTCTGATACAAGGCGACGGCCTCGTCCAGAGTGGCCCCTTCAAGAGTAATCGCCGAGATCGCGTTGCAGAATGCGACGGCTTCCGGCAGCGACCGCTGATGAATATTTCGGCCCGTCGCGTTCCCCGCAGCCCCCGCCTCGTGGATCTGAGCATGGAGTCGCTTCAGGAAGTCGGGCACGCTCGTCTCCTTCCCCCCGGCGCAGATCAGCCGCGTGCGCCCTGCAGCGAGAACCGCCTCCCGTAGCGCGGCCGCGTTCCCCCCATCCTTTGCCTTCGGCTCGTTCACCTTGACGAAATCGGCTCCCAGGCAAGCGGCGAGCCCCGCCACGCCGGCAATCAGGTGTGGATCGCGCTCATCGGCGACGGCCGCACCTCTCGGGTAGGCCCAAAGAATCGCCAAGAGGCCGCGCTGGTGCGCTTCGTAAACCAGCCGTGCCGCCTCCCGCAACATTTCCGGCTCCGCGCGGCTCCCCGGGTAGATCGTATACCCGACAGCCAGGATGGGCAGGGATGAGGACTCCCGGAAGAGATCGAGCTGTTCGAAGGAAAGCCATTGACGGCTCTCCGGATCGCTCATCTTGGTGGGGACCAGATGCGTCTTGCTGTTGAGTTTTGCTACGTAGCGTATGCCTGGGTAGTCCGCCCCGTAGCGGGCGATCAACCCCACTTGGGTCGCCATGACCCCGATTCGAGCGCGCGAGGCGATGCGAAAGAGATGCTCGGGGTCGGCGTCATCCTCGGAGATTCCAGGGCCGTGGAAATCGTCATTCAGATGCTCGACCTTCTGGTCGGCGGCCATCATCATGATCCGCCCCGTTCCCCGGGTCATCTCTCGAAAGTTCTGCTCGTAGAGCGCTCTCCGCTCCACCGGGACGTCGAGCGGCGCTTTTTGCGTGGGCGTAAGACTCATCGATCCTCCTGGAAGTTTGCCCCGGTCGGAACCCGAGCGACATCGCCGGCGACCGAGAGCGTGATTGACCATCAGCCTAATGAGGCCCTTCCCGGTCGGCAAGCCCGGATCAGCGCCTCGTCGTAGCACCGAGTTGACTCATAAATTTTGAGACCGAGGAACCGCGAAGGTCATGAAGATGAGTCAATGGGTTGCGGAAGAGGCTCTTGGGCGCAAACGTGAGCGATATGCCCTACGGGCTCTTTGGGTTCCGAGGCTGCACTTGCTAAGGCAGAAACCATTACCCATTAGAGGGTCGTCGATTTTTGAGGCAACGACCCTCACTCCTCGCACCCGTCCGGTGTCCTTTATTTTTTGATGCGACAGGACCGTAGCCTGCCTAGTCAGCGAGTCACCCCGCGTTCGGAAGAGCGCAGGAACTCAAGGAGCGTCGTGATCTCGGGAGTCGACTTACCGCTTGCCTCGACGGCTTCAATTCCCTGACTCAGATTCTTTCCCTCTTCGAAGAGCAGACGAAACGCGCACCGCAGGCCCTGCAGCACCTCTTCCGAAAAGCCGCGCCGCTTCAGGCCGATCAAATTCAGAGCGCGAAGGCGCGCCGGATTCCCATCCACCAGACAAAAGGGCGGGACGTCTTGCACGACCTTCGTGCATCCTCCCAGCATGGCGTGTTCGCCGAGGCGGCAATGCTGGTGCACCGCCGTCAACCCTCCAATGGTCACATAGTCGCCGACCCGCACGTGGCCGGCCAGGGTGGCGTTGTTGGAGAAAATGCAGCCGCTTCCGACCGTGCAGTCGTGCGCCACATGAGCATAGGCGAGGAAAAGATTGTCAGAACCGATCACCGTTCGCCCGCCCGCGCCGGTCGCTCGATTGACGGTGACAAATTCCCGGAACCGATTGCCCGATCCAATCGAGAGAAAGGTCGGCTCCCCTCGGTACTTGAGATCCTGGCTCTTCTGACCGATCGAGGCGAAAGGAAAGAACTCGTTGGCGATCCCCGCCTCCGTCTTTCCGACGACCGAGGCGTGATGGTGCAGGACACAGCCTTCGCCCAAACGCACCTCCGAACCGACAAAGGCGTAGGGGCCAATCTCGACGCCGTCTCCGAGCAGAGCTCCGGGCTCAAGGATTGCCGTCGGATGAACCGAAGTTGCCATCGCCCACCGTCAAATCGAATCGACGAGGGCGAAAAGGAGATCGCCTTCGCAGGAAACGTTGTCGTTGACCAGGCACCTGCCCGACGCCCGCCCGATCTTCCCCCGGAAGCTGATGAGCTCTGCTTCGACGATGAGGGTGTCCCCCGGCATCACCGGCCGGCGGAACTTCACCTTATCGGCGCTCATGAAAAAGCCGAGCTTCCCCGCATTGCCGGCCTGCCGGAGCAAAAGGATGCTCGCCAACTGGGCCATGGCCTCGAGCTGCAAGACGCCCGGCATGATCGGATGATCCGGGAAATGACCTTGAAAGTAAGGCTCGTTGATCGTCACCGCCTTCTGCCCCACTGCCTTGGCCTTCCCTTCAAACCGGAGCACGCGGTCGATCATCAGGAAGGGATAGCGGTGGGGAAGAATCTTGAGAACTTCCCGAATGTCCAAGGCCCCTTCGCCGGTGGGGATGTTCTCCAGCGGCATGAGTTGCGAAACATACTCCCGATGCGCCTTTTGGAGTGCGCGGGCCATCTCCACGTTCAAAGTATGGCTCGGCTTCGCCGCAAAGATATGCGCTTTGAGCCGATGCGGGAAGAGCGCGAGATCCCCGATCACGTCGAAGATCTTGTGCCGCACGAACTCGTCTTCGAATCGGAGCGTCTCCTGGGAAAAGACCGTATCGCCACGAATGACGATCGCATTTTCGAGACTCCCGCCCTTGATCAACCCTTTTTCCAACAGGGGCTGCACCTCTTCGTAGAAGACGAAGGTCCGAGCTGGTGCGATCTCCGAGGCAAAGCGACCGGGGTCGTGCTCCCAATGGAGAAATTGCGTGAACTTTCCGGTATGCGTCACCTGAGTGCAGGTCACGGAAAATGACGAGCTGGGCCACGCCACCAGGTGGGCTCCGTCCTTTCCCTGGACGCAGAGAGGGTCCCGAAGCTCGAAGAACGAAACCGGGCGATCCTGCTCGACGAGTCCCGCGCGCGCGATCGCCTCGACATAGATCTTTCCGCTGCCGTCCCCGATCGGCGGCTCGTTGGCGTTGAGCTCGATCAGCGCGTTATCCACCCCACTTCCCCGCAAGCTTGCCAGGACATGCTCCACCGTGTGGATCTTGACATTGCCCTCCCCCAGCGTCGTGGCCCGCTCCGTCTGCCGCACATGGTCGATCCGCGCGGCAACGGTCGGCTCGTCCGGTAGATCGACCCGCTTGAACAGATACCCGGTGTCGGATTCCGCCGGACGCAGGACCAGGGATACCGGCTGGCCGGTGTGCAGCGAATTGCCTTCGATCCGGACAGATTCCCGCAAAGTCTTTTGTCGAATCACGTTCTTCTCCTCCTGCTCCTTTTCGCCTGCCTGGCCGACCTTTCGGTCCTTGCAGTATGTCGCCAGGCAACTCCAGTGGAAAGCCTGCGAAATTTGCGAGATATGCCGACCAACCTGGGGGAAAGCAAATGAAAAGCTTCCTCCGGCCCCGGCACGCCCGCGATGCCTTTCCGTTCGGCGGGCACAAGACTCGGCTGGCGAGGAGGAGAGGGAATACGGTATGCCATAGGGGACCATGGGTATGAGAACCCGCTTTCGCCTGCGCCCGCTTCTCCTGGCAGCCGTCCTGGGCCTCTCGACCCTCTCCTGCTCCCGGCCGGCCCGGATCGGAGAGCGTCCGAGTTTCCCGATTCCCAAGAACGCCGATATCTCCCAAGCCCAGCCGGGCAAGCGGGGCGGCATCTTCGTCGAGGTCAGCCCCGGAGAGCCCAGCACCTTCAACTGGCTCGTCGCGGAGGATGCCTCCTCGGCCTCTTTCCTCGGCCTCCTCTTCGATGGGCTTACTGCCTACCATCCGATCCGGGAAGAGGTCGTTCCGGCGCTCGCCCAATCGTGGGAGGTCGGCGCGGACAGTCGTACCTTCACCTTTCACCTCCGCGAAGGACTCACCTGGAGCGATGGGATTCCCTTAACGGCCGACGACGTTCTCTTCACCTTTCAATGCGTCTACGATCCCCGATACCCCAACCGAAATGCCTACGACCTTTCGGTCAACGGCAAGCCCTTTCTCGTCGAAAAGCTCGACCGCAACACCGTACGGATCCGCACCCCCGAGATCTTCGCCCCTTTCCTGCGCTACATGTCCGGGGTCACGATCATGCCAAAGCATCTCCTCCAAGGGGCCTACGAGGACGGAACCCTGCTGCGTGCCTGGAGCATCTTTACCGCGCAAAGGACGCCCGGGGCCATTGCGAGCAGCGGGGCATTCCGACTCCATAGCTACCGACCCGGCCAGCTCATCATTCTCGATGCCAATCCCCGTTATTGGCGAATCGATTTGCAGGGCCATCGCCTCCCCTACATCGACTTTCTGATTGTCAAGTTCGTGAAGGACCAGAACGCCAGCGTAGTCGCCTTCGCCTCCGGGCAGACCGACGCCGACACGATTCCTCCCGACGACGTCGCCTGGGTCCGTCGCGGGGAGAAGATCTACCACTACACCGTGCACGACCGAGGCCCTTCTACCGCTTCGACCTTTCTCTGGTTCAACCAGAATCCGGGCCACGACAAGAGCGGAAAGCCCTTCGTCGCCCCCTATAAGCTCGGCTGGTTCCAGGATCGCCGCTTCCGCCAGGCGATCTCCTACGGGATCAATCGGGAAGGCATGGTCAAAGGCATCCTCTTCGGCCGCGGACAGCCTCTCTGGGGACCCGAAAGCCCGGCGAACGCCAAGTGGTTCAATCCGCGGATCCGGCAGTATCCCTTTGACCCCGGACGGGCCGAGCGGCTGCTCGCCGAGGCGGGCTTCCATCGGCGGGGAGACGGCAGCATGGCGGACGCGGCAGGCCATCCGGTGAGCTTCACCCTCCTGACCAACCAGGAAAACCCCCTTCGCACGGCGATGGCGACGGTCTTCCAACAGAACATGAAGGCGCTGGGGATCGAAGCGCGGCTCCAGTTCCTCGACTTTGGTGCGCTCGTTACCAAAATCAGCGACTCCTTCGACTACGAGGCCTGTCTACTCGGCCTGACGGGAGGTGGAGACCCCGCCGACGGCATGTCGGTCTTCGTGAGCAAGGGGCGCCTCCACCAGTGGTATCCGAGTGAGCCCACGCCCGCGACTCCGTGGGAGGCCCGGATCGATACCCTCATGATCGCCCAGCTCACGACCCTCGACCAGACACTCCGCAAACGGTATTGGGACGAGGTCCAGGAGATCCTGAGTGAAGAGCTTCCCTACATCTACCTCGTCACACCCGATACATACGCGGGGCTACGGGACAAATGGCGCAACGTCCAGATTCCGAGGATCGGCTCGGTCGTCTGGAACCTGGAAGAGGTCTGGACTCCGTAAGAGGGCGCAAGCGCGGCCCCCATTTACGCGGCGGCGGAAGAATCGCCGCCCATCCGCAGGAGCCCCTTCTTCGCTTCGGAATGCCCCTGGTCTGCTGCTTTCCGATACCAGTCGATCGCGCGACGGCGATCCTGCACAACCCCATAACCATGCTCGTAGAGTTCTCCGAGCTTCCATTGCGAAAAGGAATCGCCCTGCTGGGCAGCCAGAACAAACCATCTGGCCGCTTCCTCTATCTCGGAGGCGCTACCGCCGAGCAGATAGAAGGCCCCGAGATTCCGCTGAGCCACGGCGAGGCCGTGTTCCGCCGCCTTCCGCAGGAGCCGCAGCGCCTCTGCATCGTCCTTGGAAACCCCGTCTCCGGTCTGATAGAGAATCGCCAAGTTATTCGCGGCGGCGGCATGACCCTGTTCCGCCGCCAGCCGATACCACTTGGCGGCCTCGGCGCGATCCAGAGCCACTCCCTGCCCGAAGTCGTAAAGCTCCCCCAGGCGCGACTGCGCTTCGACCAGGCCTCGGTCGGCCGCCTGCCTCCACCAGTGAGCGGCCAACCGCGCATTACGGGCCACTCCCCATCCCAATGCGTAGAGATCGCCTAAATTGAGCTGCCCGTAAGACTCCCCCGCCTTGGCGGCCGCACGAAACCAAGCGGCGGCCTTCCGGTCGTCTTTGGGCACCCCTTGCCCCGAACGGTAGAGCACGCCCAAGTTGTTGGCCGCCAGCGGCCTCTTGGCCATAGCCGCGCGGCGATACCAGAGGGAAGCCCGGAAGAAATCCTGCGCGACGCCCAACCCACGATGATAGCAAAGTCCCAAAAGCTCCTGGGCTTCCGCGTCTCCCCTTTTTGCCGCTCGCATCAGCCACTCCGCCCCTGCCGCATAGTCGGGCTTGCCCTCCCATCCACGGAGATACAGCTTTCCAAGGGCACAGAGGGCCGAACGGTGTTTTTGGCCGGCGGCGCGCTGGTACCAAGAGAAAGCCGCGGACAGGTCGCCGGCCACTCCCGACCCCTGCTCGTAGCAGCGGCCCAATCGGTATTGCGCCTCCGCCACCCCCGCCTCCGCGGCTCGCC